>PHCF01000079.1 GCA_002842145.1 Betaproteobacteria bacterium HGW-Betaproteobacteria-6 | reverse complement strand
ATACTGCTTACCGCCGGTTTTTATGACCGCATACATGGGTTGGACTCCGAAAATAAATCTAAAGGGTGCTACAAAGAACCGCGCATTATACGGAAATTCTCTGACAAGTCAAAGCCTTGTCGAGGGGGTGTGGTAAACTGCCCGTCTTTGAAAAAAGGAGTTCCCATGGCTGAAATCACCACCGCCTCCGGGCTGGTCTATGAAGATACCGTTGTCGGCGAAGGCGCCGAGGCCAAGGCCGGCCAGCAGGTCATCGTGCATTACACGGGCTGGCTGACCAACGGCAGCAAGTTCGACTCGAGCAAGGATCGCAACGACCCGTTCGAGTTTTCGCTCGGCATGCGCCAGGTTATCGGCGGCTGGGACGAAGGCGTCCAGGGCATGAAGATCGGCGGCACGCGCAAGCTGACCATTCCGCCGCATCTGGGTTACGGCGCCCGCGGCGCGGGTGGTGTCATTCCGCCGAATGCAACGCTGGTTTTCGAGGTTGAACTCCTCGGTCTGCGATGAGCGGTTCCGACAGGGATTCCCGTCCGAAGCGGCCGTCGAACGAGGCCGTTTCTGACGATCCGTGGGCGAAATGGCGCAAGCCGGACGCCCCGGCGGCTGAAGCCGAGCCGAAAAAGGCGTTGCGGCGCGATGCTACGGTCAACCCGGAAAAACGGCCAAAATCGAAATCGTTCGAGGCTGTGCCGGTGCGTGCTGAGGTGCCGGTTGCGGCGCCTGTTGAAGTAAACGAAGAAGCGCCAGCGCTGCCGGAAGGTACGCTCGGCGTTCGTCGCTCGGCGACGCCTTCGCCGCGGGCGATCGACAAGAAGCCGCTGCGTGGCGGTTCTTCGCTGCGCAAGCCGTCGGCACCGAAAGCGGCGCCGGTTGCTCAGGCTGCGCCGGCCGAGTGGAGTGTCAAGGCGGATCGTCCCGAGCGGGCGGCCAAGCCGGCGCCGGTGGTTCGTGCGCCGGTTGTCCGCGATGGTCCGCCGCCGGAGGGCGTGCGCCTGTCCAAGGTAATGTCGGAGCGCGGCATGTGTTCGCGGCGCGAGGCGGATCTGTGGATCGAGCGCGGCTGGGTTTTTGTCGATGGCGAGCGGGTCAGCGAACTCGGTTCGCGCATCGATCCGAGCGCGCAGGTTTCGATTTCGAAAGAGGCCAAGTTCGATCAGGCCAAGCAGGTCACGGTGCTGCTCAACAAACCGGTCGGTTATGTTTCCGGCCAGCCGGAACCGGGCTTTACGCCGGCGATTACGCTGATTACGCCGGAAAATCAGGTCAAGCAGTCGGGCGACCCCGAGTTCAAGCCGTGGATGTTGCGCAGTCTGGCACCGTCCGGCCGGCTCGACATCGATTCGACCGGCTTGCTGGTGCTGACGCAGGATGGTCGTATTGCCAAGAAGCTGATCGGCGACGATAGCCAGGTCGAGAAGGAATATCTGGTGCGTGTCGCTGGCGAGATGATCAAGGGCGGGCTGAAGTTATTGAACCATGGCCTGGAGCTTGACGGTCAGGCGCTCAAGCCGGCGCGGGTCAAGCAGCTCAACGAGGATCAGCTGCACTTCATCCTGAAGGAAGGCAAGAAGCGCCAGATTCGCCGGATGTGCGAACTGGTCGGTTTGCGCGTTATCGGGTTGAAGCGGGTGCGCATTGGCCGGGTCAAGCTCGGTGAGCTGGAAATCGGCCAGTGGCGGTTCTTGCGGGCTGACGAGACATTTTGATTTTGGCTGTTTTTTCCGGTTGACCGTGGAGAAACAAAAAAACGCCGGCCGGTGAATAACCGGGCCGGCGTTTTTATTGCGACTGGCCGAAAATCAGGCGGTGCCGGTCGGTGCTGCGGCGCGGACGGGCGGCATCATCTGGCATTCGCCTTCGATGACGACCTTGCCGCCGACCGTGCACACGGTGTCAAGCACCACGCGATTCTTGGCGACATTGACTTCCTTGACGGTGACGGTGGCGGTGACGGTGTCGCCGGGGCGAACCGGGGCCTTGAACTTGAGCGTCTGCGACAGGTAGATGGTGCCGGCACCGGGCAGCTTGTTGGCGAGTACGGCGGAAATAAAGCCAGCCGACAGCATGCCGTGGGCGATGCGGCCGCCGAACATGGTGGTCTTGGCGTATTCCTCGTCGAGGTGGGCCGGATTGACGTCGGTCGAGATGCCGGCGAACAGGATGATGTCGGCTTCGGTGACGGTCTTGGACGTGCTGGCGGACATGCCGGGTTGCAGTTGGTCGATGTGATACGCCATGGCTGGGCTCCTTGCTTGGTCTGTTGATATTCGAAGGCGAACTCTAGCATACGTTGCCGTATGGTTGGCGGCTTCGCTATTCGGTGCGCAGGGCTTCGACCGGGTCGAGGCGGGCGGCGTTCCTTGCAGGCAGGACGCCGGCGGCGAGACCGATGGCGATGGCGATGCCTTCGGCGAGGAGGACGAAGCTGATCGGCGTGTGCACCGGCAGGGCGGGCAGGGCGAGGTGGATGAGCTGGGCGAGGCCGACGCCAAGGATCAGGCCGAATAGCCCGCCGAGCGCCGAGAGGGCGACGGCTTCGCCGAGAAAGAGGGCGAGGATGGTTCGCCGGGGGGCGCCGAGGGCGACAAGCAGGCCGATTTCGCCGGTGCGTTCGGTGACGGCGATGGTCATGATGGTGACGATGCCGACGCCGCCGACCAGCAGCGAAATGCCGCCGAGCGCGCCGACGGCCATGGTCAGCACGTTGAGGATGTTGGACAGCGTTTTGAGCATCTCTTCCTGCGTCACGATGGTGAAATCCTCTCGGCCGTGACGGTCGATCAGGTGGGCTTTGAGGCGGTTGGCGATGAGCGCGGAGGGAACGCCTTCTTCGGCAGCGATGTTGATTTCATCGACGCCTTCGCGGTTGAACAGTTCTTGGCCGCGGGCCGCCGGGATGAAGGCGGTGTCGTCGAGGTCGATGCCGAGGAACTGTCCCTTCGGCGCCATGACGCCGATGATCCGGAAATGCAGGCCGCCGATGCGCAGGCGCTGGCCAAGCGGGTTTTCGCTGCCGAACAGCTCGGTTTTGACTTTCGAACCGAGGACGACGAAGGCGCGGGCGCTGGTCTCGTCGTCTGCGGGCAGGAACTGGCCACTTTGCACGGTCGACCGGAAAATTTGCGGTAATTTGGCATTGACGCCGTAGATCAGCGTCCGCCGCGTCCGGCCGTTGCCTTCGACTTCGGCATTGCCGCGCACGTTGGGGGTGACGGCGACGACGTGTGGCAGGCGTTCGAGCGATTTGGCGTCGTCGAGCGACAGCGGCCGGGCGCTCGACGGCAGGCCGGAGGGCGAGCCGCCTGTCTTGGTCTTGCCCGGCGCCACGGTGATGACGTTGGTGCCGAACTGGGTGAATTCGCCGAGCACGAAGCGGTGGATGCCTTCGCCGATAGAGGTGAGCAGGATGACCGCCGCGATGCCGACGGCGATGCCGAGCAGCGTCAAAAAGCTGCGCAGGCGCTGCGCGGTGATTGCGCGAATGGCGAGCTGGAGGGCGTCGGCGGCGAGCATGGCTAGTGTTTCATCAAGGCTTGCACCGGGTCGAGCCGGGCGGCGCGACGGGCCGGCATGACGCCGAAGATCAGGCCGGTGGCGAGTGCCGTGCTCAGGCCGGCGATGACCGCCCAGTCCGGCGGATAAGCCGGGAAGACGGGGAAGAACTGGCGCAGCGTGAAGGCGCCAAGCTGACCGAGCAGGTAGCCGACCAGGGCGCCGACGGCGGAGAGCATGGCGGCTTCGGCCAGGAAAGCGAGGCGGATGGTCCGCGCCGTGGCGCCGAGTGCCTTGAGCAGGCCGATTTCGCCGGTGCGCTGGGTGACGGCGACGAGCATGACGTTCATGACCAAGATGCCGGCGACAGCTAGGCTGATTGCGGCGATGCCCGCCACGGCCAGGGTCAGCGCGCCGAGCAGCTTGTCGAAGGTGGCCAGCACGGCATCCTGGGTGATGACGGTGATGTCTTCCTCGCCGCGGTGGCGTTGCTTGATGGTTTCCATCACCCTGTCCTTGGTGCCGGGGATGGCATCGCGGCTGTTGGCCTCGATCATGATGCGGAACAGGGTGTTGGAGTTGAACATGGCCTGGGCCAGCGAAACCGGCACGATGACCAGCTCGTCGGTATTCATGCCGAGGCCCTGGCCGGTCGATTTGAGGACTCCGATGACGCGCAGCCGCCGGTCGCCGACGCGGACGAGCTGGCCGATGGCCGGGTTGGCGCCGAACATTTCTTCGCGGATCTTGGCGCCGATGACGGCGACCGAGGAGCCGCGATTCCAGTCCTCCTCCGGCAAACCCTGGCCCTGGGCCAGCTCGAAGTTGCGGATCGGGATGAACTCGGCTGTCGAGCCGGCGACCATGACCTCGCGCAGCTTGCCGCCGTAGTTGATTTCCGAGGTGCCGACAGCGAGCGGGGCGACGCGCCGGGCGCCGGGCAGGCGACGCAGGCTGCCGGCGTCGTCGATGGTCAGGTCGCGCGGCGTGCTGGTGATGGCGTTGGCCGGATTGAAGCCGCCGGTACCTGAGCGGCCGGGCAGGACGATGATCAGGTTGGTGCCGAGCGACGAGAACTGGCCGACGACGTAGCGTCGGGCGCCGTCACCGAGGGCGGTCAGGATGACGACGGCGGCGACGCCGATCGACATGGCGAGCACCGACAAGGTTGTGCGCATCGGGTAGCCGGTGGCGGCGTCGCGGGCGAAGCGCAGGGTGTCGGTCAGGCGCATGGGTGGCGGGAAAGCGGGGTTTCCACGGTCAACCGGAAATTTCGGCCAAATTTGAAATGTCGGCAGCGCCCGAATCCGCCTTCAGCCGCCCGTCCTCCATGACCAGTTGGCGCCGGGCGCGGGCGCCCATGGCCTGGTCGTGGGTGACGACAACCAAGGTAACGCCCTTGCCATTGAGCGCTTCGAGCAGATTGACCACCTCCTCGCCGGTGTGGCGATCGAGGTTGCCGGTCGGCTCGTCGGCCAGAATCAGCGCCGGCTGCATGATCGTGGCGCGGGCGATGGCGACGCGCTGGCGCTGACCGCCGGAAAGCTGGTCCGGCTTGTGGTCGGCGCGCTGGTCGAGGCCGAAATCCTTGAGTGCCTGGGTCACGCGCAGGTTGCGCTCGGCCAGCGGTATGCCGGCCAGCGTCATCGGCAGCGCGATGTTCTCGGCCGCTGTCAGGCGCGGCACGAGGTGGAAGCTCTGGAAAACGAAGCCGATGCGCGTGCTGCGCACGGTGGCCTGCTCGTCGGGCGACAGCGTCGTGACATCACGGCCTTCGAGCTTGTAGGTGCCTACGTTGGGGCGGTCGAGCAGGCCGAGCAGATTGAGCAGCGTCGATTTGCCGGAGCCGGATGGCCCCATCACGGCAACGTATTCACCGGCTTCGATCTGCAAATTCAACCCGGCCAGCGCGTGGACCGTGGTGTCGCCGAGCAGGAAGCGACGTTCGATGCCGGAAAGTTCGATCAGCGCCATGCGCCTACTTCGCCTTGGCTTGGGTCTGCGTTTTATCGTCCGGTGTCACCGTGGCGCCAGCCTTGACGCCTTCCTTGTCGAGCGAAGTGACGATGCGCTCACCGGCGGACAGGCCGTCAACCACCTCGGTGTATTCCCAGTTGGCCAGCCCGGCCTTGATCGGTCGTTCTTCGAGCTTGCCGCTGTCGGCATTGAAGACCAGCACCTTGCCGCCTTCCTGGATGGCGGCGGTGGGGATGCGCAGCACCTGGTCGCGGCCGGCGAGGATGATCTCGACGTCGGCGCTGTAGCCGACGAGCAGCTTGCCGGCTTCGGCCGGTTTCTCGAAATCGACCTCGATGTCGACCGTGCGTGCCTGCTTTTCGACGGCGGAAACATAGGGGGCAACGCGCCGCACCTTGCCGGGCAGCATTTTCCCGGGCAGTGCGTCGAGCGTGATGCGTACCGGCTGGCCGATCTGGATTTTCGGTGCGTCAACCTCGTCCATCGGGGCATTGACATAGAGGCAGGCATCGTCGATCAGATCAATGGCCGGCGGCGTCGGTACGCCCGGCGGCGAGGGCGTCGAGTATTCGCCGAGCTCGCCGACGATCTTGGCGACAATGCCGTCGAACGGCGCGTAGAGCGCAACCCGGCCTTGCTCGACGCGGGTTGTCTTCAATTTGGCTTCGGCCTGAGCGATGTCGGCCTTGGCCGTGTTGCAACTGGCCCGGCGGACTTCGGCTTCGGTGCGCGCCGCTTCTTCCTTGCTGGTCGACACGAAGCCTTTGGCGCGCAACTCGGACTGCCGTTTTGCCTCTTTTTCGGCGTTGACCGCAGCAATGCAGGCTTCCTCGCTGCGTTTGGTGCTCAGCGCGATCTGCGCCTGGGCCAGCGCACTTTGCGCCTGCTGATCGTCGTTCCACAGCTTGAGCAGCAACTGGCCTTTTTTAACCTTGTCGCCTTCCTTGACCCCGAGGTATTCAATGCGCCCGCCGACGATGGTGGACAGCTTGGTGCGCTGGCAGGCCTCGATGGTGCCGGCCCGGGTGTTGGCCAGCGTCGCCTCGACCCGGCCGGCAGCGACTTCCTTGAGAACGACCGGGATCGGCTTTGGCCGGGTGAAGAAGAACAGGCCAAGTCCGATGAGGGCGATGACGGCGAGGATGATGGCAATGCGACGCATGGTCATGGTGTTTCCTAGCGAAAGCCGGGTAGCCAGCCGGATTGTTCGTGTCCCCAGACCGGTTCGAGGGTTCCCTGGTAAAGCGCCTCGATGACTGGCGGTTCCTGCCACGGCTCATTCATGAAAGTCAGGCCGATTTCTTCGACGGTTCGACCGGACCAGTAGTGGTCGGCCACTTCGTCGAGGGCGCTGAGCGACAGGCTGTGCGGCAGGCGAAGATAGTCGAGCCAACTGGCGTCGTGAAACGAGCAAATGTAGGCGCCCTTGGTGCGCGAGCAGGCCAGATTCTTGCCGAAGACCTTTTGTGGGTGCTTGAGGCGGAAAGTCGTCGCATCGGTTCGCGTGGCGAACTGGAGCAGGGCATGCAGGCGGCTTGGGAAATGGTTGTAGCGACGCTGCCGGAAATACTCCAGATGGTATTCGGCAAAATAATTCTGCACCGACAGCAGCTGGTCGCCGGGCGTTGGTTCGCCGCCTTCAGCCCGGCAGCTCGGCGCCGGGTTCCAGCCAGCAGAAGAGCTCCAGCGTTGCGGTGTCCTTGATCAGATTGTCCATGGACCTAAGCGGTTGGGGCGATGCCGCTATTCTGACCGATTGGCCGGATTTGGCCAATCGAAGCATGCATGGAATGGAATCGAAGTGCCAAAATATATGCGAACTGGAATATGATTCAAACTGAAACAAAATATGACAGGAGGGGCGTTCAAGGGCTGGTCGTCATTGTCTTCGCTTCAATATTGCGAAGCGTGCAGTGATACCTTGTTGCGTTTTGCATAGATGAACCTGCGAAAAGCCTTTTTCAGCGTTTTGTTAGCGCTTGCCGGCGTCCTTACCCTGATCGCCGGTGCAACGCTGGGTGCCTTGTCGGCCTATGACGATGCCCAGTCGGCAGTTCGCCACCGGCAGGATTCCATGGCGCTCATGGGCTCGGTTCGCCACGAGGTTGACCTGCTCAGCCGGCTCGTCAGTTCCTATGTCAGCACTGCCAATCCGCGCTACCTCATTTATTACTACGACATCCTGGCCATTCGTGAAGGTACGAAAAAAGCCCCGGACGCCGTGCCGGAAACCTATTGGGAACAGGTTATCGGCGGATCGATAGCCTATGTGCCGCCGCCTCCCGGCACCGGTGTGGCACTTGCCGAGCGGACGAATTTGCTCGGTTTCGATCAGCGAGAGGTGGCCATTCTCCGCAAGGTTTTCCTGATATCCGACCAGATGAAGCAGGTTGAGCAGATTGCTTTCGCTGCGACACAAGGCCTGTACGATCCAGTCAAGCGAGAGTTTGTGTCGGAGGCGGAGCCGCAGCGCGATTTCGCCAATGCCTTGCTGCACGAAGCGCACTACCTGAAACTGCGCGCCGAGTTGGCCATTACGGTCGAAGAACTCGCCCGTCAGGTCGCTCAGCGCACTACGCAGAATCTGGAACTGGCTGGCGCGCACTTGTTGCGCTGGATCATCGCCGCGCTGCTCCTGCTCCTCGGCGCCGGTGTCGTCATGGTTTTCAGTTATGGCTACCTGAAAAGACATTTATTGGCACCTCTGACCGCCTTGCATCGGACCGCAACGGCGTTGTCCGAGAAATCGTTCAGCGAACGTGTCGGTGATCTCAAAGGGGTCGAGGAGGTGCAGGCTCTGGCAGCGACCATCGACAGCATGGCGGCGGCCATCGAGGCCGATATAGCACAGCGCGAACTGGTCCAGCGTTCGTTACGCCAGGCGCGGGCGCGCGCTGAGGTGGCGGCCGAAGCGAAATCGATATTCCTGGCCAATATGAGTCATGAAATCCGAACCCCGATGAATGCCATTCTCGGGATGGCCTATCTGGCCCTCAAGTCGGGCCTGCCGCCGCGGCAGCATGATTACGTTTCGAAGATTCACACGGCCGCCCGCTCGTTGCTCGGGATACTCAACGATGTCCTCGATTTCTCGAAAATCGAAGCCGGCAAAGTAGAGCTCGAGGCCGTTCCTTTCGATCTCGAGCTCGTCGCCCAGAACGCGCTTTTCATGGTGCAGCAGCGGGCCGAGGGCAGGCACATTGAATTGATTGCCGACTTCCAGCCGGCAAGGAATCTTCATCATCTGGTCGGCGACCCCCTGCGGCTCGGCCAGGTCCTGATCAACCTGTTGTCGAACGCCGTCAAATTTACGGAAAAAGGGCATGTCCGCCTGGTGATCAGCGAGCGCTCAAGCGACAGGCTGACATCGACCTTCGTCTGTCGGGTTGAAGATACCGGTATCGGTATGACGCAAGAACAACTCGGCCGCCTGTTCCAGGAGTTCTCCCAGGCGGATGGTTCGACGACCCGGCGCTACGGTGGATCGGGCCTGGGGCTGGCTATTTCGAAACGCCTGCTGGCGGCAATGGGCAGTGAAATCAGGGTCGAAAGCGAGGTTGACCGTGGCACTGCATTTTATTTTGCCATGCAGTTACCGTTGGATTCGTCAGCCGGTGAGGACGATGATGCGCCGCAACTGATCGAATGTCAGCGGGCGCTGGTTGTCGATGACTATACTCCGGCGCGGGAAAGCATGGCAGCCCTGCTGAAGGCGATGGGGTGCGCGGTGGTGGATCAGTCTCCGGGCGGACTGGATGCCTTGGCGCGCCTGACCAGAGCAGGCAAGGAGGGCCCTCGGTATGACTTGCTGCTGCTGGATTGGCTGATGCCAGACATGTCCGGCGGCGAACTGATTGAAGCCCTTCATTCACGAGGCATTTCCCTGCCGGACAGGACACTCGTCGTGTCAGTGGCCGATGCTTCGTTATTGCGCCAGGAAGTAGACCACGCCGGTGTTGCCGAGGTCGTGCAAAAACCCCTGTTGCCAAATGTCCTGCGTCACATTTGCGGGTTTGGCAAGGCAATGGAGCCGGTTGCCAGGCTCGAGCATCTGATTCCTCATCCAGGGTGCCTGCAGGGAATGTCGATACTGCTGGTTGAGGACAATGAGCTCAACCAGCAGGTTGCGGGAGAGATTCTCAGGGGCTGGGGGGCGAGCGTGGATGTCGCGGAAAACGGAAAAATCGCACTGGATACCCTATCTGCCGAAGGCGCAGACCACTATGCGCTGGTCTTGATGGACTTGGAAATGCCGATCATGGACGGTCGGGAGGCTACTCGTCGCCTGCGCGAGGATGAGGCCTTCCAGGATTTGCCGATCATTGCGATGACGGCGCATGTCGCCGGCCAAGGCATGAAAGATGGACTGGCGATGGGGGTTAACGGCTACATTGCCAAGCCTTTCGAGCCGGAGGAGTTGCTGGCGATGGTCCAACCTTATTGGCGGGGAATGGCCGGGCAGCCGTTTCCGCCGGCGGGGGCGGCAGAAGCCGATCGCGTGTTTATCGCAGCCATTACGGCCGTTCCCCAAGTTGACTCGGCGATGCTTCTGCGTCGTTTCGCGGGTCGGTTGCCTTTTCTGGCGCGAACCCTGCAGCGTTTCGCCGAAGATACCCGCGGTTGGTGTGAAAGACTGGATGCCGCACTTACCCAAGGCGATCTCGAGGGGGCTCAGCGCCAGGTACATTCGCTCAAGGGGCTGGCTGGGACTTTTGCCATGGGGCGTTTGCAGTCGGCCCTGTATGATCTTGAAAGTGTCATTAAAGGCGGTATTGTCGAACCTTTTGGCGAGATTGCAGAGGTTGACGCCCAATTGCAAGCCTTGCTGGCTGGACTTGACCGGATTCCCGCTGTTTTGCCGGACTCGGCCAGTGTCGCCGACGAGCGGCCGATAGAGGTCGTACTCGCGGTGTTGCGCGATCAGTTGGGCGGAGGGGATGGCGAGGCCGAGGAGGTTTGGCGCATTAACAAAGGTCGATTGGTCGGCTTGTATTCGCCGCGTCAGGTGGCGGCCATCGATCATGCTATCGGGCTGTGGGATTTTGATCAGGCGTTGCATATTCTGGACAGCGCCAATTCCGGAGGGGGCGGGCAGTAATGAGAAACAGCGCAACGATACTGGTTATCGACGATACCCCGGCCAATCTCAGCCTGCTCAATCAGTTGCTGCGTACCCACTATCGGGTGAAACTGGCCAATGGCGGGGCCAAGGGACTGGAGCTGGCCGCCAGCGCGCGGCCCGATCTCATTCTCCTCGACATCATGATGCCGGAAATGGATGGCTACGAGGTATGCAAACGCTTGAAGGCAGATCCGGCAACGGCCGGGACGCCGGTGATCTTCCTGACTGCCAAGGCGGGCGCCGACGACGAGGAGTACGGACTGGCCATGGGGGCGGTGGACTTCATTCGCAAACCGATCGCGCCCTCCGTTGTGCTGGCACGAGTACGGACTCATCTGCAAATCCGGACCTGGCAAACTTTCCTTGAAGACAAGAGCGCCTGGCTGGAAAGCGAAGTCGAGCGCCGGGTTAACGAAGTCCTGCGTCTCCAGGAGGCGTCAATACGCGTCATGGTCTCGCTGGCCGAATTCCGCGACGAATGCACCGGCAACCATATCCGCCGGACCCAGAATTACGTTCGTCTGCTGGCCGACTATCTTAGTCAGCAGGACCGTGACCGCCCCTTCCTGACGCCCGAGCATATCGACCAGATTGCCAAAGCGGCTCCGCTTCATGACATCGGCAAGATTGCCATTCCCGACCACATCCTTCTCAAGCCGGGAAAGCATACGCCGGAAGAGTTCGAGATCATGAAAACGCACTCCATCAAGGGTGAGGGAATGTTGTTGCGTTCGCAGCACGAGTTGGGGGAAGAGAATCTCATGCTGATCTATGCTGCACAGATCGCCCGCAGCCATCATGAGCGCTGGGATGGTACGGGTTACCCGGATCAACTGGCCGGCGAAGCCATTCCCTTGCCGGCCAGGCTGATGGCGGTTGCCGATGTATACGACGCTCTTCGCTCCCGCCGTCCCTACAAGCGCGCCTTCGACCATGGCGAAGCGGTCGAAATCCTGTGTGAAGGCCGCGCCAAACATTTTGATCCCTTGCTGATTGACGCCTTCTTGTCCCTGGAAGGTGCTTTTGCCGAGATTGCCATCAAGCTGGCCGATGAGTAATTGGCCATGACAAACAAGAATTGCTGATATGTCCCCCAAAATAACCAATATCGCGCTGTTTCCCGTTCTGGCTACGCTGGCCCTGCCGGTTCAGGCCCTCGATCTGACCTGGTCGGGCTTTGGAACTGTCGGTTTTGCTGTGTCCGACCAGTCCTACAATTACCAGCGCTTTATAGACAATGGCGGCACGTTCAAACGTGACACCATACTCGGCGGCCAGCTCGATGCCCGTCTGTCGCAACAGTGGAGCGCGACGGTTCAGGCCAAGCTGGCGCCATCCGATCATAGCGATACCGATTGGCAGGCTTCTCTGGCCTGGGCCTTCCTGTCATGGCGACCGAGCGACGACTGGTTGATTCGCGCCGGCAAAATACGCCTGCCCTTGATGCTCAACACGGAAAACAACGATGTTGGCGCCACCTTCGATTTCGCCCGTTTGCCGCAGGAGGTTTACTCGATTTCGCCATTGACCGATCTGGTCGGGCTGGGCGTCAGCAAGACCTGGTTTGGCGAGAGCATGGACTGGATTGCCGAATCCTATGCAGGCAAGGTCGAGACCAGCTGGCGGTATTACGGTCGCGAGATGACGCCCGATCAGCGCGCTCCCGGAAGCTGGTTCTTGACTTACAACATCAAGAGTGCTGGCGTGGTTCTCACGGCGCGAAGCCTGGACAACACTTTCCGTATTGGCGCTCATCGCGTTGAAGCATCGCGTGATGGCGCCAAGATCGGGATGCCTATCCTCAATATTGGCGGGATCTATCAGTTCGGTATTGGCGGTGAAGACAAGGTCATTATTCCGCTGTTCACCGCCGGGGCCAGCATCCTTTTGCCGGCAAAAATCAGAATGAGCGGCGAGTATGCCTGGATCAAGCTGGATAGTGCGAGCGAGGGGCTGAATCGATGGGGCGCTTACCTTTCGCTGTCGAAGCGGATGGGGGCCTGGACGCCTTATGTGTATTACGCCACAGCGAAATCCAGGGATTCTGCGCTGGCCAAATATCAGGCGATTAACGGCAATGTTGTCCCTTCTCCGTATATTGCATCCCAAAAGTTCTTCGCCGACATGATCGTGCCCTACGATCAATCGACGGTGGCTTTGGGTACCACCTATCGTTTGACCCCGACATCGCTACTCAAGGCCGAATGGTCGCAGGCGAATACCGGTGTTGCCTCCAGCCTGGTCGATGCGCCATCGGGCGGAGACAGTTCGGACAAGAGTATCAACGTTTTTTCCCTTTCCTATAATTTCACCTTCTGAGCGAGTCAATGCGCCGACTCTTCATTCTTCTGCTCATCTGGCTACCGGGCCTGGGTCTGGCGCAGGAGGCGCTTGTCGTCATCGGGCATGGCAGCCTGCCGAAGACCGAACTGTCTACGCTGCAGCGCTTATACACCGGGCGAGTCGTTTCCATCGGGGAGCACTCGGCAACACCAGTCAATTACCCAGTGGGGCACCCGTTACGCGAGAAATTCCTGGCGACGGTTCTGGGACAGAGCGAAGAGCAGTACACCGGTTATTGGCTGGTTCGGCGATATGTCGGCAAGGGGGCGCCGCCGGAGGTGCTCCCCGACGTGGATGCCGTTGTGGCACATGTTCAGGCGACACCGGGGGCGGTTGGCTACGTTCCGGTATCGAAAGTGCCGGCGGGCGGAAATGTGATTTTCCGGCATTAACTTGCTGGCTTTTTTTTGCCGGAGTGATAAGCTGAAGCCGTGTTGTGGTTTGCAGCAAGCCCGGCACTAGGTGGTTGTACCCGCTGCGCTGCTGGAGATTCTATGGCAATTTTCAATGGGATTATTTCTTGAGATTACCGTGTAGTACTCCGTAACGGCGAATAGCCGAATGCCCCTGCCGAAAGAGCCGGGGTTGCAGTAAAAGAAGCCCATGCCTGAAACGCATGGGCTTCACGCATTCTGGAAATTGAAAATGTCAATTCAACGTCACGGCACGACCCGCCGATATTCCGACAGCGTCGTTTATGGCGGGACTGTTTACCTTGTTGAGGTGCCAGCCAATCTCGAGGCCGATGCAGCGGCCCAGACGGCGAATCTGCTGGCCAGCGTTGAGACCCTTCTCGCCCAGGCCGGTAGCGACAAATCAAGGGTGCTGCTGGCGACCATCTACCTGGCCGACATGGCCGACTATGACGCGATGAATGCCGTTTGGGATGCCTGGGTTCCGCCTGGCCATGCACCGACCCGGGCCTGCGTACAGGCCAAACTGGCGAACCCGAAATATCGCGTCGAAATCGCGTTGACCGCAGCCGTTATTCAGGCCTGAACGTCGGCGCTGCAGTCGCAGCCTTGCCCGGCAGAAATCCAGCGGGAGAACAGGCGGCGCGCGAGGTTTTGGCCGATGGCGGGCAAGCAGCCGAAATGCTTTTCCGGATTGACGAGCAGGTCGCAGAGGTAGCGTTTTTCGCTGGCGGACCATGCCAGGGCAGGGCACGGCCCCTTTGCCTGAAGAAAACGCAGGCGGGCAACCGGGCAGGTTTCGAGCGCGCAGCACACGCCGCATCCGTTGCACGGACTGCCTTCGGGCGGCTTGACTGGCGCCTCGCGGTGAATGCGGATGGTCTGCGCAGGCATCGGGGCGCTGTTAGCGACCGGACAAAAACAACTCGGGATCGACCGGGGTGTCATTGAGTATGACCGCCCAATGCAGATGCGGGCCGGTGACGCGCCCGGTGGCGCCGACGGCGCCGATGGCCTGGCCTTTTTGGACGGACTGGCCGGTGCGGACATCGGTGCGTGAAAGGTGCATGTAGGCCGTGATCAAGCCCTGACCGTGGTCGATGAAAACGGTGTTGCCATTGAAAAAGTAGTTGCCGACATTGGCGACGATGCCATCGGCCGGTGCCGTGACCGGTGCGCCGCTACCGACGGCGACGTCGAGACCGGCATGCGGGTTGCGCGGCAGGCCGTTGAAAAAGCGGCGCAGGCCGAAGCGCGAAGAGAGCCGACCTTTGGCCGGCAGTATGAAATCGGTGGCCGGTGCAGTGGCCGAGAACTGGCGCTTGATGGCCTCGGTGACTTTTTGCTCGCGCTCGATTCTGGCCAGGTCATCCGAGTTGGGCTCGACCTTGCGCTTGTCCTTGATGGTCAGGCGTTGTTCCGGGTAGTTCTTGACGGCGATGGCGATGCGCTTGATTGCTACGGTCGACCCGAAAAAAACGCCAATTTCGAAATCGCCGGGCAGGCTGTCGAGCGGGATGCCGATCAGCGCAAACCAGTGGCCGTCAGCGCGGACTACAGCGATCGGTTGGTCGCCCCAGCGCACGGTCGGCACGACGTTGCCGGCCGGGCCGAGGTCAACAACGGCGACGCCGCCGGGAACCGGGGCGTGGCGGGGCAGGGCGATGGCGCCAAGGCTGGCCGTGGCGAACAGAACGCCGGCAAGAAAGTGGCGCAGGTTCAGAGTCGGGCGGCCTTGAAGGTGTTGCACTGGTTCATGTCTCCGGTTTCGAAGCCCTTCCTGAACCAGCGAACGCGTTGTTCCGAACTGCCGTGGGTGAAGCTTTCCGGCACGATGCGGCCTTGTGCTTGTTGCTGCAGGCGGTCGTCGCCGATGGCCGAGGCGGCGGTCAGTGCCGCTTCGAGGTCGCCCGGTTCGAGAATGCCCTTCATGGTGTCGGTGCGCTTGCCCCAGACGCCGGCCAGGCAATCGGCCTGCAGCTCCATGCGTACGGAAAGGGCGTTGCCCTCGGCCTGGCCGGCACGCTGACGGGCCTTGTGCACCTGGTCGGCGATGCCAAGCAGGTTTTGCACATGATGGCCGACTTCGTGGGCGATGACGTAGGCCTGGGCGAATTCGCCGGGTGCCTTGAAGCGGTCCTTGAGGTCACGATAAAAGGCGAGGTCGATGTACACCTTCTGGTCGCCCGGGCAGTAGAACGGACCCATGGCCGACTGGCCGGTGCCGCAGGCAGTTGGCGTGGCTCCGGTGAACAGGACGAGCTTGGGTTCCTGATACTGGCGGCCGTTGGCGCGGAAGACCTCGTTCCAGGTGTCTTCGGTCGACGCCAGCACCCTGGAAACGAATTTGGCCATCGGGTCGTCGGCCGGTGGACGATGCGCGACCGGCGCGCTTTGCTCGATGGCCGGCAGGTCGCCGCCGCTCAGCATGTTGAGTACGGTCAGCGGATTGACGCCGAGAAAATAGCTGGCAACCAGCGCGATGGCGATGGTGCCCAGTCCCATGCGGCCGCCGCCCAGGCGTAGTCCGCCGCCGCCACTGCCGCGGCGGTCTTCCAGATTGTCGCTTTCGCGTTGGTCGTCCATGCGCATGATGGCTGTCCTTAACGGTACTGGTTGATGGCGTCGCGGGTTTCGAGCGCCACCTGGCGGGCGGCTGCGGCGAACTCTTCGTCCTTGCCGGCGTAGAGGATGGCACGCGACGAATTGATCATCAAGCCGGTGCCATTTGGCGTGCGACCCGCCTTGACGGTGGCTTCGATGTCGCCACCCTGAGCGCCGATGCCCGGGACAAGCAGCGGCACATCGCCGACGATGGCGCGCACCCGTGCGATCTCGGCCGGAAAGGTGGCGCCGACGACGAGGCTGATCTGACCCGAGGTGTTCCAGTCATGGGCAGCCAGATGGGCTACCCGTTCGTAGAGCTTTTCTCCGCCGACATCGAGAAATTGCAGGTCGGAGCCGCCCGGGTTGGAAGTCCGGCACAGCAGGATGACCCCCTTGTCCGGGTAGGCCAGGTAGGGATCGACCGAGTCGCGGCCCATGTAGGGATTGACCGTGACGGCGTCGGCCTGGTAGCGCTCGAAGGCTTCGACGGCGTATTGCTCGGCTGTCGAGCCGATGTCGCCGCGCTTGGAATCGAGAATGACCGGGATGCCGGGATGCTTTTCGTGGATATGGGCGATCAGCGCTTCAAGCTGGTCTTCGGCGCGACGCGCGGCGAAGTAGGCGATCTGCGGCTTGAACGAGCAGACGAGGTCGGCCGTCGCGTCGACGATGGCGGCGCAGAATTCGAAGATGGCGTCGTCGCGGCCCTTGAGGTGGGCGGGGAATTTGGCCGGATCGGGGTCGAGGCCGACGCAGAGCAGCGAGTTGTTCTTTTGCCAGGCGGCGGCCAGTTGTTTGATGAAGGTCATGCGACGTCCTTGTGCTTTTCAGACGGTAAATAACGGGAGAATTTTTCCGGCAGCAGGCAATTTTGCAGGCTGCGCTGGGTGAACAGGAAGCGCCCGTCGCAGACGAAGCCGAGTTGCTGCCAGTCGACTTCCTTGTTGAGCATCATCGTGCATTCGATCAGGTCGCGGCGGGCGATGCGCGTGTTCTTCGGGAACAGGGCGAGGATGGCGCCGTCGAAGCTATGGCAGTCGTGCAGGAAGAAAGGTTCCGGCTTGCGCGTCCGGCCATTGACGTAGATGCGTGGCAACTCGCTGACTGGGAAGGCGCGGCCCCATTGCCACCAGTTGCGCTCGTCGAAAGCCTTGACGCGGCGGGCGAGCAGTTCGTCCTTGTGCTTGTCGAGATGCGGATGCTTGATGCCGTACAGCATGCGGCGCGTTTCGCCGGTTTCCACGGTCTTCGAGAAGACGAATTCCATGTTGCCCTTGGGGTGCGTGTAGATGTGGTCGGCCCCGGAGACGGCGCCGACCTTGACCGAAAAGACGTCGGCAAAGCGCACGCTGTGATCGTCGCGCAGGAACATGAGCTGACCGTCGGCCTCGACAAAGCGCCGGCCATCGGCCATGCGGCGATCCTTGCGGCCTTTTTCGAAGCGGAAGATGGCGCAGTTCGGTGTGTGATCGCCGAAGACTCGCACGTCGCCGGTTTCGTAGAAATGCGTGATGCTGCCCTGCTCGAACAGCCAGCGATTGAGCTTGCGGGCGGCGGTCAGTTTGATGAATTCACGCGGCACGATGAAAACCAGCTCGCCGCCCGGCTTCAGGTGGCGGATGCACTTTTCGATGAAGAACAGGAAGAGGTTGCTGCGTGCGTCGAACAATTCCGATTTCAGGCGTTTTTTCGTGTTGACCGTGACATCCTGAAAACGGACGTAGGGCGGGTTGCCGATGATGCTGTCGAACTGCTCGCTGAGCGGGTAGGCGAAAAAGTCGCGAACCAGCGCGCCTTCGGGGGCGACGCGTGGGTCGACCTCGATGCCGACGCAATCGGCCTGACGGGCCTTCAATTCGTTGAAGAAGGCGCCGTCACCAGCCGATGGCTCCAGCGTCCGCCCCTCGTTTGTGCACAGGTCGAGCATGAAGGCCACCACATTGGGCGGCGTGAAGACCTGGCCGAGTTGTTCGACGTCGCGCGCTGCCACAGCGATCAGAAGCCGCTGCCCGGCTGGGCCAGGTAGTCCGTTTCGGCGGCGCTCGAGGTCCGGCCCAAAGCGGCGTTGCGGTGCGGGAAGCGCCCGAAGCGGACGATCACGTCCCGGTGGCGATGGGCGTAATCGAGATAGGAGGCTGCTTCGGGATGCTCGTTGGCGAGGGCGGTGAACAGGGCGATGGAGCGTTCCTGGTCGGCCAGCGACTCGCTGTGCTCGAAGGGCAGGTAGACGAAGACGCGCTGAACGGGCAGTAACTGGCGATCCCAGCCTTGTTCGATGAACCGTCCGGCCAGCGCCAGGGCGGCGGCATCGCCGGCAAAGGCGCGGGCCGTGTTGCGGAACAGATTGCGCGGAAACTGGTCGAGCAGGATGAACAAGGCCAGCGCGCCTTGCGGACTGGCCGCCCAATCGTCCCGTTGTCCGGCAATGGCAGCTTCGACCTCGGGCAGAAAACGGGCGCGGATCCGGGCGTCGAATGCATCGTCCTTGCGAAACCAGGCGGCACGCGCCTGGCCGTAGTCGGCAGCGTCCGGCGCGCCGAACCAGAAGGCGAGAACGTCATCGACCATGGCCTGGTTCATCAGCTCGCCTTGCCCCACGAATCCTTGAGCGTGACGGCCCGGTTGAAGACCGGGGCACCCGGCTTCGAATCGACGCGGTCGGCGACGAAGTAGCCGTGACGTTCGAATTGGAAGCGTTCTTCCGGTTTGGCCTCCTTCAGGCAGGCTTCGAGCTGGGCGGTGATGGTCTGGGCGGAATCGGTATTCATGTCGTCGAGGAAATCGCGCTCCGCATCAGGCGCATCGCCTTCGCGTCGGGCGCCGGGGGCGGGCACCTTGAACAGGCGTTCGTAGAGGCGGATTTCGGCGGTATAGGACTGGGCGGCCGAGACCCAGTGCAGATTGCCCTTGACCTTGACGCTGTCGGCACCCGGCGTGCCGGACTTGGTGTCGGGCAGGTAGTTGCAATGCACGGCGATGACCTTGCCGTTCTCGTCCTTGTCGCAGCCCGTACATTCGACCACGTAACCGTAGCGCAGACGCGCCATGTTGCCGGGGAACAGGCGGCGGAAGCCCTTGCTCGGGACTTCCATGAAGTCTTCGCCCTCGATCCACAGTTCGCGGCTGAAAGGCACGGTGCGCTGACCGAGTTCCGGGTGCAGCGGGTGGTTCGGCGCAAAGCACTCCTCGACCTGGCCTTCCGGGTAGTTGTCGATGATCAGCTTGACCGGGTCGAGCACGGCGATACGGCGCTGGTCGGACTCGTTCATGACTTCGCGCATGGCGTCCTCGAACAGCACGTAGTCGATCAGCGAGTCGTTCTTGGTAACGCCAACGCGCTCCATGAACAGGCGGAAACCGTCTGCCGAATAGCCGCGGCGGCGGGCGCCGACCAGGGTCGGCATGCGCGGATCGTCCCAGCCGCTGACGTGCTTTTCCTCGACGAGCTGGATCAGCTTGCGCTTGGAGAGCACGACGTAGGTCAGGTTGAGACGTGAGAACTCGATCTGCTGCGGCAGCGGGCGCTGGAGCAGACCGGCTTCGGCCAGGCGTTCGAGCAGCCAGTCGTAGAAGGGGCGCTGATCTTCGAATTCGAGCGTGCAGATCGAATGGGTGATGTTTTCCAGCGCATCCTCGATCGGGTGGGCGAAGGTGTACATCGGATAGACGCAATACTTGTCGCCGGTGTTGTGGTGCGTGGCGTGGCGGATGCGGTAGATGGCCGGGTCGCGCAGATTGATGTTGGGTGCGGCCATGTCGATTTTGGCGCGCAGGATGTGGGCGCCATCGGCAAACTCGCCGGCCTGCATGCGCTTGAACAGGTCCATGTTGTCGGCGACGGAGCGATCGCGGAAGGGCGAATTCTTGCCGGGCTGGGTCAGCGTGCCGCGATTGGCGCGCATTTCGTCGGCCGATTGGCTATCGACGTAGGCGTGGCCGGCAGCGATCAGTGCTTCGGCGCATTGCAGCATCCAGTCGAAATAATTGGACGCGTAGTAGAGGTTGGTCTCGCCATCCTTCTGCCACGAGCAGCCGAGCCATTTGACGGCATCAATGATCGAATCAACGTATTCCTGGTCTTCCTTCTCCGGGTTGGTGTCGTCGAAACGCAGGTGGCAGCGCCCGCCGTATTGCTCGGCAAGGCCGAAATTGAGCAGGATCGATTTGGCGTGGCCGAAATGCAGGTAGCCGTTCGGCTCGGGTGGGAAGCGGGTGCGCAGCTTGGCCGGGTCGAGCGGTCCGGCGGCATGGTCGGCCGCAGTGCCGGGGTGGCCGGCCCAGCGGCGCTGGGCGTGCTTGCCGGCAGCGATGTCGGCTTCGATGTGTTGAGCCACAAAACCCCGATTTTACCAGCCGCAGCCCCCGGATCAGGCGTGCACGATGCCGAAAATCATGAAGTAGATCATCGCCGCCATCAGGGCGGATGCCGGCACGGTGATGATCCAGGCAGCGGCAATCTTGAACAGGGCCGAGCGCTTGACCAGTTCGTGGCGATAAACGCGGCGCATTTGCTTGCGCTCGAATTTCGACAGATTGGCCTGGGCGGTGTGAGCCTTCAACTGGGCCAGCATTTCCTGCTTTTTCTCGACGCTGGCCTTGGTGAAGCGGTCGAGGAAAGCCTCAACGACCTCCTTGTCGGCACCTGGGTGGTGCTCCTTGATTTCCTCGATCATCTTCGAATAGTTGGTCTTGATGAACTCGCGCAGGAAGCCGACGCCGAAGACGCCACCGAGCGCAATGTGCGTCGAGCTGACCGGCATCCCCAACTGGGACGCGACGATGACGGTAACGGCGGCCGACATGGCGATACAGAAGGCGCGCATCTGGTCGAGTTCGGTAATCTCGCTGCCGACCGTGCGAATCAGCTTGGGGCCGTAAAGGGCGAGGCCGATGGCAATGCCGATGGCGCCGACCAGCATGACCCACAGTGGAATGGCTGCCTTGCTCGACATCTGGCCGTGCATGACGGTGTCGGCAATGGCGGCGAGAGGGCCGATGGCGTTGGCGACGTCGTTGGCGCCGTGGGCAAAGCTGAGCAAGGCCGCGGCAAAGATCAGCGGGATGGTGAACAGCGAGTTGATGCTTTCCTTGTCGTTGGTCAGGCGAATCGCCCGGCGACGCACCGAGCCGGATACCAACCACCAGGTGACCAGGCCGATGAGCGCGCCGATCAGGCTGGCCTTGAGGAAATCGGCTTTCCAGATATGTTTCAGCCCCTTGAGGATCAGGTAGGTCGAGAACGCCAGCGCCATCAGGCCGATCAGGATGGGGACGGTGCGCCGGGCGGCGGCGATCATGTCGCTCTTGTAGGTGATCGAGTGCTTGATCCAGAACAGGAAGCCCGCCGCAATAGCGCCGCCAAGCACCGGGGAAATGATCCAGCTGGCGACGATGCCGGTCATCGTCCCCCAGTTGGCCGCACCCATGCCGCCCGACGCGATGCCAGCGCCGAGGACGGCGCCGACGATGGAGTGGGTGGTCGATACCGGCGCCCCGATCGCCGTCGCGAAGTTGAGCCAGAGCGCGCCGGCCAGCAGGGCTGCGGTCATCATCCAGATGAAGCGATTGCTGTCGGCAATGGCAGAGGCATCGATGATGCCGCCGCGGATGGTGGACACCACGTCGCCGCCGGCAACCAAGGCGCCGGCCATTTCGAAGATGGCTGCGATGATGATCGCGCCGGCCATGGAAATGGCGCGCGAGCCGACGGCCGGGCCGACATTGTTGGCGACGTCGTTGGGGCGACGACGAGCATGATGCCTTGTGTGCCGGTGACGCCGACGCCGAGCGCGGTGTAGATCATGATGCAGACGACAAAGAGCAGGCCGATGCCGAGTCGACTGAATTCACGTCGGCCGCGCTTGGTTGCTTTCTCAATGTCGGCGAAGTCTTGTAATTCCATGGTTTCTCCCCTGCCCCGCGTGCCGGGCCAGCATTTGATCGTTTGCGCCTTATGGTTTCGCGGCGCTTGAGCAACAAAGGCGCTATTTTGACATTGATGTTGCACTTTTGTGACGGGTTGTCATGTTTTGCTTCGCGGTCTGGCGCAGTAGAATCGGGGCCAAAGGAGACGGCATGAATGCTATCGGTTTGATCGCAGTGGGGTGCGGCGCGGCCCTGGGCGCCTGGGTTCGCTGGTTGCTGGGTCTGGCCCTGAATCCGCTGTTCATTGCCCTGCCGCTCGGGACGCTGGCGGCGAACTTGGCCGGTGGCTATCTGGTTGGCGTCGCCGTCGGCGTGTTCCACATGAACACGCATTTTCCCCTGGCCTGGAAGCTGTTTGCGATTACCGGCTTTCTCGGGGGGCTGACGACCTTTTCCACTTTTTCGGCCGAGGTCGTTGAGCGCATGCTCGCCGGCCAGCCGGCCCTGGCCATCGGCCTCGCCTCGGTGCACCTGGCGGGGTCGCTGACAGCCACCTATCTGGGCTTGCTGACCGTGGGGGCGACGCGCATCTGGTCCTGAGCGGCGACTGGGCGAGCGCGCTCAGACGACGTAAAACAGGATCGCGATGAAGTGCATCAGGCTGCCGGCGATGACGAACAGGTGCCAGATACCGTGCCAATGCCGGAAACGTTCGTCGAAGACGAAGAAGATGATGCCGACGGTGTAGAAGACGCCGCCGGCGGCCAGCCAGAGAAACCCGGCCAGGCCGAGGCTGGCCAGCAACGGCTTGATGGCAACCAACACGATCCAGCCCATGACCGCGTAAATGACCAGCGACAGGGCGCGTGCTTCCGAGCGCGGCTTTATTTCCTGCAGCATGCCGATGACGGCCAGTGTCCACACGATGCCGAACAGCGACCAGCCCCAAGGACCGCGCAGGCTGATCAGGCAAAACGGCGTGTAGCTGCCGGCGATGAGCAGGTAGATCGAGAGGTGGTCAAGCTTGCGCAGGATGCGCTTGAACGGCCCGCGCACGCTGTGATAGATGGTCGAGATGCTGTACAGCATGACCAGCGTGACACCGTACACCACCGTGC
This sequence comes from Betaproteobacteria bacterium HGW-Betaproteobacteria-6, assembly GCA_002842145.1. GTDB lineage: Bacteria > Pseudomonadota > Gammaproteobacteria > Burkholderiales > Rhodocyclaceae > Azonexus. The sequence goes on along the minus strand of PHCF01000079.1, from coordinate 12,064 downwards.
TGATGGTCTTGACGGCGTCGCCGCTGAGTGCGGCGGCGACGATCAGCCAGATCGCGCCGGTCAGGGCTAACAGGGCGCCAAACAGGTGGGTCCAGGCGTTGAAGCGTTCTCCGTAGTACATCCTTGGTACGTGTCTATGGCTGAGGTGCCAGGGTCGCCTCGATGAGATAGGCCTCGAGTTGCAGGTCGAATTCCTTGAAGTGCGTTAGCAAGGTCTGGTGGACATGGTCGATGCCTTCAATCGCCAGAATGCAATTTCCATCTTCCGAAAACACGACCCGGATGGCCTTCAGTTGTTGCGCGATGTCCATGTGCGCCTGATTGTGGGCAAGCCGATGCGCCGGTGGCACCCGATCCTCCATGAACATCAATTCGATCAGGTTGTGTTTGAGCGTCGTTTCGACAAAGGCGCGGATCATCTGCTCGATATTGCCGTGGCAGACTCCTTGCCGGCTTTGGCTGCAATCGCCGCAGTTGTCGATGCGCCCGCGCTCGGTGCATTCGGCCCGGATGCGATCGATCAATTGCAGCATGTGATCGTGGTCCCGGCGGATTCTTTCGACTGCTTCTTCGCCCATCGTTGGCATGACTTAATTTCCTTTCGCGGAACGTGGCTGCCTGGATGCACTGCCAATGCAGGTGGCAGTATCGTGATGCGAATATGTCCGGTCGCGCCCCGATTCGTCCGGGCAGCTACAGATCTTAGGCGGCACCGATCAAAAACAGTTCAATGTGAAGGGCCGGGCCAGGCGTTGCCAGTTAGAACAGACGGCCGAGGTGGTCGGCGAGACTCCGTTCATTGACGAAGGTGAGGTCGTACATGGCGGAAAATGCCTTGGCGTTATCGTCGCTCAAGCCATTGATGCACATGATGAATTGCTTGGCCTCGAGGCCCAGGCGCTTGCGCAAAGCCAGGTAGCGGTCAATGTTCTGGCGGTATTCGCCGCTCTTGCATTCGATGCAGATCGGCAGCTTGCCGTCGATGAGCAGGAAAACGTCCAACTCGTAAGGATCGCCGTTGGCCAGCGTGAGATTCAGGCCGCGCGTGCAGGAAAAACGGCGCTGGCGTGCCTTGGCGTAGCGCAGACAGGCCATCAGCGCATGCCACTCCAACCATTCGCCGTTGAAAAAATCGCGAATGGTCGGGGCGCCTTGCAGGATCAGCCGGACATTGTTTTCCTGCTTGTTATGGAAGCACTTGGCGACAAAGGAAAAGTCGTAAAGCTGCTGGCAGAAGGCCGAAATGGCCTTGGCATCGGCCGGCGACTTCTTGTCGAGATGAATGGTCGTGCTGGCGTGGTCCTTGTGTTGCGACCAGCGGATGCGTTCGAGTACCTCCTTGAGGACATCGAAATTACCGCCGATGGCTTCCGCTACTTCGTCGAAAAAGCCACTGGTGTCGACGCCGCGCATGTTGGCCTGAACCTTGATCTGCTTCTTGTGGAACCAGTCGTAGATGGGGCCGTGCTGCAATTCGGTGGCGAGAAAATCGGTGTTGGCCAGATCGATGTCGCCCTGCGGTTCGGCGACTTCCGGAACATTGGCCGTGGTTGTCGATTTGAGGCGAGTGAGTTCGCGCTGGGCGTCGAAATACTTGCCGAGCAGTTTTTCGATGAAAAACAGCGTCGCATAGACCGCGGCCGGCGCGCCGCATTGCGGACAGGCGATGTTTTGCCCGGCGAGGCTGTCCGGCTGCTCGGCGAGCAGGGTGCATTTGTTGCAACGGATGATGGCCATGGTTGTCGGGCGCGCTGTGGTGAGTATGTCGAAAGTATATCTGCCCGTTGATCGTGCGTCCTGCAACGAAACTGAAACATGGCGGAAAGACAATGCTGGTCTCAATGTGTCCGTTACCTTTCAGGAGATTTTCATGCGTTCGTTTCTTGCCACTTCCGCCATCGCCCTTGGTCTGACCGCCTGCGCCAGCCAAACGCCTGCTCCCGCCCAGCCGGTTGCGGCGACGAAGCCGGCTGCCGTCGCGAAGGTGCCGCAGTGCTTCAACGGTGATACGGGCAAATTTGAAGCCGTCGGCACCATGTCGACGATTTCCGGCCTCAAGGTCGCCTGCGAAAAAACCAGCGATGGCAAGAATGCACAATGGATGAGCGCCCATAAGTAAGCGCCGGACGACCCGCTCCAAGCCGTCCCTGGGGGCGGCTTTTTGCATTTTGGGGGGGGCATCGGGATTTCAATTTTTGGCGAAATTTCCGGTTGACCGTGGGAGCGTGCTTGCATTTTGGCTGCCGTCGGCGAGGCATGGCTTTGGCGCGGTAAAATCGGTGCCCCGATTTGCTGCCACGATGAATGAAACACGACACTCCCGCCCGCCGCGCCGACCTTGCTGAAAACCGCTGCCTGAGCAGCGATCTGAAGCGCCTGCGCGGCATGCAGCGCGAATTGCTACGGTCGACCGGCGAAAAACGCGAAAAACTGAATGCCGATTTGATCGGCTTGCTGGCCCGGTCGCAGGCAGCCGTGGCCGAACGCCGGGCAAAACTGCCGAAGCCGGAATTTCAGGGCGATCTGCCGGTCAATGAGCGGCGTGCCGACATAGCGGAGTTGATCGAGAAGCACCAGGTGGTCATCGTCTGCGGCGAAACCGGTTCGGGCAAGACGACGCAGTTGCCGAAAATCTGCCTCGATCTCGGCCTGGGCGCCCGCGGCCTGATCGGCCACACCCAGCCACGCCGGCTGGCGGCGCGTTCGGTGGCGACCCGGCTGGCGCAGGAGTTGAAGACGCAGGTCGGGGCAGGCGTTGGCGTAAAGATCCGCTTTCAGGACCGGTCGTCACCGGAAAGCTGGGTCAAGTTGATGACCGACGGCATCCTGCTCGCCGAGTCGCAGTCCGATCCCTACCTCAACGCCTACGAGGCGATCATCATCGACGAGGCGCACGAGCGCAGCCTCAACATCGATTTCCTGCTTGGTTACCTCAAGCAGTTGCTGGCCAAGCGGCCCGACCTCAAGGTCATCATCACCTCGGCGACCATCGACGCCGACCGCTTTTCGACGCATTTCACGGTCAACGGGAAAAAAGCCCCAATTATCGAAGTCTCCGGCCGGCTCTACCCGGTCGAGGTGCGTTACCGGCCGGTCGAGGATCTGGAAAAGAAGGACGATGAGCGTGATCTCTACGACGCCATCGTCGACGCCGCCGACGAAGTGGCGCGGCTGGGCAGCGGCGACATCCTCGTCTTCCTGCCCGGCGAACGGGAAATCCGTGAGGCGGCGGAGGCGCTGAGAAAACATGCGCTGGCTCGCCCCGGCTTGTCGAGCGCCCACGCTCCGGAAATCCTGCCGCTCTTCTCGCGCCTGTCGGCTGGCGATCAGGACCGCATCTTCAAGCCATCCGGCGGCCAGCGGCGCATCGTGCTGGCGACCAACGTGGCCGAAACCTCGCTCACCGTACCCGGCATCCGCTACGTCATCGACACCGGGCTGGCCCGCGTCAAGCGTTATTCCTACCGCAACAAGGTCGAGCAGTTGCAGATCGAAAAGGTTTCGCAGGCGGCAGCCCGGCAACGGGCCGGGCGCTGCGGCCGGGTAGCGGCGGGCGTCTGCATCCGTTTGTACGATGAACTCGATTTCAACGCCCGTCCGCCGTTCACTGACCCGGAAATCCTGCGTTCCAGCCTGGCCGGCGTCATCCTGCGCATGAAGTCGCTGCGCCTGACCGATGTCGAGAGCTTTCCGTTCATCGAACCGCCGCCGGCCAAGGCCATCGCCGACGGCTACGCGCTGCTGCAGGAACTCGGCGCGCTTACCGACGACAACGTGCTGACGCCGATTGGCGCCTCGCTGGCCAAGCTGCCGCTCGATCCGCGCATCGGCCGCATGCTCGTCGCGGCGCGCGATCTCGGTTGTTTGAAGGAAGTCATGGTCATCGCCGCCGGCCTGTCTGCCCAGGACCCGCGCGAGCGGCCGCAGGACCGCCAGCAGGCAGCAGACGAAAAGCACAAGCTGTTTGTCGACGAGAAATCCGAATTCCTGAGCTGGTGGAAACTGTGGAACTGGTTCCAGAATGCCGTCGAACACAAGAAATCGAACAAGCAGCTGATCGACAACTGCCACGCCCATTTCCTCTCCTACCTGCGCCTGCGCGAGTGGCGTGAGGTGCATGGCCAGTTGCACGCGATGGTGACGGAACTCGGCTGGAAAGAGAGCGAGCTGCCGGGCACCTACGACGCCATCCACCAGGCGCTGCTGGCCGGCCTGTTGGGGAATCTCGGCTGCAAGGCCGACGAGTCCGGCTTCTACCTCGGCGCCCGCGGCATACGTTACCTGATCCATCCGTCCTCGCCGCTGCAAAAGAAGGCCGGCAAGTGGATCATGGCGGCCGAGATCACCGAAACGACGCGCCTGTTCGGTCGCTGCGTCGCCCGCATTGAGCCGGACTGGCTGGAGAAAGTGGGCGCTCACCTGATCAAGCGCCAGTACTTCGATGCCCACTGGGAAAAGAAGTCGATGCAGGTTTCGGGCTGGGAGCGGACGACGCTTTACGGCGTAGTCATCAACCCCAAGCGGCGCATCCATTACGGCCCGATGGCACCGGCCGAATCGCGGGAAATCTTCATCCGTCAGGGCCTGGTCAGCGAGGAAGTCGACGAGGCTTTCGCCAAGCGCTGGCCGTTCTTCCAGCACAACCAGAAGCTGATCCGCGAGATCGAGCACCTCGAACACAAGCAGCGCCGGCAGGACGTGCTGGTCGACGACGAGCTGATTTTCGCCTTCTACGACTCGATCATCCCCGAAGGCATCCACAACGGCGCGACCTTCGACCACTGGCGCAAGGAAGCCGAGCGCGAGACGCCGAAGCTGCTCTACCTGTCGAAAGACGACCTCATGCGTCACTCGGCGGCCGGCGTGACGACCGAGGCTTTCCCGCATCACCTCAAGGTCGGTGGTGTCGATTACACGCTGAGCTACCACTTCGAGCCAGGCTCGCCGAAGGACGGCGTAACGCTGACCTTGCCGCTGGCGCAGCTCAACCAGATACCGGTGCTCCGCATGGAGTGGCTGGTGCCCGGGTTGCTCAAGGAAAAGCTCGTCCAGCTGATCAAGACGCTGCCGCAGAAGATCCGGGCGAAAGTCGTGCCGGTGCCGGAATTTGTCGAAGAATTCCTGTCGACCGTAGCAGGCAACGAAAAGAAGATGAACCAGGGGCTGATCACGCCGCTCATCGACTACATCCTCGAGGCGCGTGGTCTCAATGCGCGCGGCTGGGCCGTGACGCCCGATTCCTTCCGGCCCGACGCGCTGCCCGCCCACTTTTCGATGAACTACAAACTCATCGACGAGCACGGCCGCCAGCTCGACATGAACCGCAGCCTCGTCGCCCTGCGTGCCGAGTGGGGCAAGCAGGCCAAGGACGAGTTCGCCGAACTGCACGAAACGCCGTCCGAGTTCACCAACCTCACCGACTGGACTTTTGGCGAGTTGCCGGAACTCATGGAAGTCCCGGTTGCCGGCCAGACGGTGCTCGGCTACCCTGGCCTGACCGACGACGGCGAGAGCGTCAGCCTCAAGGTCTTCGACTCCGCCGAGGAAGCCGCAGCCGCCCATCGCGCCGGCCTCCTCCGCCTGTTCATGCTGCAGTTCCGCGATCAGGTGAAATATTTCGACAAGAACATCCCCAGCCTGAGCCAGATGGCCATGCAGTACATGACACTGGGCAGCGCCGACGACCTCAAGAACCAGATCGTCGCCCTGACTTTCGAGCGCGCCTGCCTGACCGAGCCGCTGCCGACGACGCCAACGGCCTTCAAGAGCCGTTGCGGCGACAGCAAGGCGCGGCTCGGGCTGATCATGCAGGAGGTCTGCCGGCTGGTTGGCACGGTGCTGACCGAGTGGCAGGCGGTGATCAAGAAGCTGCCGGCCTTCAAGGCGCATGCCGCGGCGGTGGCCGACATCGAGGCGCAATTGAAGCGCCTGATGGGCAAGAACTTCCTGATCGACACGCCCTTTGAGCGCCTGCAACACTACCCGCGTTACTTCAAGGCTTGCGTGGTTCGTCTCGACAAGCTCAAGGCCAATCCCGGGCGCGATGCCCAATTGATGGTCGAATACGCGCCGCTATGGACCAACTATGAACGGCGCGCCATCCAACTCGCCAAGCTCGGCACGCTCGATCCGCAGGTCGACCAATTCCGCTGGCTGCTCGAAGAGCTGCGCGTCGGACTTTTCGCGCAGGAATTGCGGACGCCGGTGCCGGTGTCGAGCAAGCGCCTGCAGAAACAATGGGAAGGAATCAAGAATGGGTGATGTCATGCTCGCGTTGGCGCGAACCTTCGCCAACCTCAAAAACGGCAAGGTCTGGCTCTATGTCCTGACGCCCGCGTTGTTCTCGCTGTTGCTGACCATCGCGCTGGCCGTCTGGGGGCTGGGCTGGATGGTGCAGCAGATGATGGACTACCCGCCGATGACCCTGCTTGTCGGCTGGGGCCTGGTCTGGCTGGCCCATATCCTGGCCTATCTCGGCGGCTGGATGGCGATCTTTGCCATTGCCTACCTGACGGCCTCGCTGCTCGCGGCCATCGTCATCATGCCGCTGATGCTCAAACACCTGTCGGCAACCGAATATCGCGATGTCGCGGCGATGGGCAAGGACAGTTTCGTGGCTGCTGCGGTCAACAGCGTGCTGGCTTCGGTCATCTTCATTGCCGGCTGGCTGGTCACCATTCCGCTCTGGCTCATTCCCGGTTTCTCGCTGCTCGTTCCGCTGCTGCTCATGGGCTGGCTGAACCGCCGGACTTTCGCCTACGACGCGCTGTCCATGCATGCCACGGCCGGGGAATGGCAGGAGGTCCGCGTGCGCCAGAAAACGCCGCTGTTCATGCTCGGCCTGACCATGGCCTTGCTTGCCCACATCCCGTTTGTCGGCCTTCTGGTGCCGGCGCTGGCCGCGCTGTCGTTCGTTCATTACGGGCTGGAAGCGCTGCGCCGGTCGCGCGGCGGGGCGATTGTCACCATCGAGGGAGAACGCGTATGAGCCGCACCTTTGGCGCCATCATCATTGGCGACGAGATTTTGTCGGGCAAACGGCAGGACAAGCATTTCGAAAAAATCGCCCAGTTGCTCGGGGCGCGCGGCCTGCGCCTGAGTTGGGCCGAATACCTCGGCGACGACCGCGAACGGCTGGCGGTGACCTTCAAGCGGACGATGGCCGCCGGCGACGTGGTTTTCTCCTGCGGCGGCATCGGCAATACGCCCGACGACCACACGCGGCAAGCGGTGGCGGCGGCGCTCGGCGTCGATCTGGTGCTCCACCCGGAAGGCTTCGAGGAACTGAAAGTGCGTTTTGCCGGTGAGGAAATCACCGACAAGCGCAAGCTGCTGGTCACCTTCCCGGCTGGCGTGCAGATCATTCCCAACCCGTTCAACCGCATTCCCGGCTTCATGGCCAACGATCATTATTTCGTGCCCGGCTTCCCGCAGATGGCGCACCCGATGATCGAATGGGCGCTCGATACGTTTTACACGGATCAGTTCAAGGCGGTCGACGGCATGGTCGAAAAGGCATTCTTGCTGACCGGCCCGACGGCTTATGAAAGTGCGCTGCTCGACCTCATGGAGCGCATCGTCAAGGATTACCCGACGTTGCGCCTGTTCTCGCTACCCTCACTGGTCGGCAAGGAGCGCAAGCATCTCGAGCTCGGCGTCGAAGGTTCGCCCGAGCTGGTCGACAAGGCGATGGAGGACATCCGCATCGAGGTCGAAAGCCGCGGAATACACTGGGTCTGGCGACCCTGATCCGGTTTTTTCCGGTTGCTACGGTCAACCGGAAAAAATGGCCGAAAACGAAATCGTCGGAACGATAGACGTAAAAAAAGCCCGCGAAGTTCGCGGGCTTTCGGGCCGACCGGGCGGCTGTATTACTTGGCGCTAACCTTCTTGGCGGCAGCAGCCGTTGCGCTGGTCTTGGCCGGAGCCTTGGCGGCAGTCGTCTTGGCAGCCGGAGCCTTGGCGCCAGCCGCCTTGGTGGCGGTCTGGATGTTGGCTTCGGCGATTTCCGACAGCTGGCGGGTCACCGAGTTGAGGCTTTCAAAAGCCTGGTTGGAGGCGCTGATAACGGAATTCAGTGCCGCAGCGAAAACGTCGCCGCCAACCGGTGCCTGGGCCGTTGCCTTCTGCATGGCGCTGGTTGCATCCTTGGTCAGCTTGCCATACTGGGCTTCGATGACCGAGGTCAATTCCTTCTGCACATTGGTCGTCAGTTCATAGACGTTGCGCGTGTAATCGACCAGCTTCTGCAGGTTCGGCTGAGCCAGCTCGGTATTGAGCTTGGCAACGGCGTTGACGTCCTTGGCAGCCATCAGCTGCTGGGAGTTGGCGACGGAATTGTTGAAGAAGTCGCGCGAGGCAGCGACGTTCAGGGCGGTCAGTTGCTCAACGCCGTTGAATGCGGTACGCAGCAAGGCCAGCAGCACTTCGGTGTTGGCTTTCTGGGCAGCGGTGATTTGTTCGATATTTGGATTGCTCATCTTATCTCCTCGAAATGGTTGGGGCTGCGGATGAAACAAAACCCCCGCCGAAGCGGGGGAGGGGCAAATTACTTGCGCTTGGCGGCGGTGGCGCCAACAGCCTTGACGGTGGCGTTGGTGGCGGCAGCGACGTTGGCTTCGGTGATTTCGGCAACTTGCTTGGCAGCCTTGTTGAGGTTGTCAAAAGCGGAGTTGGCAGCAGCGATGGCCGACTTGACGGCAGCAACAGCTACGTCGGAACCAGCCGGGGCGGACTTGGCAGCCTTGTCCAGCAGATCGGCAACTTGCTTCTGGAAGCCACCGAATTGGGCTTCAACGCTCTTGGCGAACTCTTCCTGAGCCTGGGCGGAGATTTCGTAGATGCTGCGCGAATAGGCAACAGCCTTTTCGACGTTCGGCTGGGTCAGGGAGGCCTGGATGGAGATGGCTTCTTGCACGTCCTTGGCGCCGAGCAGGGCCTTGGTGCCGGAGACGGAGTCTTCCAGAACGGAACGGGCGGTATTCAGGTTCAGGGCAGCGATGCGCTCGGCCGAAGCCAGGGCGGCATTGGCGACGGACAGCAGGGAATCAACGGTTGCCTTGTTGGCAGAGGCGAATTGCTCGGGGGTGGTGATGTTGAAGGACATGGGATATCTCCTGGATGAAAGTGGGTTATGCAGAACAGTCGAAGCCGTTGCAGCGCGCTTCCATGTGTTGATGTTGCACTGCACCATGGGCTTTATTATAGAGGTGATTGTCGGCTTGTCAACAATATTTTTGTGCAGTGCACAAAAACAAACAAGCCCATCAAAATCATGGGCTTGGCGTGTCGTTCTGGCTCAGCAACCGCCGGAGTCGGGCGGTGCCGCAGGCGGGCGATGCACGGCTATTGTGCGCTTTTCGTTCCCAGGTCGCCGGACCCTTTGAGCTCCAGGCGTTCGCCGCTGGCGGCCGGCGTCGGTTCGCTGTCCTTGCCCTTGGGCTGGATGACGACGCGAACGCGCCCCGGTCCCGCTTTCGGGTCACGTGTTTCGCCGGCCGTGACCAGATACTTCTCGCTGATGGCGTCGTACCAGATGTAGTCGCCGCGCACCTGGTCCTCGCCATTCCTGACCCAGGCGCGATGGAACAGCTCGAGGATTTCACTGTTGGTGTTGTACTCGATGCGCTCGCCTTCGCCCTCGACGTATTCTTCCTTGCCGTCGCGCTTCTGGCGGAAACGGGCGAGTCCGCTCTTGCCGCCGAAAGCCGTGCCCTTCTGGAAGCCGTACTGGTCTTCCCTGATTACCACGCGGTCCGCCTTGAGGGTCATGGTGCCCTTGGTGATGAGGACGTCGCCTTCAAGAATCTGTATCTTGCGCGCGTCGTCGATCGAGACGCGATTGGCCTCGAGCAGCATCGGCTTGTCGCGATCGGCGCGCTCGGCATAGGCCGGGATGTTGATCAGTAGGCAGAGGGTGAGCGTGGCGAGTCGAATTTTCATGGCGCGGCCCTGGGTCGAATGTATAGCCCGCGGACCTGCGACTGCAGGACGAGGGTCGAGGTGTTGTTGTCGATATGGAGGCCGGTGCCCTTGAGCCAGGACTGTCCCTGGGTGATTTCCACCGGGCTGCTGGTGAACGCGATGCCAGCCTCGGGCTGGGCGGTCAGGTCGGGCATGCGGGCGACCATTTCGAGGCTGTCCGATGTTGCCTCGCGGGTCACGCTGACGTTGTCCCAGAGATAGACTGTTTCGCCTTTTGCCGTCACTTTGGCATGGTCGCCGGTGACGACGACCTTGGCTCCTTCCGTGCGGTAGCTGGTGAGGGTCGGTGACCTCACTTCGGACGTGTCGTCGTCCGGGAAGTGTACGAGATACGGCGCCGTGAGGCGGTATTTGACTTGCCCGTTCTGATTGAAGCGGCGCACGGTGAAGTTTTCGGCGATGGCGTCGGGGTCGTGGCGAAGCTTGCCGTCGTGATTGGTGTCGCCACGGTCAACCGTGCTTTGCAGCCAAAAACTGAGTCCGGCCAGGATGGCCAGCACGATGACTGGAAAGAGTTGGCTGGGCCAGTGCTTCATGATGCCTTGAGATAGGGGGCGAAGGCTGCGTCGAGCTTGCCCTGGGCGGCGAGAAGGAATTCGATGGCCTCGCGCACGGCGCCTTTGCCGCCGCAGGCCTCGGTCACCATGTGGGCGCGCTCCTTGACGACGGGGCGGGCATTGGCCGGGGCAATGGCCAGGCCGCAGCGGGTCATGGCCGGCAGGTCGATCAGGTCATCGCCCATGAAGGCGAGTTCCGACCATTGCAGCCCCAGTTGTTCGAGCAGTTGGCCGGCAACGGCGCCCTTGTCGCCGACGCCGTGGAAAACATGCTCGACGCCAAGATCCCTGGCGCGACAATTGACGACGTTCGAGGTGCGTCCCGTGATGATGGCCACCTTGATGCCGGCGCGGCGCAGCAGCACGACGCCGAGGCCATCCTGGACATTGAAGGTCTTCAGCTCGTGGCCGTCATCGGTGTAATGCAGGCCGCCATCCGTCATTACGCCGTCGATGTCGAAGGCGACAAGCTTGATGTTGGCGGCGCGGGTATTGATGTCCATCAGATGACCTTGGCGGTAAAGAGATCGTGCATGTTCAGCGCGCCGATCAGGTGGTTCTCGGCGTCGACGACGAGCAGCGCATTGATGCGCAGGCGCTCCATCATTTCAACGGCTTCGACGGCCAGGCGGTCGGGGCCGATGGTGCGGGGCGCAGCATGCATGACCGTTGCGATGTCGCCCTGCTGCAGATCGATGCGTTTTTCAAACGCGCGGCGCAGGTCGCCGTCGGTGAAGATGCCCAGCACTTCGTTGGCCGGGCTGGTAATGGCGACCAGACCGAGGCCGCCGCGCGACATGGCAATGATCGCGTCGGTGATCGGCGTGGTGGGGGCGACAGCCGGTACTCGGTCGTCGGCACGCATGACATCGCGAACGTGAGTGAGCAGGCGACGGCCGAGCGAGCCGCCCGGGTGCGAGCGGGCAAAGTCTTCCGGCCCGAAGCCTCGCGCATCGAGAAGAGCGACGGCGAGCGCATCGCCGAGCGCCAGGGCGGCCGTTGTGCTGGCCGTTGGTGCGAGATTGTGCGGGCAGGCTTCCTGAGTAACGCCGGCGTCGAGATGAATGTCAGCTTCGCGCGCCAGCGTTGAAGTCGGTACGCCGGTCATCGAGATGATCTTGGCGCCCTGCCGCTTGAGGGCGGGCAGGATGCTGAGCAGTTCGCCCGACTCACCGGAATTGGACAGGGCGAGCAGAACATCGTCGCGGGTGATCATGCCGAGGTCGCCGTGGCTGGCTTCGGCCGGATGCACGAAGTAGGCCGGGGTGCCGGTGCTGGCCATGGTGGCCGCGATCTTGCGCGCGATGTGGCCGGATTTGCCCATGCCGCTGACGATCAGTCGGCCGTGGCTGTTCAGGATCAACTCGACGGCGCGCGAAAAATCTCCATTTATTCGGCTTTTCAGCGCGTCGACCGCAGCGGCCTCGATGCTCAGGGTCTGGCGACCTAGTTCCAGAGCGCGTTCCGGCGAGAAACGGGCGGTAGATTGGCTTGGGTTCATGAGCATGCTGAGGTTATGATGG
>PHCF01000078.1 GCA_002842145.1 Betaproteobacteria bacterium HGW-Betaproteobacteria-6 | reverse complement strand
GAGCATGCTGAGGTTATGATGGCCGAAGTATACCCGACTTCACGCAACGACCTTGAGCGCACTCTCTCTCGTCCTTCTTCTGCTCGGTGCCTCGGTTCTGGCCGTGGTCATCTTCCGTCGTTTCAATTTGCCGCCGGTGCTCGGGTATCTCTTTGTCGGCTGCGTCATCGGGCCGCATGCGCTGAACCTCATGAACGACGTTTATCGGGCGGAGCACCTAGCCGAATTCGGCGTCGTTTTCCTGATGTTCTCGATCGGCCTCGAGTTCTCGCTGCCCAAGCTCTACGCGATGAAACGCATCGTGTTTGGCCTCGGCATGTTGCAGGTGCTTTTGAGCATGATCCTGGTTGGCGGGCTGGTCATGCTGCTGGGGGTAAGCTGGCAACTGGGCATCGCCCTCGGCGGGGTGTTTGCCATGTCTTCGACCGCCGTCCTCACCAAGTTGCTGGTCGAACGTCAGCAACTCGATTCGGCGCATGGCCGGGAAACCATGGGCGTCCTGCTCTTCCAGGATCTGGCCGTGGTGCCATTGCTGGTCATCATTCCGTCGCTGACCCAGCCGCCGGAGAAACTGGCGATGTTGCTCGGCATCGCGCTGCTCAAGGCCGTCGTCGTCCTCGCCGTGATTCTCGTTTTCGGCCAGAGGCTGATGCGCAAGTGGTTCCATTTTGTGGCGCGCGCCAAATCTTCCGAAGTGTTCGTCCTCAACGTGCTGCTGATTACCCTGAGCCTGGCCACCATCACCGAGATGGCCGGGCTGTCGCTGGCGCTTGGCGCTTTCGTGGCCGGCATGCTGATTTCGGAAACCGAGTACAAAATGCAGGTGGAAGAGGACATCAAGCCCTTCCGCGACGTGTTGATGGGATTGTTCTTCGTGACCATCGGCGTCAAGCTTGATCTGCAGATCCTAGTCGGGCTGTGGTGGCAGGTTTTGCTGGCCTTGCTCGCGCTGTTGGCAATCAAGTCGTTGGTGGTCGGCCTGCTTTCCTGGCGCCTGGGGGCTTCGCCGGGCAATGCCATCCGCTCCGGCTTGTGGCTATGTGCCGGGGGCGAGTTCGGTTTCGTGCTGCTCGGCGAAATCATCAACATGCCGAAGGAAATCCAGCAGGTTGCCCTGACTGTCCTCGTCCTCTCCATGTTGGTTGCACCGTTCATCGTGCAGTACAGCGAGCGGATCGTCGTCCGCTTTGTCGCCAGCGAATGGATGTTGCGCTCGATGCAACTGACCAAGATCGCCGCCCAGTCGATGGGTGCCGAGAAGCACGTCATCCTTTGCGGTTTTGGCCGAAGCGGGCAGTACCTTGCCCGGTTTTTGAGTCAGGAAAACATCACCTATGTGGCTCTTGACCTTGATCCGGATCGTGTCGGAGAAGCTGCTGCCGGCGGCGAAAACGTGGTTTATGGCGACGTCGGCAGAAAAGAAGCCTTGCTCGCGGCAGGTCTGATGCGGGCGAGCGTGGTGATCGTTACCGTCAGCGACACCCCCTTGGCCGAGAAAGTCCTGCACCACGTTCATGAGTCGCGACCGGACTTGCCGGTGGTTGTCCGTACCTTCGATGAGCGCGATATGGACCGCCTGACCCGGGCCGGTGCCGCCGAAGTCGTGCCGGAGGCTCTGGAGGCCAGCCTGATGCTGGCTTCGCATGCTCTGGTGCTGGTCGGCGTGCCGATCAATCGCGTGCTCAAGCGCATTCGCCAGACACGCTCCCAGCGCTACAGCCTGTTGCGCGGCTTTTATCGTGGCGTATCGGACCGCGATCACGACGATGACGACGAGCATCACCCGCGTCTCCACTCCGTGCTGCTGGCAACGGGCTCGGCAGGCATAGGGCAGACACTCGACAACCTCAATCTTGACGAACTGGGCTGCGAAGTCAGCGCCATCCGCCGGCGCGGTATCCGCGCCCTGGAACCGGCGCCGGAAACAAGGCTGGAGGACGGCGATGTCGTCGTCGTCCTCGGTATGCCTGAGGTGGTCTCCGCAGCAGAGGAGAGGTTGCTGCGAGGCTGAACCGTTGTTGGGCATTGCCCGGATTTTGTTTTTGGCCGATTTTTCCGGTTGACCGTAGCAATCTCGCCAAAATGAAAAAGCCCGCCGAAGCGGGCTGTGGTCTGAATTGGGACGTCTCTTACAAGCTGGCGCAGACTGTATATTGTTGGCCATCAACAATGGCGGCAGTCAATGTTGCAGCCGCGCCGCGCGCTGAACCCATCGGCACCGCCTGAACCGACCCTCCCGCCGTATTGCCGTCATCCATCGTCGTGTCAATTTGCCGAACATAGCGACCAAGAATGCCATCGGAGCAGACGAAAACAGCTCCGCGCATGCCGGCAATGAAGGGGGCCGCCACGCCGGCGCCGTTGATGCCGCTTTCAATTCCGATAAAGCCACCATCTGCGTTGCGGGGGCGGTAATTTTGGTCGCCGGTGTTGATTGCTCCTGTCGCCAGATTGGCCAGGCGAACATGCTGCCAGAAGACAAAGGTCTCATCAGTAATGGCGGCTGAGTTCCAGTTACCGTCAATGCGCCCGTTGTTGCTGACACACTGGCCGGCTGTATTGGCTGGAGCACAGGCGGTTGCTGCCGCAGCGGCGCCAAAGGCATCAGTCAGTTGTAGTTGTGTCTGATCTCCGGGAAAACTTTTGAAGCGATCCTGATAGCCGTAAACCAAGGCTGATGTTGTCCTGAAGTCATTGACCATATTTTTGACCTTGGCGCTATTGATCAACTCCTGCCCCTTCAGTACCCCACCCAGTAATAGCCCGATAATGACCAGGACAATGGCGATTTCGACAAGGGTGAAGCCCTTTTGATGGTATTTCATGGCATGCTCCAGTTGAGTTCTGATTATTACTCCGCAAATTTCGTGCCTATGTGATTGGGCATAGATTTGACAGATATTGACAAGTCGCTGGGTTGCCAGTGTCGAGATATGGACAGGTTGTCTGAAATATGAACATCGGGGTAGGTGGCAAAATTGCCAGCCGTTTGGCTGCCGGGCCGCATTTTCTGTTGGCTTCTCACTTGCTGATGCTTCACGCTCTCGCGTTCGGAGGGTGGCAGATGCCCGCTGTACGCCTGCTTTGGGTTGTAGCTCTCGGCCTTTTCCTGATCTGGCAACCCTTTGTCGCCGGCGAACGCCGGATCGAATTGCGGCAAGGTTTGGTATTGCTCGGCGTCGTCATGGTGTCGACGTTGTTGCTCGGGCCGTGGCTTTTGTTGATCTGGTGCGGTGCGCTGGCCGCGGCCATCGGTGGGCGGGTGGTCGGGACCGAGCGGCACGGCGAGCGCTCCGGTTATCTGCTGGCATTCGGCTACCTGGTGGCGGTCACGGTTCTGGGGGTGGTTCCGGAAATTTCGCCTGCCGTCGCCATGGACCCCGCTTTGCGCAGCGCACTGGCTCGCTTTATGCCGTTCGTCTTGCCATTCCTGCTGATTTTTCCGGCGCGGCCTCCGCAACGAAAATCGGCAGAGGCTTTCGACCTTTTCTACGGGGTCATGGTCTTTCTTGTCCTCGCCGTTTTTGTGCTGGGTACGCTGGCTTACATGCTGGTCGGCGGCGGAGGCTATGTCGAAGCTTTGTTCAAGACTTCTTTGGCGGTTGCCGGCGCCTTGCTTGTCGTCGCCTGGGCATGGAACCCGCGGGGGGGATTTTCCGGGATCGGCTCGGCGATTTCACGCTACATGCTGTCGCTGGGCATGCCGCTTGAGCAATGGCTGGTTCAGCTTTCGGAAGAAAGCGAGCGGCACACGGATCCGGTGCAATTTCTTGATGCGGTCTTGCAGCGTTTACGTGGCATGCCCTGGGTCGTCGGTGTGTCCTGGCATGCCGGGCAGCGTGAGGGACAATCGGGTGAACCGACTTCGTATGCGCATACGTGTCAGGCGCGCGATCTGGCGCTGACTGTGCATTTTCATCGCTCGCCTTCACCGGCCATGCGCTGGCATGTCGAGTGGTTGCTGCGTCTGGCCATCGAGTTTTATCTGGTCAAGCTTCAGACCCACCAGTTGCAGCGCATGGGTTACGTTCAGGCCATCTACGAAACCGGGGCACGGGTGACCCATGACGTCAAGAATCTGCTCCAGTCGTTGCAAATTCTTTGTTATGCAGCGAATCAACCCGGCGATCCGGCCGAGGTGGCGGCATTGTTGGGGCGTCAGCTGCCGCAGATTGCGGAACGCCTGAAAACGACCCTGGACAAATTGCAGTCGCCGCAAACCGAAAGTCTTCAATTGGTTGAAGCCGCCGTCTGGTGGCGGAACTTCAAGGAGCGGAACGCTCACTTGTCGGTGGATTGGCAAGGCGAGGCCATGGCGGGGCAGGTTCTGCCCGGGCCGCTCTTCGACAGTGTGGCCGAGAATCTTTTGCAGAATGCCCTGGCCAAGCGTTTGCGCGAGCCCGGTCTGGGCATCCGTGTTTGTTTTGCCGACGGGGCCCTGACCGTTGCCGATGATGGTCAGGCAATTGCCCCCGTCCTGGCCAGAGCGCTGCTCAGCGAGCCGGTCAATTCCGAGGACGGTCTTGGCATTGGCCTCTATCACGCCGCGCGGCAGGCCGACGGGGTGGGTTATTCGCTGGCCCTGGCTGAAAATCGACCGGGGTGCGTTGCCTTCAGTCTGTCTGTTTGCCGGTAGGCGGCGTAACGTTTAAGCCATTCAGGCGATAAACGAGGGTGTTGCCCTTGCCTTTGAGGTAGAGCGTCAGCGGTTCGTCGAAGGAAAAATGCTGAGCCAGGCGCAGGTGGGTGGTCGCATCGACATGGATCATGCCTGGCGTGCCTTCGCTGGTAATGCGGCTGGCCAGGTTGACCGTGTCGCCCCACAGGTCGTAGATGAATTTCTTCTTGCCGACAACGCCGGCAACGACCGGTCCGGTGCCGATCCCGATACGAACGTCGAGATGCATGTCGTTGACCGTGAAATCGCGATGCAGCAAGTCGCGCATGGCGACCGCGAGTTCCGCGATGCTGCGGGTGTAGTTGGTCTGCTCGTTGTTGAGGCCACCGGCGACCATGTAGGCATCGCCAATGGTCTTGATCTTCTCCATGCCATATTGCTCAGCCAATTCGTCGAAAGACGAAAATATCCGGTTGAGCATGGCAAAAACCTGCTGTGGCGTCAGACCTTCGGCGATCCGGGTGAAATTGACGATATCGACGAACATGATCGTAACGTCGGCGAAGCCGTCGGCGATGGCTTGGTTGTCGCGCTTCAGACGTTCGGCGATCGGGCCGGGCAGGATGTTCAGGAGCAGGCGTTCAGACTTCTCCTGCTCGTCCTGTAACAGCCGGTGGGTTTCTTCCAGATGGGCTTGGGTCTTGGCTTTTTCCTGAACCGCGTAGCGCAGGAGCAGGTAAACGATGCTGGAAATCGCAGCAAAATTCAGCGCAAAGAAAAAGACGCTGGTCCGGATCGAAATTTTTGGCGCGCTGCTGGCCAGGCTGTCAGCCAAGAAATAGTCGAAAAAGCCGGAGAGCGCAGTCAGGAAAATATAGGCGAAGAACCAGGCGAGCGATTCACGCGCCCCGAAGAACAGTACGGCGCCGATTGGGGCGAGCAATCCCCAGAGACTGGTGCCGCTGGCCGTGATGAAGTTGCCGATGCTCCACTGCACGGCAAACGGGGCAAACAGGAAAAGCGCCAATTGCGAATAGCGGAACAGATCAAAATTGCCGCTGCGAAAGTAATAGAGCAGGTTGCCAACGAGCAGCAATTGGAAAACGAATGGGGCATTGGCCGAAAACTGCGGCCCCATCTGGCCGTACAGGAAAAGCCAGAGCATCGAGCCGGTACACACCAGGCCGGTGGCAAAGACCAGCAGCGATTTCTTCAGGCGTGTTTCGGCACTGTCGTCGGGAAGAATTCCGCCGGTACGCAGGGCGACGAGGAATGGCTGGCGATTCACGGGATGCTTTGGCGGTGACAGGAAAGGCTGGAGGACTCAGTGTGGCAGTCGGCCTGTTACCGGTCAATATGCCGAACGGCTTGAATGACGGCGAATCACGGAAGTTTGCCAACGGCGACGAGGCGCGATTTGAGGAGATTGGGACTAATCCAGACTAGCTGATCATCGAAGGTGGCGCTTGGCGTGTCCGAGATGAAGGTCAGCGTGGCATTGCTGTTTTGCAATTCACTGTTGGCCGCCCCGGCAATTTTGCTGCCGTCGGGAAGATAGGCGCCATTGCCGCGGGCTCCGTGACCGACCACCACCGCCGCGATATCAATGGCGACGGTGGTGTTGGAGAGATTGCGAATGTCGGATAGCCCGGCATTATCGGGCGGGATTCCGGTACTCATCGTAAAGCTTGCCTGACCTCCGGCAACGACGGCTGCAGTAAATTTGCTGCTGGCGAAATAGGTTAGCCGCTGTCCCCAAGGGTCCGTTTCCTGTGTGCCAAGAATGACCCAGGGCACAACGCCGTGTTGCAGGGTACAGTCCTCCCGACCCGCGGCCACATCGGTGTTGGCCAGGCCGGCTTTGGCCGGGCAGGGCAGGCGTCCGTTGGCGATGGCGAAGCCGAGCAGGGCCTCCTGCGTGGCGTCGAGTTGGCGACGGGCTTCCCGCGTCATGGTCGATTCGTGTTGTGCCGAAAGGCCAAGGATCATGCCGGAGGAGAGCAGGGCGACGATGATCAGCACGACGGTCAGTTCGACCAGTGAAAAACCATGTTGGGTGGCGGCGCGCTGGGGCATCACAGAGGCTTCAGTAGGCAAGTCGGTCGTTGAAGGTAGCCGATGGCGTTGTTGCCGTAAAGTCTGGGACCGGCGCGGTTGCATCGCCATCACGCGTCGGGTCGGCGTTGATGCCTTCCAGGAAACTGGCGGTGTTTGGCGTTGCGCGATCTTGCGCACCGAGGGCACGACCTGCGGCAAGTGTTACCAGGCGGTAGGTTCCGGCGGCGTTGACCCGAAGTTTGCCGGGGGCGCTCATTGAGACGTTGCTGATCTGGTAAAACAGCGTGCTGGCCCACGCGTTTTTGGTCCACCACGAGGTCGCCGTCGGCAGTAGAAAGTCGCAGCGGCTGGATTGCCAGACCATGGGAAAGGCGCTGGCGTTGGTGCTGGCTAATGAATTGTCGAGCGCGTTGGCGGCGTTCAGCAAGGTATTGACCAGCGTAGTGGTTTCGCCCAGAGCGGCGATGGCGCCGGTGGCGGTCGTGGTGTTGGGGGTGTCGATATAAATCTGCAATAGCGCGACGGATTCATTTTTTCCGGTGATGCTGGTCAGCGCGTCGTTGGCGATCTTGTAGGCAGAGGTGTCAAGAACGCTGGCCGATCCGGGGTTGCTTCCGGTGGCAACCGGGTTGGCCTTGGCGAGCGGCGCCACCAGGGAGGCGTTGTCGGAAATCGATTTTGCCCAGATTTCGAGGTTGACCGTAGCATCGCCCAGCGCCAGGGCAAAAGGCGTGATGGTTGCCTGGACAGGCCGTGGGGAGGCGGTATCCAGTTGCGTGAATGCCGTGCGCTGGCTCTCGTAGGTCGTGATGGCCGCCCGCAGACTGGTGTGGGTGAGGTTGTTATCGACTTGTTCGTTGCTGGCTATGCTGGAGGCGAGGGTTGTCACGCTGGCGATGGCTGCGCTGGTGCTGGCGCCGATGGCGGCGTAGTCAGGGAGGCTGGACTGGATTGCGGCAATGGCGCCATCGAAGGCGGCGCTGGCCGAGTTTCTGGCTGTCACCACGCCGGGGACGCCGGTGGTGATGTCGGAAATGGCTGCTCGTGTACTGTCGAGCGCAGCCAGCAAGGCGTTCAGGTTTTCGATGGTAGGTGCGGCGCCGAGGGCGTTGTTGAGGCTGGTCAGGGGTGTTGAGTAGGCGCTGACATCATGGGAGAGGACACTAACCCGGCTGTTTTCGACGCTGCTTTGCAGTGTGTTGAGGGCGTTGATCAGATCGCCGGCGGCAGCCATGGCCAGGCTGCCATCGCATGCGGGGGCTATGGGGTTGGTTGGGTCGCAGGCGAGACTGGCGCTTGTCTGTGCGGCGATGAGCGAGGGGGATATGTCTGGCCGGGTGGTTACGGTTGCATATAAAAGCTGGCGAATACCGAGCGTCAGGCTGGCAAAGTCGGCGGCGGTGTTGGCTTGGCCAAGTTTCGTCGAGTACTGGCTGACTTGCCAGGGAAAAACATCGACCCCGAGTTGGGATATTTGATCGGCCAGCGCGTTCAGGGACGAATCGGGCGCGGCGGACAGGCTCCGTATTGTTGTTCCTTCGCTGCGGCTGATACGCCCATTGGTTGCCGCGCTTGTCACAGCAAGTTCAACGCCCTGCAGTTGGTTGTAGGCGTCGTCAGCCAGTTGTTTGAGTTGATTGGCTTGCAGGAATATCGCATCGAACAGGTTTTTGGCCTGGAGCAGTGCGTCGCTCAAGGCATTGAGGGCGGTCATCTGCTGACTGGCATCGGGGGCTGAAGACAGCAGGCTCAAGCTCCGGGTCAGTTTTGCGACAGTCGATTTCAGCGCGGCTTCCGGCCCGGCGGTCGGTTGTGTGGCGGGAACCCGGCCGAACAGGCTGTTGGCCTTGCCTTGATAGTTGGTGACCGACAGCGGCGCCGGCCAAGGATAGCGATGATCGGTGTTGGCTGATGCGGCGGCATGACCATCCAGGCAACTTCTGACTTCGTTGGCTACCCGCTTTTCGGCGGCTGCCATGAGCTCCTGGCGAGTGATGACGGCGATTACGTCGTTGTCGCCGTCGGTAGAGGATCGGCCGACCTGGAAATCGTCGTCGCCATCGCTGTTGGCTGGGTCGAGTGCGCCGCGCGGGGCGATGATCGCTGCCACCACATCGTTGTTGACCGAGCCATCGGCTGCGGTGAGGCGCATCGCCGTGGGCGTGTCACTGTTGATCGGCGGCGTTGGACGGTCGCCGCCAAATAGACGGTAGACAGCAAGCTGCAAGGGCGTCCCGTGATCGTCCTGAATGTCGCGGACGTCAAGGGTTTTCCACGGCAGGTTGCCAATGTACGAATCGCAGTCGTCGCGCGATAACAAGGGAGAAATGCCATCGCCGATGAGGTCGGGGCAGAGCAGTCGGCCCGGTCGCTGGTCGTCCAGTACCGCATAGGCGATCACGGCTTCTTTCGCCCGGGCGAGCGAAATGGCGAGACCGGCATCTGATTCGCTCCGGGTGAACTGACTGTTGGCGCTGCGATAGAAGGCGTAGCCGCCAGCCATGGCGACCAGGATCAGGAGCATCCACAGTGCAACGCCCCTTTGCGCGGTCAGGGGGGCGTGTTGCTTCATTTGCTTGGGCTGCCTCGCTTGATCAGGATGTGGCCGTCGCGAAGCAGGCTTTCCTGTTCACCGGTTGAGGGGTTGAACGTATCGCCAACAGGGATGCGTGGTGCTGGTGCTGTGCCTTCCCAATTCGCTTCGCCGTTGATCCAGCGGATACTGCGGCCGTTGCTGCTGCGGACTTCGCCGTTGATGGTCTGGCTGGCCTGGTCGCCGGCATCGGGCTGGAAGCCGGTGTTGTGCTGGCGCTGAATGTCGAGTCTGGCGCGTTGCTGCGGGTCTAGGAAGAGGCGGCCGAGTGGGAGCGGGTCGGCGAGGCTGGGGGCGATGGCCGCTGAAAGCAGGAGGAGGGCGAGCAGGCGAGTCGGACTCATTTGCTGTCCTGGGCTGGGTGGATGGTGATCCACTGCATGTCGCATTCGGCGCCAAGCTGGGCCAGGGCCTCGCGGGCATCTGCCTGGCTCGGCAGGGGGGAGAGTTTGCAGCTGCGCACGATGACGAGGGCCTTGGCGTTTTTCTGGACTTCGGCGAGGAAATTGAGCAGGTCTTCTTCGTGCAGCAGGCGGAGTTGCAGGTGCAGCGGGCTGGCGAACCAGGCGTAGCTGGGGTCGCTGCCGTTGTCCAGGCTGCTCTGGGCGCCGAATTCGTACTTCATGCCGGGAATGCGCAGTTCGCGCTGGGTGTTGCGGAGTTGTTCCATCCAGTCGAGCCGTCTTTCCGGCCCGGTGATGCCGGCGCTTTTGAGTTGCTGGAGTAGCGCGGTGCGGTCCCGGATTTCCTGTTCTTCGGTGCGTACCTGGCGCAGGCGTTGTTCGATCTGGTCGCGGGCGCTCTGCGCGGTGTTGCGCTCCTGCTCGGCCTTGTTTTTGTCGACAGTGCAGGCCCAGCCGAGCAGGCCGGCGACGACAAGCATGGTCAGCGTGGCGAGCACGGGGAGCCAGAGTTTTTTGAGGTCGCGGCCGCTCAAGGTCATGGCGCCTTGCTCCGGACGATTTCAACGGCGAACTGCCGGGGCTGGGCTTCTTCGTTGAGTCCGTCGCCACCGCGCAGGGCGCGGCCGGACTCGATGTCGAATGGTCGTTGCAATACCTTGACGGTGCTCGCGGCATCGGCGCCGAGGGCGGCGACAAACTGGTCGAAGACGGCCAGCGTTTGGCGGATGCTGGCCCGCTCAAGCTGAATGGTGCCGCGGATAGTGACGATTTCCGGCTCGTCGGCGGGCATTCCTACGGTCAACCGGGAGTTTTGCCCATTTTTCCAATCGAGGCCGTCGAGGACGATGGCCGGCATGCGGTCGAGAACCTGGCTGACCATGACGTAGCTTGAGGTCGGCTGGCGTTGCTGGGTGACCAGTTCGGCATAGCGGTCAGTCAGGCGACGCAGCGTCTCATGGTCCATGCCCAGTTGCGGGAAGGTGGCGGAGATTTCCTGGTAGCGCCGGTTGAAATCGGCTTGGCTGGCCGTCAGTACCTGGGCTTCGTCGCGTAGCGCGCTGGCGTCGTAGGTTCCCTTGGCGGCGAACAGGACGCCGCCAAGCAGGGTGATCATGCCGGCAGCGATGAGGCCATGGCGAATCTGGGCGAGTCGGAAATGGTGACGGTGCGCTTCACCGGCGAATTGCTGGGCCGGCGGGGCCGTGGCCAGCAAGTGCAGGAAGAGCAGGTCGCAGCGATTGTCTTCGGGCGGCGTGTGCAGATTGAGCTTGCCGGCGGCGACATGACTGTCGATGAGCGTGAAGTTGAGCGGGCCGCGTTCGGGGCAGGCCTTGTCGATGGCCGGAATGGTCAGCGGATGGGCGACGATGTAGGTGGGCAGGCTTTCGTCGCGCCCGATCAGGCGCTGGCCGATCAGGTACTGGTGCAATTTGCCGGCTTCGGCGGCAAAGGCGCTGGCGATGCCGGCGATGCTGCTGTCAGTGAGCGGTGCCATGCGCGAAAAGTGGGCGTGGCCGTCGACGACGTAGGTTTCGCGAATCGAGTGATCCTGCAGGGTGAGCAGCAGGCAACGGGCGCCGTCCTGGCCGAGCTTTTTGAGCAACTGGCCGCCAAGTTGGGCGACGGTGTAGATGCCGACGAGCGCCACTTCGGCTTCGTCGAGCTTGTTAAGCCAGGGCTCGAAATGGGCCGGGTTGGTCAGGGCCGAGAGGAGCAGTTTTTCGTTTTTGCGCTGCCGTTTTTCGTAGCCAAGGGAGATGGCCGCGGCGAGCGGCGTGCCGAGAAAATGCTGGCCGATCTTGCGGGTGATCAACGTTTGCCGGTCGGCGCCCTGAAGGAAAGGAATGGTCTCCAGCGCATGGCCTTCCTCGGCCACATTGGCGAGCAGCGAGAACTGGCTGCTGCCGTGCTCGGCGAGGTAGTCGGCAAACTGCCGAAAGCCTTGGTCGTGCTGGTCGAAGACACCCTCGCAGCGCAGCTTGCCCTGCTGCCAGAGGTAGGCCGACAGGCGATGGGTGTTGAGGTAGAGGAGGCGGCTGCTCACGTTTTGATCTTGCTGATGACGTCGTAAATGGGGCCGATGACCGACAGCATAATCCAGCCGAGCAAGGCGCCCATGAAAAGCGTCAGCATCGGCTCGATGAGCGCTTGCGCCTTGCCGACCGATTCCTTGACATCACGGTTGTAAAAATAGCTGACGTTGAGCAGCGCCTTGTCCAGCCCGCCAGTGCTTTCGCCGATGCGCAGCATGCGTACGACGAGCGGGGGGAAAAGGCCGACATCGCGGAAGGCGCCGGCCACGTTCTGGCCTTCGCGGATCGATTGTTCGACGCGCTCCAGCGCCTTGCGGACCACACGATTGCCGACAATGGCCTGGGTCGAGCGGATCGATTCGAGCACCGGGATGCCCGAGGCGTAGAGCATGGCGAAGGTGTTGGCGAAACGGGAGAGGATGATCTTTTTGAGGATGGGGCCGATGATCGGCAGGCGCAGCTTGATGCCGTCGAGGCGAAAGCGCGCCAGTGGGTTGGTCCGCAGCAACGCCTGCAGGGCAAGGACGGCGATGATCGGCAGTGCCAGGAAGAGGTACCAATAGTTGACCAGCAGGTCGGAGATGAAAAACAGCAGCTTGGTGTGCGGCGGGAGCACCTGTCCCATGTTCTTCACGAACAGCTTGAGCTGCGGGACCATGTAGATCATCAGGAAGAAGGTGGCAGAGAGCACGATGGTCGCTACGAAGGCCGGGTACATCAGCAGCTTTTTCGTGTGCGAGGCCAGTTCGTCTTCCCACTTCAGCGATTCGGAGAGGCTGGCCAGGACCTCTGGCAACTGGCCGCTCGCCTCGCCGGCGCGGATCAGGTTGCAGAACACCTGGCTGAAGATTTCCGGGTGGGCGTTCATGGCCTGCGACAGGGTCTGGCCACCTTCAATGCTTTCGATGAGCCCGGCAATCACTTCACGGAAGCGGGGATGGTCGACCGAGTCGCGCAGGTCGGTCAGCCCTTCGAGGATGGGGACGCCGGCCCGGGTCAGATGTTCGAGGTGGAAGCAGAAATTGATCAGCTCGGGGCGCGGCACGCGCTGCGCGCCGAACAGGGCGCGATGCTGGATCGGTGAGCCGGAGATCAGATCGAGATTCATGCGCTTGAGGCGCATTTCGAGGTCGACCAGGTTGATCGCATCGAGGCGTCCGTAGGTCATCCGACCTTCCACGCTGACCGCCTTGTAGTCAAACAACACGGCTACATCCGATCGGTCAGGTCGACGACGCGGGCCAGTTCTTCGAGCGAGGTCGTGCCGTTGAGCACGCGGTGCATGCCATCGTCGGCCAGTGTCGTGAAGCCCTGGAGCAGCGCCCGCGAGCGGATTTCATGGGCGGTGGCGCGGCGGGCGATGAGTTCGTCGATACCGGCATCGATGCGCAGCAGTTCCATGATCGCAATGCGTCCGCGGTAGCCCTGAAAGTCGCACAGCTCGCAGCCGGTGGGCCGGAAGAGTACTGGCCGCGGCCCTTCGCCGAGGTCGGCGAGCAGGCGGATTTCGTGCGGCTCGGCATGGTACGGCGACTTGCAGTGATCGCACAGGCGGCGAATCAGGCGCTGGGCGACGATGCCGATGATGTTGCCGGACATCACGTCGGGC
>PHCF01000225.1 GCA_002842145.1 Betaproteobacteria bacterium HGW-Betaproteobacteria-6 | reverse complement strand
GCATCGCCGACATTGATCTGAGTGCCGGCACTGACGGCACAGTGTTCAATTTCGGCGAAATCCAGCTCGCCGATATTGCCGGCCTCGTCTATGTCGATGCCGATCGCAACAATGCCCTTGATGCTGCCGATACCGCGCGCATCGCCGGCGTCATCGTGCGCCTGGTGCAGGGCGCCGACTGCGCCACCGGTACCGAACTGACGAACACTTCCACCGACGCGCTCGGCGCATTCGCCTTTGCCGGTCAGTTGGCCTTCCGCGATTATCTGCTGTGCCAGACCCAGCCGCCGGGCTACGGCAACGGCAATGCCAATGGCACGCCGGGGGTCGATCAGATCGCCATCGCCGATCTGCCGGCCGTGGGATCGTTGAACAACCGTTTCGGCGAATTGGTTGGCTCCATCGCCGGATCGGTCTACATCGACCAGAACCAGGACGGTACTCGCAATCCGGGCGAACTGGGTATCGAGAATGTGCCGGTGACGCTCACCGGCACCAACGTGCTCGGCGACCTCGTCAACCAGACCGTCAACACCGACATCAACGGCGATTACCAGTTCGGCGATCTGCTCACCGCCAACGCTGCCGGCTACACCGTCGGCGAAGGCGCGATTCCGCCCGTGGCCGGCGTGTTCAATGACGGCCAGGACGCCCTCGGCAATGCCGCCGCGCCGGGTACGCTCGGCAACGACGTGCTCAGCGCGATCGGCCTTGCCGCCGGCCAGCAGGCCAGCGGTTACCTGTTCGGCGAATTGCAGGCGACCGCCATCAGCGGCGTGGTCTACGTCGATGCGGATCGCAACAACGCGCTCGACGCCAGCGACCCGTTGCGCATTGCCGGTGTCAGCGTGCGACTGCTGGAAGGCAACAGTTGCGCAACCGGCGTGCAGATCGGCAGCGCCACCAGCAATGCTGCGGGTGCCTACCAGTTCCTCAGCGTCACCGTCGGCCGCAACTACGCGATTTGCCAGGATCACCCCGCCGGCTACGGCAACGGCAATGCCTTGGGCGTGCCCGGCAGCGATGAAATCCTGATCGCCAATCTGCCCCTGCTTGGCGTGGCCGGCAACAACTTCGGCGAACTGGTCGGCTCGATAGCCGGCCGCGTCTATCTCGATCGCAACAACAATACCACGCAGGACGCGGGCGAGCCCGGCATCGCAGGGGTACAGATCACGCTCAGCGGCAACGATATCAACGGCGCCGCGGTTTCGACGAGTATCGCCAGCGATGCCAGTGGCGACTTCCTGTTTGCCGATTTGCTGCGCTCCAGCGCCGCCGGCTATCGCTTGACCGAACAGGCAGCACAACCGGTGGTGGTCGACGGCGGGGTCACCTTCCTCACCGTCAATGGCGCGACCGCACCCGGCGCCATCAGCGGAGTCACTGTCGGCAACGCGACTTCTGTCGCCACGGTCCCCAGCACAGTGCAGGGCATCGTGCTGCCTGGCGGCGCAGATTCGCTGCAGAACCTGTTTGCCGAAGTGCTGCCGGTGGGCATCACCGGCAGCGTATTCCTCGATCTCGACAACAATGGCGAGCGCAACGCTCCCGCCGATAGCGGCATTGCGGCGGTACGTATCGAATTGAGCGGCATTGATGATCTGGGTCAGCCGGTCGCACTCAGTGTCGATAGCGATGCTGATGGTCGGTTCGCGTTTGAGGGCCTGCGGCCAGGCAACTACACCCTCACCGAGCCGACGCAGCCGCTCAACACCCTCAATGGCATCACCACGGCCGGCAGTGGAGCCTGCCCGGAACCCGCAGCGACGACAACCGTTTTGCCGAAGTGCCGGCCAGCGGCGTGATTGCCGGCCGGGTGTGGCTGGATCGCAACAACGATGGTGTGATCGATACCAGCGAGTTGGGCATTGCCGATGTACTGATTGAACTCAGCGGTACCGACCTCGGCGGCAATGCGATCAGCCGCAGTCAGCCAACCGATGGCGATGGCCGCTTCCGCTTCACCGATCTGCCGCCCGGCCAGTACACGCTGACCGAGCCGCAGCAACCGGCGGATACCTTCAACGGCATCACCGTGCCCGGCACCGGTGGCGGCACTGCCACGGCGGTCGCTGCCGTGCCCAGTGTCATCAGCAGTATCGAACTGCTCGCCAATGGCGAGGCGGTGGACAACCACTTTGGCGAAATACCACCGGCCTCAATTGCGGGCCGGATATGGGCCGACAACGACAACGATGGCGTGATCGATGCCGACGAATCGGGCATTTCCGGGGTAACGGTGGTGCTCAGTGGTGTTGATGATCTTGGCGCCACCGTGAGTATGTCGCTGACCAGCGATGGCGAAGGCCGCTATGCATTCGACGGCCTGCGCCCTGGCACCTACAGCGTGAGCGAACCACAGCAACCCTCTGGTACCCTCAACGGCATTACCGTTGCCGGGCAGATCGGCGGTACAGTGATCGGCACAGCGACGCCGGTTGATGTAGTGCCCTCGTCGGTGTCGTCGATCGTGATCGCGCCGGGCGATGCTTCGCTCGACAACAATTTCGGAGAAATCCCCGAGTCGCCCGACCTCAAGGTCAGCAAGCGTCACGAGCCGGCGCGCTTCAGCGTCAACAACCCCGGCCGCTACGTGATTTCAGTACGCAATGCTGGCAACCGTGCCAGTACCGGCGAATATCAGGTCAGTGATCGTCTGCCGGCCGGCATCGTGTTGGCGGCAACGCCAGCCGGAACCGGTTGGCTGTGCGATGGCGCGATCGGCGACA
>PHCF01000224.1 GCA_002842145.1 Betaproteobacteria bacterium HGW-Betaproteobacteria-6 | reverse complement strand
GTCGACATCGTCCTTGGCGGCGATCAGGCTGATGCCGCAGTTGCCGTCGCCGGGTTCGATGGCGCCGGCGACCAACCCAATGGCCTGGCCGGTGTGGATTCTGGTCTTGCCGGCGATGGCGAAGTTGCTGTCCTGGCCGCTGGCGAAGGTGGTGCATTCGCCATTGGCGAATTGCAGGTTCTGCCCGGCAATGGTGGCGAAGTCGGCGCGGGCGGCCTGGATCAGGGCGGGGTCGGTCAGGTGGGGGAGTTTGCCGTTACTGGTGGCGATGTTCTTCTCACCGGCATCGGCCATCGCCTGGGTCTCGTCGGCACCATCGACCATGCCACTGGCGACGATGTGCAGGGCTTTGAGCGGGGCGGCCTTGTCGTCGATGGTGCTCTTGTCGGCGCCGAGGCTGCCGATAGCGACGGCGAGTTTCACCGTCTGGTGAGTGCCAGCGGCCTTGGATAAGGTGCCGGCCAGGGTGTCGGCCTGCTTGAGCAGCGCCATAGCCGGGGCCATGTCACCCGCCGGGGCGCCCGGGTTGGCGTTGGGCCAGGTGCTCATGATCAGACCACGACCGGCTCTCAGGGCGCCCCAGGCGTCGGTACGCAGTTCGCTACCGGTGCCGCGGAAGCTGCCGCGGTAGTTGTCGGCCTGGTGGATGAGGTGGCCAAGGTTGAGTTCGCTGGCGTGCTGGGTGGATTTGAGCTGGAGGCGCTGCTGGTTGTCGGCGTCGTCCATGACCAGGGCGTTGTAGCCACTGCCGCCAAATTCCTTGCTCTTGAAACCGGAAAGGGCATCGGCATGGCGATGGCTCTCGGCCGCTGCGCCATGCCAGGCCGGACTGTGGCCACCGGCGAGGTTGCCCTGGCCGCTGGGGCGGTGGTCGGTGGCCGGGTCAAATACCCCGGTATCGGTTTCACCCGGGTTGCCGCCCGGAGTGGCGGCAACGCCGCCTTCGCCGCGACCGTTGTAGAGGGCGCCGAGGACATAGGGGCGATCGATGTCACCGGCGAGGAAATTGACCAGGACTTCCTGGCCGATTCTCGGCAGCAGTTGCCAGCCCATGCCGGCACCAGCCTGACGCTGGATGACGCGGACCCAGGTGGAATCCTGATCGTCACGCGATTCGCCTTGCTGCCAGTGGTAGCGGATCTTGATGCGGCCGATTTTGTCGCACCAGATCTCGTCAATGCCGTTGGCCGTGGTTTCGCCGTTGGGGCCGACGACGACGGCACTCATCGGGCCGGGGGCGGTGGGTCGGGGGTTGAGGCGGGCGCCGGTGTTATCAACCAGTTGCGGCCGCCATGGGGTTTCGCCGAGCAAGGCGTCGAAACTGTTGGCGTAGCCGCGTTCAAGGGCCAGGTTGAGCAAGTCGGCGGCGGGGGACTCGCCGGCGCAGATGACATCGGGCAGCTCGTCCTCATCCAGTTCTCGGAAAAATCCCCCGAAGGGCCGCTCTTGCAAGCGCTCGGCAAGACTTTGCCGGCTGGCGGCGGTGAGGTTGTTGATGCCGACGTGGCTGACGGCGGTGATGGTGTAGGCCACAGGGGCTGGCTGCGCGGCCTCCGGATCGTTCGGCAGGCCGACCAGGGCGAGCCGGGTGCCGGCGCTCAGGGTTCTGACTGTGCCGCGACCGAGCCAGGTCCAGGCGCGGGCTTCGCAGGCTTCCATGGCCAGCCGGGCGTAGCGCTCGGCTTCGGCGGCGCTGGCGAAAGCATAGGGGCCGGCATCGTCGTAGTATTCCAGGCGGCGGGCATGCGGGCCGGCGAACGCCTGGGTGGTTGGCACGCTGCCGACGACGGTCTTCTTTGCCTTGTAGTCGTAGGCGAGAAAGGTGGTCAGGCCGCCGGTCAGGCGCAGGTGTTGGCCGAAGGCGATCACGCTGTCCTGCTCTTCCTGGGAATCGGCGCGATGAAAGCGGATGCC
>PHCF01000077.1 GCA_002842145.1 Betaproteobacteria bacterium HGW-Betaproteobacteria-6 | reverse complement strand
GCGTTGTTTGATCCTGCCATCGCTGGAGACAGCCGATAGTACGCCGCGCCCGCCAATTTCAGTGGCGATCAGGATCATGCGGCTGTTGGGGGCGAAACTGGGGGATTCGTCCTTGTTTGAATCGCTCACGACCTGGACCTGGCGACTGGCCAGATCCATGACGGCAAGCTGGAAGCGGCCTTCGCGGCGGCTGATGAAGGCGAGGCTCTTGCCATCCGGCGAGGGGCGCGGCGACACGTTGTAGCTGCCTTCGAAGGTGACGCGCCGGACTTCGCCGCCGTTGGCGCCAGTCTGGTAGATCTGCGGGCTGCCGCCCCGGTCGGAGGTGAAGTAGATCGTGCTGCCATCGGGCGAGTAGCGCGGCTCGGTGTCGATGCCGGACGACTGGGTGATGCGCTGCAGACCACTACCGTCGGCATTGACCTTGTAGATCTGCGAGAAACCATCCTTGGAAAGGACGACAGCCAGCTTGAGGCCGTCCGGCGACCAGGCCGGTGCCGAGTTGGAACCCTTGAAATTGGCGACGATGTGGCGCTGGCCCGAAGCCAGCGAATGGACGTAGATGACCGGCTTCTTCTTCTCGAAGGAAACGTAGGCAAGGCGACCGCCATCGGGCGACCAGACCGGGGAAATGATCGGCTCGATGGAAGTCAGCGCGGTGGCCGCATTCTGGCCGTCGGAATCGGCGATCTGCAGCAGGAAGCGGCCACGCGCCTTGACGACGTAGGCAATGCGCGTCGAGAAAACGCCTTTTTCGCCGGTCAGCTTTTCGTAGATGTAGTCAGCGATGCGGTGGCCGGCGGCGCGCAGTTGAACGTTGCTGGTGACATAGGCTGCACCGCCGAGGGCCACGCCTTTTTGCGTGTCGTACAGGCGGAAACGGGCCTCGAGGCGGCCGTCGGGGCTGCGCGTGATGCTCCCCGCGGCCAGCGCGTCGGCACCGCGGGCCTTCCAGTCGGCATGACTGATCGGCGCGTTTTCGTCAAAGGCGAGACTGCCGTGATCGATCAGCTTGAACAGGCCGCTGCGCTCGAGATCGGCGCGCACCGTCGAGGTGATGATGCGGGAAGCGGTCGGATCGCCGGGAAAATCGACGATGGTCACCGGAATGCGGTTGGCGCCGGCGCCGGTAATTTCGATCGATAGCTGGGCCTGGGCGAATCCCACGGTCCGGAAAATTCGGGACATTGCATTCATTTTCGTAAAAGTTCGCGCGATTCTACTCTTCAAACGGCTTGTGTTTAATTTCCAGCGTGCGCTGGAAAAGCGACGGATCATCCGGCTTCGGCAAAGGGGAAGACCGGCGTATGGCACGCTCGATGGCGCTATCCAGCGCCGGATTGCCGCTGGATCGTTTCAGCTTGACTGAAAGCACTTCCGCGGTCGGCAGCTGGGTCACCTCGAAAATGGCCTCCGGATTCCCCTGGATGCCCGGCGGCAGGGCCAGGTTGCTCTTGATACGCAAGCGTATCTTGTTCGTATAGTCGGCCAGGCCCCGCCGGCTAGCCGAAGCACGCTGCTCCGTCTCGGCCTGTGCGGCCAGCTTGTTCTGCAGGTCGCGAGCCTCGCGTTGCTTGTCCTCGCGCTCAAGCATTTCCTTGAACGGATCCTTGGGCGGAACGGGTTTCGGTTCCGGCTTTTTCAACTCGGGCTTGGGCGGTTCCGGTTTCTTCGGTTCCGGCTTTTTCTTTTCGACCTTGACCACGATCTCCGGCTTTTTCAGCACCGGCGCCGGCTTCGGTTCGACTTTAGGCAATGGCTTCGGCTCCGGCTTTACCTCGGGCGGCGGCGGAGGTGGTGGCGGCACGACCTGGGCCGGCATCGGGCGCGACGACCATAACTCGACCTCCATGACCTCCGGCTGGCTGCGTTTCCACTGCACCCCGAAGAACAGGAAGGCAACCAGGGCGACGTGCACCAGAATGGTGAACGACAGCGCGTACTTCTTGCCGGGTTCTTCGGGTTTGTTGAGGATCATGTCCACTTATTTGCTGGCGGTTTCCAGGCCAACCTTCTCGAATCCGGCGCGCTTGGCCTCGTCGAGCACTTCAATGACGTTCTTGTACTGGGTTTCCCTGGCGCCGGCGATCAGGATCGGGGTGTTGCGGTCAGCGGCGTTCAGAACGCTCAGTTCGGCCTTGAGCTCCTTGATGCCCCTGAGCTTCTTCTCGTCCCCCTTGATGCTGAAAAGAGACAGGCTGCCGTCGTCCTTGATCTGCACCTTGACGTACTTGTCGGGTTTCTGCGGCGCCGTTCCCGAGGCAGGCAGATCGACCGAACCTGTTGTCATCATAGGCGTCGCCACCATGAAAATGACGAGCAGCACGAGCATGACGTCGATGTAGGGAACGACGTTGATTTCGCTTTTCAGACGACGCTGGCGCATTGCCTTATCTCATCTGCCGCTGGAGGATGTTCGAGAACTCCTCCATGAAGCTTTCGTAGCGCGTCGCCAGACGGTCGATGTCATGCGAGAAACGGTTGTAGGCAAGCACCGCGGGAATGGCCGCGAACAGACCGATGGCCGTAGCCACCAGCGCCTCGGCGATGCCGGGAGCAACCGAGGCGAGCGTCGCCTGACCGACGTTGGACAGGCCACGGAAGGCATGCATGATGCCCCAGACGGTGCCGAACAGGCCGATGTAGGGGCTGACCGAGCCGACCGAGGCGAGGAAGGCAAGATGCGCCTCGAGCGAGTCCATTTCGCGCTGGTAGGTGGCGCGCATGGCACGACGGGAGCCATCGACGAAGTCCTTGGATTCAAGATTCTTCTGGCCGCGCAGCTTGGTGAATTCGCGGAAACCGGCTTCGAAAATGCGCTCCATGGAACCGGCCCGGTGACGGTCATTGACTGCGCTGTTGAACAGGTTGTTGAGGTCGCCGCCCGACCAGAAATCGCGCTCGAAGGTTTCGGTCTTGGCGCGCGCCTGCTTGACGGCAAACCACTTCATGAAAATGTAGTACCAGGACATGAACGAGACCCCGGCCAGCAAGGCCATGACTGCCTGGACAACCGCGCTGGCCTGGAGAATGAGGTGGAGGATGGAAAGATCCTGGGTGACGTTCATTTAAGCGCTTCCAGTTTGCTATGCAGGAATTCGGGGATGGCGGAGGGCGTCATGGTGGCCATGTTGACGCAGGCGATTTCGACGGTCCCGGTGACCAGCTCAACGTCGCCGCGGCGGACATGCTGGCGGAAAACAACGCGGACACGGGTCAGTTTTTCGACTTCGAGGCCGACGATCAATTCGTCGTCGAGACGTGCCGGCTTGAGATATTCGCAGCTTGCCTTGCGCGCCACGAAACCGATACCGGCCTCGGACGCCAATGCCGACTGGTCATGGCCGGCAAAACGCATCCATTCGGTGCGGCAGCGTTCGAAGAATTTCAGGTAATTGGCGTAGTACACGACCCCGCCGGCATCCGTATCCTCGTAATAAACGCGGACTGGAATGGTGAAGGCGTTCGGCTTCGGCTCGTATTTCATCCCGGGATTTTACATTGCGCCGCAGCATTGTTTTGTAACGATCTGTTTCCATGACAATACTTTTTTCGCTAATAAAACAACGTGAATTCATGGCATTCCCGGCCACCGTCCCACATAATTGGCCCCATGCCCCGTCATTTGAAAATTGGTGATCGACGCAGCCTGATCCTGATCTTGAGTCTGCTTCTCAGCGCCGGCTTCTTCGCCACGACACTATTCGGTTACTTCGTTTCAAAGGAAGCCATCCGTAGCGCCATCATCGGCCAGGATCTGCCACTGACTTCCAGCAACATCTACTCGGAAATCCAGAAGGATCTGGTCCGGCCCGTTCTCATTTCGTCGACCATGGCGCACGACACCTTCTTGCGCGACTGGGTGCTCAGGGGCGAGAAGGATGACCGCGAACTGGCCCGTTACCTGGCCGAGGTCAAACTACGCAACAACGCCTTCAGCAGCTTCTTCGTTTCCGACAAGACCCGTAACTACTACACCAGCGAAGGTGCTTTCAAACAGGTATCCGATACCGAACCGCGCGACGCCTGGTACTACCGGGTCCGCAACATGCGGGACGACTACGAAATCAATGTCGATCCCGACCTGGCCAATCGGGATGCGCTGACCATCTTCATCAATTACCGCGTCTCCGATTTTGCCGGGCAATATATCGGGGCCACCGGCATCGGGCTGACCGTCGACTCCGTTCGCCACCTGATCCAGGAATATCAGGCCCGCTTCCAGCGTACCATCTACTTTGCCGACGCCACCGGCAACGTCGTCCTCTATGGTGGCCAGAAAGGACTGGCGCGGGATCTGCGCAGTCGACCGGGGCTGGCCGCTATCCTTGACCGTATCCTGGCCGAGCGAAGCGGCTCCTACCAGTTCCTCGATGGCGGCGACAACCACATTCTCAATGTCAATTACGTTTCCGAGCTCAAGTGGTACCTGTTTGTCGAGCAAAACGAAGAAGTCTCGCTGGCCGGCATTCGCCAGACGCTGTACGTCAATCTGGCGATCAGCCTGGCCGTCACGCTGGTGGTCATTTTCCTGACCCACCTCGCCCTTGGCCGCTACCAGTCGAAAATCGAGGAAATGGCGTCAACCGACAAGCTGACCGGCCTGCTCAATCGCCACGCTTTCAGCATCCTGATCGACAAGCTGATGGCCAATTATCGGCGCAACCCGCAAGCCATCACCGTCCTGCTGGCCGACGTCGATCACTTCAAGAGCATCAACGACCGTTATGGCCACCGGGTTGGCGACGAGGTACTGACCAGCGTCGCGCACCGACTACGGTGGACGCTGCGGGCAGCCGATTTTGCCGTGCGCTGGGGCGGCGAGGAATTTCTCATGGTACTGCCCGGCTGTGCCGCCGAAGAAGGTCGCCAGATCGCCGAAAAACTCCGGCAGGCGGTGGCAGCGAGCATTCCCTGCCCGAACATGCCGGAGATTCAGGTGTCGATCTGCATCGGCGTGGCTCAGTTCGACGGCATCGAGTCGACTGACCATACGGTCAATCGGGCCGATGCGGCGCTCTATGCCGCCAAGGCCGCCGGACGCAACCGCGTCTGCCTGGCCGGAGCCTCCGCCCCGAACGCCAGCCAGTCCTGATCAGCTATCGGCCAGCAAATCCCGGACAACGGCGCTGGCCGGTTCTGGCAGGCCAAGGTGGCGATAGACGGCCGGCGTCGCGATGCGGCCGCGCAGGGTGCGCTGCAGGTAGCCTTGCTGGATCAGGTAGGGTTCGAGCACATCCTCGATGGTGTCGCGCGCTTCGCCGATGGCAGCGGCCAGATTGTCTACACCGACCGGGCCGCCACCGAACTTGTCGATGACAGCTGACAGCAGCTTGCGGTCCATGATGTCGAGGCCGGCAGAATCGACATCGAGCATGACCAGCGCGGCATCGGCCACCTGGCGCGTGATGTTGCCGTCGGCCTTGACCTCGGCGTAATCGCGAACACGACGGAGCAGGCGGTTGGCGATGCGCGGCGTTCCGCGCGAACGTTTGGCGATTTCGAAGGCGCCCTCGGGATCGATCGGCGCGTTGAGCAGCGCGGCGGAACGACTGACGATGCTCTGCAGTTCGTCCGCCGTATAAAACTCAAGGCGGGCGACGATGCCGAAACGATCGCGCAGCGGGTTGGTCAGCATGCCGGCCCGCGTCGTCGCGCCGACCAGCGTAAACGGCGGCAGGTCGAGCTTGACCGAACGGGCGGCCGGGCCTTCGCCGATCATGATGTCGATCTGGAAATCTTCGAGGGCCGGGTAGAGGATTTCCTCGACGACCGGGCTCAGGCGATGGATTTCGTCGATGAACAGCACATCGTGCGGTTCGAGATTGGTCAGGATGGCAGCGAGGTCGCCTGCCCGTTCGAGGACCGGGCCGGAAGTCTGACGCAAATTGACACCCATTTCGGCGGCAACGATGTGGGCCAGCGTCGTCTTGCCCAGCCCCGGCGGGCCGAAGAGCAGCACGTGGTCGAGCGATTCGCTGCGGTTGCGCGCCGCCTGGATGAAGATCTCGAGCTGTTCGCGGATTTTGACCTGACCGGTGTAGTCGGCCAGCCGCTTGGGGCGCAGGGCGCGTTCGAGCGCCTCTTCCTGGGCCGATTTCGAATTTGGGGCAATTATCCGGTCGACCGTGGGAATGGCGCCTGGACTCAGTTTGTCGGTTTCGATCATGCGTGGGGTTCCTCACGAAGCCAGCGTTGCAGCAGCATGTCGCCCACGGCGAGCAATACTGGGCCGAGAAAGATGCCGATAAAACCGAAAACCAGCACGCCGCCCAAGACGCCGAGGGCAATGAGCAGAATCGACAGCCCGGCGCCGCGGGCGATCAGGATCGGCTTGACGAAATTATCGATGCTGCTGACCACGAGCAGACCATAAAGCACCAGGAAGATGGCCCAGCCGGTCTGTCCTTCACCGTAAAGCCAGGCTGCCGCACCACCCCAGATCAGCGGCGGGCCAACCGGGATCATCGACAGAAAAAAGGTGGCGAAACCGAGCAGCATGGCCTCCGGCACGCCGGCGATCAGGAAACCGATCATCGCCACCGTGCCCTGTGCTGCAGCCGTGCCGACGATGCCGAGCATGACGCCGACGACCGTGCCGCGCGCCTTTTCCAGCATGTTCTCGCCGAGTTCACCGCCCAGTTTGCGGGCGCCGACATAGAGCGCCTTGCTGATCGCCACGCCATCGCGGTACAAAAAGAAAGTCACGAAGAGAACCAGCGCCAGTTGCAGCAGGCCATTGGCGGCAATGCCGCCGAGGGCCAGGGCGAACTGGCGGGCCGGCGCGATCAACTGCTTGACCAGTCCATTGAGCTCTTCGCGGTTGCCGGCCAGACGATGCCAGGTCGCCTCGATCTCGCTGCCGATGAAGGGCAAGCCGCTCAGCCAGCCCGGCGGCTCCGCCGGCAGGCCTTGCTCGATATAGGGCTTGAGAAAATCGATCAGATTGTCGGCGCCACGTCATCAGCGAGGCGCCCAGCGTATCGCGCCCACCCAGCCGCGGCCGCAGTTTCTCGGCGTAGAACGACCAGGTGCACATCCACACCACGAAGCTGAATAAAATGGCGCCAATGAAGGGCAACAGCAGGGCGACGCAGCCGATGATCAGCAGCACCACCAGCGCAATTTGCGCCAGCCGTTTGTGGTCGTGTTCTTCGATCATCAGACCTTCGACAGCAGTTTGAGCGCCGCCCGGATGCCATCCGAGGTGCCGATGTCGGCCGGCAGTTGCTTCATCGCCGCCGCCGCTTCCTTCTCGTTGTAGCCGAGGGCGAGCAGGGCGTTGGAAATATCCTGTTTGGCGTCGTCGACCGCCGCATGCAGCGAAACGCCGCCGATGGTATCGGCCAGCTTGCCTTTCAGTTCGAGGAGAAGGCGCTCGGCGGTCTTCTTGCCGATGCCGGGCACCTTGATCAGCCGGCCGAGTTCCTGCTGCGCCACGGCGGCGGCCAGATCATTGACCGACAGGCCGGAAAGCACCGACAGGGCCGTGCGGGCGCCGATACCGGAGACCTTGAGCAGCTGGCGGAAGGCGAAGCGCTCTGCTTCGCTGAGGAAACCGTAAAGAAAATGACCGTCCTCGCGCACCGCGAAGTGGGTGAGCAGCGTGACCTTCTCGCCATTGGCCGGCAGGTTGTAAAAGGGCGGGTTCTTTTCGGCGATCAGGCCGGTCAGTCTTCCAATCATGGGCGGTCCCGATACTGTATGTTCAAACAGGTTGTCATCCTACCAGCCGTCCGCCGCGAACGCGATAGCCGGCCGTCGCCAGCGCCCCCAGACCTTGCCCGCCATGCGCATGGCAGATGGCGCAAGCAAGGGCATCGGCGGCATCGGCGGTCGGTGCGCCAGGTAGATTGAGCAGCCGGACAACCATGTCCTGCACCTGCTCCTTGGCCGCCTTGCCGTGGCCGACGACGGCCTGCTTGGTTTGCAGCGCCGTGTATTCGGCGACCGGCAAACCGGCATGGACCAGCGCGCTGAGCGCAGCACCGCGGGCCTGGCCAAGCAGCAGGGTCGATTGCGGATTGACGTTGACGAAGACCTTTTCCACCGCCGCCTGATTCGGCGCATAGGTGGCGATGACTTCGCTGATGCCGGCGAACAACGTCTTGATGCGCTCGGGCAGCGACGCCTTGTCGTTCGACTTGATGCAGCCGCTGGCGACATAAACTAGCTGGTTGCCGTGCATTTCGATGACGCCAAAGCCGGTCACCCGCAGCCCCGGATCAATCCCCAATATTCGCGGCGCCGTCACCTGATCCTCCGCGAACCCGGCGGGTGGTCGGCTTCAGCGCAGGCTAACCGGCTTTGCCGGTTAAGCGGGCGAAGCACGCGGCCGAAGCTAAAGCCGGTGATCCGCAGACCGGGGTCGATGCC
This sequence comes from Betaproteobacteria bacterium HGW-Betaproteobacteria-6, assembly GCA_002842145.1. GTDB lineage: Bacteria > Pseudomonadota > Gammaproteobacteria > Burkholderiales > Rhodocyclaceae > Azonexus. Next base: position 20,532 of record PHCF01000077.1, on the reverse strand, counting down.
GAGAATACGCGGTGTCGTGATGCTCATTTCGTCCTTGCCACCAGATAAACGCCACTCACGGCGACGACCATGCCGAATGCTGCGGTCAACGTCAAATTTTCGCCAAAAATGAAATAGGCGATCAGCGCCGTCGTCGGTGGCGTCAGGTAGAACAGGGCGGCGACATTGACCGCGCTGCCGCTGCGGATCAGCAGGTTGAGCAGGCTGATGGCGCCGAGCGAGAGAACCAGCACAAGCCAGCCGAGGGCGAAGAGGAACTGGCCGTTCCAGTCGATCCGGTAGTCCTCGAAAACGGCGACGGCGATCGCCGTGACGATGGCGGTCGGAACAAACTGGATGACCGAGCCGGTGCGCAGGTCGAGTTTCGGGCAGAAACGTTTCTGGTACAGCGTACCGGCCGTGATGCCGAGCAGCGCGACGACCGCCGGAATCAGCATCGGCCCGAGTTCGCCCTCGCCAAATTTGCCGGAAACAACCAGGCCGACGCCGACGAAGCCCAGCCCCAACCCGGCCCATTGGCGAGTGCTTACTTTCTCGCCCAGCAGCCAGCCGGCGCCCAAGGCGGTGAGCAGCGGTTGCATGCCAACGACCAGCGCCGTCACCCCGGCCGGCAGGCCGTGCTTGATGGCAACGAAGACGCCGCCGAGATAAACGGCATGGACGAGGATGCCGGAAATGCCGATGTGCAGCCAGTCACGGGGTTTTTCCGGCCACGGTGCGCGGGTTGCCAGCGCGATGATCAGCATCAGTGCGATGACCAGTCCGTAGCGACTGAGCAGAAAGGACAGCGGCTCGGCGTACGGCAGGCCGAGCTTGGCACCGATAAAACCGGTGCTCCACAGGAAGACGAAAAGCAGGGGGTAAAAGCGTTGCACGACGGGTCAGAGAAACTGGTCGCCGGCGCATTGCCGACGCACTTCGAGCAGCGTTTCAAACAGCGTTCGCGCGTCGCCGCTGGCCCGGTGGCGGCGCAGCGCCAGGCGCACTTCGACCATCGCCCGGGTCGCGTGCCATAGGGTTTTCTCGCACTCGCCGAGGAGTTCGCGCAAGTCGCGCAACTCGAACGCCGGCACCAGATCAGCCGCGTCATACATGAGGCTCAGCCAGACATAATCGTAGGACCAGGCGTCGCAATAGACGCGCTGGCGGCGCAGGCTGCGGTTGAGGGCCAGGCAGACATCGACGACGGATTGGCCGTGGCTGTCCAGTTGGTGGCGGGCGATGCCATGCACCGCCTCGGCCGAACTGTCCCAATGCGTCCACCCCGGTTCCGGACGGATCAGCGTACAGAACGAGCCGCCGTCCGGCATGAAATAGCCGATCTCGATCGGATAGCTGCCCTTGCCGAAGCCGGAGGCTTCGATGTCGATGATGACGGGCAGCGTCATCCGCGTCGATCAGTCTTCGATGACGGCGGTGGTGTAGATTTCCTGCACGTCGTCGAGGTTTTCCAGCGCGTCGAGCAGTTTCTGCATCTTCACACCTTCCTCGCCGGCGAAGACGTTTTCGCCTTCCGGCTTCATCGTCACTTCGCCGAATTCCGGCTTGAAACCGGCCGCTTCCAGCGCGTCCTTGACGGCCATGTAGTCGTTCGGCGGAGTCAGAACCTCGATCGATCCGTCATCATTGGTCGCCACATCGTCGGCACCGGCTTCGATGGCGGCATCCATGAGCGCGCCTTCGTCGGTCCCCGGGGCGAAGATCATCTGGCCAACGTGCTTGAACTGGAAGGCGACGCAACCGTCGGAACCCATGTTGCCGCCGAACTTGGAAAAGGCGTGGCGAACTTCGGCCACGGTGCGCACCTTGTTGTCGGTCAGGCAATCAACCATGATCGCCGCGCCGCCGATGCCGTAGCCTTCGACGCCCTTGGCCTTGTCGACCGCGACGCGCAGGCGCGGGTTGAAGTTGACGTCGCCGCCGCCCATCTTGGACGCGACGGTAATTTCCTTGGCAATCTTGGAGAAGGCGGCACCGCGCTTCTCGTCCTGGCGACCTTTACGGTGCTGGATATTGGCCCACTTGGAATGACCAGCCATGCTGTTTCCCTGAATGCAAATAACGAAGAAGGCGTGATTTTACCCGCCCGGCGGCTTCTCGTCAGGCCGGCGTGAGGCGCCAACTTACGCTATTTAACAAAGCGCTATCGCGGCGTTGCTAGAATGCCGGGATACCTTTCCCGCTGGAGCCTTTTGCCATGTCCGAACCGATGTATCTCGCCAAATCCGAAGACGGTTACCCGGCCCTGCTGCCGCAGATGGCCAATCGCCACGGATTGATCACGGGCGCCACCGGCACCGGCAAGACGGTGACCCTGCAATCGATGGCCGAACGGCTCTCCTTTGCCGGCGTGCCGGTCTTCATGGCCGACGTCAAAGGCGACCTCTCGGGCATGGGCGCCGCCGGCAACCCCTCGGAAAAACTACTCAAACGCATCGCCGACCTCGGGCTCGAGGGCTTCACGCCCTATGCCAACCCGGTTGCCTTCTGGGACGTTTTCGGCCAGGGCGGCGTGCCCATCCGCGCCACCGTTTCCGACATGGGTCCGCTGCTCCTTGCCCGCCTGCTCAATCTCAACGACACGCAAGGCGGCGTCCTGCAACTGGTCTTCAAGATCGCCGACGACCAGGGCCTGCTTCTCCTCGACCTCAAGGACCTGCGTGCCATGGTCCAGCACGTCGGGGACAACGCCAAGACCTTCACCACCGAATACGGCAACGTCGCTTCGGCCTCCATCGGCGCCATCCAGCGCGGCCTGCTGACGCTCGAACAACAAGGTGGCGACCAGTTCTTCGGCGAGCCGATGCTGGACATCAACGACCTCATGAAAGTTGACGAAAACGGCCGTGGCGTCATCAACGTGCTGGCCGCCGAAAAGCTCGTACAGGCCCCGGCCCTCTATTCCACCTTCCTGCTCTGGCTGCTCTCCGAACTCTTCGAGCAACTGCCCGAAGCCGGCGACCTCGACAAGCCCAAGCTCGCCTTCTTCTTCGACGAAGCCCACCTGCTGTTCAGCGACGCCCCCCAGGCGCTGACCGACAAGGTCGAGCAGGTTGTTCGTCTGATCCGCTCGAAAGGCGTCGGCGTCTATTTCGTCACGCAAAACCCCCTTGATGTACCGGAAAAAATCCTCGGCCAGCTTGGCAACCGCGTCCAGCACGCCCTGCGCGCCTTTACCCCGCGCGACCAGAAGGCCGTTCAGGCCGCCGCCGAAACCATGCGCGCCAATCCCAAATTCGACGCCGCCACCGTCATCACCGAACTCGGCGTCGGCGAGGCGCTGGTTTCCTTTCTCGACCTCGGCCCGCTGACCGCCGAAGAACGCCAGGCCATCATCAACGCCTCGCCCATGCTCGCCACCTACGGCACCACGGTCGACCGCGAATCCGCCTACGAGCTCCTGCGCGGCAAACCCGCCGCCAGCCAGCCGGCACCCGGCGCCATCCCCGCCCCGCCGGCCGGCAACAGCAATCTCAACGACAGCGACTGGGGCAACAGTGCCAACCAGGAACCGGTGCGCCGCCAACCCGCCCCGCAACCCCGCCAAAGCGCCCCGGCCCCGCAAGAATCCGGCGGCATCTTCGGCAGCCTCGGCGAAATCCTGACGGGAAGCACCGGCCCGCGCGGCGGGCGTCGCGAAGGCGTGCTCGAAAGTGCCGCGAAAAGCGCGGCGCGCGGCGTTGCCGGCACGGTCGGCCGGGAACTCGGCAAACAGATTTTGCGCGGGGTGTTGGGGTCCATCCTCGGCGGACGGCGCTGAATCTTGCTCTGTCCCAACTAACTAACACAATTACCTCCATACCCAGGCACGTCTGCCATGAACCTGCTCGAAGTAATCAAGGCTAAGCGTCAGCATCTTGCTCGGCTGGCCAATCAAAACGGCGCTTCCGGCGAACTCATTGCATTAGCCACAATGGATCATTGGGTTTCACGACCACGTGGTACTGGTCTAAAAATTCTGTTGGCTGCGTTGGCAGAAACTGGTGTCGTTATCAAAGGGTCAAGCTTTGACGCCATTGCTTTCTCAACTATTGAGCAAATCGACTTTACCGATCCCGATGAGGTCCGCTCATCTCTGCCACGAATGACCTTCATTGAAATAAAGACAGCCAACCAGGAACGAGTCCGTCCAGGTTTCACTGGCTTCTTCTTTGCACTCACTGAAGGAGAAATCGCCGCCTCAGATGCCCTGAAGGAAAGACATCGTGTGGCGCTATACAACAATGTCTCTGGAGAGTTGCTTCTCACTTCTGTGCCCGAGATTTTGGCGCGGACCAAATCAATGAACTGGCAGCTCTCGGTCCAGTTGTAACCAGTATTAAAAATTTAATGCCCGGATCAGCTCAAAGCAATGGCGCAGAACCTCCTGCGCCATTTTCATTTTTGGGTCTTTTTCCCGGTTGACCGTAGCAACCCGGCCGGATCGCCATTCGTTTGGAATAAATATTGGCCGCCGCACGTCGGTTGTCGATAAAATCCCGTAAATCCACTTGGCATATTTTAAAAGGATCTGTGCAGCGCCAGCGGATAGGCGTGGCCGGCGCGCTTGCCCCGGCCACCGTTCAATTCATTCAAGAAAGCGACCTTAAAGTCATGCGAATTATTCGACAAATGGTTCACGGCCTGAGCATTCTGGCCATTGCTGTGTCCGCTCAGTCGGCCCTGGCGGCCAACGATTGGCAGATCAATGCGGCGGGCAGCGGTGTCAGCGGCGCGACAGCCATCTCGACGCTCAATGTTCACGGCGTCGGCTTCGTGCAGTCGCAGCCGGATGACAACACGCCCGGCCTTTTCAGCTTCATTGAACATGGCGCCTATCGCGCCTTCAATCCGGATGGCAGTCCGCAATTCGGCAGCCATGAAATCACGGTGGCCTACTCGGTTTTCGGTTCCAACAACAGCAACGACCCAAGCGCGCTGCGCATGGCGGGCGGCCGGATCGACCTTTTTTCCGATGCGAGTCCTGATTTCGGCACCAATGCGGCGAACTATGGTGCCGATAACGGCATCCGCTTCGCCAGCTTCGATATTTTCGCCGGCTATCCAGCCAACGATTCCGGGCTGGTTGTCGTGAACGCCCGCGGCATCGCCGGCAGCTTTGTCGAGGGTTATCTGTTCAATGGCGCCGGCACCGACATGGCGACACTGACCAACATCCAGCTCCAGCTGGAGCTGAGAAACCAGCCGGGCAGTTGGGATGCACCGATTGTCGCCGGGGTGGTCTGCGGCATCGCCCAGGCCTGTCCGAACGGCCCCGTTGTCCCTTCGCCGCTCGCCTTCACCGTCGAGGACCAGGGTTCGGTCAGCATTTCGGCAGTACCCGAACCCGAGACCTCGGCGATGCTGTTGGCCGGACTCAGCCTGATCGTCGCTGTTGCCCGCCACCGCCGCCGGTCGGCGAGGTCCGGGCGCATTTGATCAGCCGATCTGCCCGATGAAAATGGCGCGACCGGGTTCGCGCCATTTTCATTGGTGAGGGGCTTTTCGTTTTACGTCGAAATTCCGGTTGACCGTAGGAACGGCCAGCGCCCGGATAAAAACCTGTCGCCTCCACCCGACATGGCGGCGCCACGAACATCTATAACTCATTGTTAAACAACAATAATTATTGACAGGCTCGCCGATTGTTATATGACATTCGCGTTATTGTCTAACCATGTCTTTGATCAAATGGACCCCTGAGGAATTCGGCACCGGCATCGAGCAGCACGACGAAGAGCACAAGCATCTGTTCGGTCTGCTCAACGGCCTGCACGCCTCGGTGGGCACCGGCGAACGCGCATCCATCGCCCGTTCGCTGGATGGCTTGATTGCCTTCGTCGCCCAGCATTTCGCGTCCGAGGAGGAGAACATGCGCCAGGTCGGCTACGCTGCGCTCGACCAGCACCTCCTCGAGCACAACAAGCTGGTCAAGACCTGCATCAACCTGCAACAGCAGTTCCATGCCGGGCAGGCCGTCATCACGGAGGAAACCACCGCTTTCCTGCGCGACTGGCTGAAGCAGCACATTCCGCATATCGACCGAAAATACGGCCCCGCCCTGTCTACCCTCCAACCCTGAGGAGCGAGGAGACTTGTTCTCCCTCTCCCTTTTTGCCGGACGGCTCTGCCGCCCGGTTTTTTTTGCGCGGTACATTTCATTTTTGGCGCTTTTTCCCGGTTGACCGCAGGATTCTCCGCATGGGCTATCCGGCAACCTCCGGCTTACGTGGTTCACCTCGCGCCGGGCGCAGCAGACCGGCCAGCATGCCCCACTCATGCACGCTCAAGCCAAGCAGGATCAGGCCGGTACCAAACCACAGGCGCAGGCCGATGCTCTCGCCGTTGAGCCAGTGGCCGAGCAACAGCGCGATGACCGGCGTGATCAGCGTGATCAGCGCCACTTTCGAGGTTTCGAGGTGCTTGATCACGTAGTAATAAAGCGCGAAACCGATCACCGAACCGAAGACGCCGAGGTACGCAATGGCCGCCCCGGCGCGCGGCGGGACCATCTCGGGCAGCCGGCCGTCGGTCAGATACCAGACCAGCCCGAAGAAAGGCAGTGAAACGGACAGCGTGCCGACGGTTGTGGCCAGCGGCGGGCTGTCGTCACCGATGTGCTTGAGCCAGACGAGGCTGCCGGAATAGATGAAGACGGCAACGAGCAGCGCGACCAGCCCGCGCACGGCATGCTCATGACCGAGGCTGTCGCCATGGATGAAAATCGTTGCCAGACCGAGCGCGCCGAGCAGCATGCCGAACAGCTTGAGGCGCGTCAGTGAGCGCTCGCCGAGAAACAGGGCGGCGAGGATGCCGGCGGCCAGCGGCGAGAGGCCGAAGAGCACTGAAATCAGCCCGGAATGGATGTAGCGCGCCGACCAGTAGGTGAGCGCCATGGCCAGGAACAAGCCAAGGCCGCCGACCAGATAGGCGCGACGCGCCCGGTCGTGCAGCGGAAAACGGATGCGCCAGGCAACGATGACGGCAGCGGCGACCAGGGCGCCGATCAGCATGCGGGCGAAGACGGCAAGGGCAAAACTGGTGCCCTCGGTACTCCACTGGATGGCCAGTGGCGTGGTGGACCAAATCAGGATGATGCCGAGATAGGCGAAGGGTATGGACACAGCGTTCTCCGTTTAATGGGGTTGCGGCGATGGCGGATGCAAGGCGGCCTGGGCGAGGCGCTCGGCGTCGATGAAGGCGGCGATCATGGCGCGCCAGGTAGCGTCAACCACGCCCGGATCGGCGCCCAACTCGACGGCCAGCGCATCCACTTTCGCCAGCACCTGGGCGACCCGTTGCGGCGCCGGCACCTCCTCGGCGCTTTTCTTGAAGCCAGCCGCCTGCCGGACATAAGCGCCGCGTTCGGCAATCAAGGCGACCAGTTGGCGATCCAGACGATCAATGTTGTGGCGCACTTCAGCCATCGAGGCACATTGGGCAATACGAGTCATGGCACTTCCTTTCAGGGAGGGAAAAGCGGGTAGAAAACAAAAAGGCCGCGGGATTTAATCCGCGGCCTTTGCTGAAATCGGGTCAGATAACCTTGACTATCTCCCCCCGGGCCCCGGACAAACAACCACGCGCCACGCACGCAGAACGCGGCGGCACGGGGCTTTCGGGACGAACAGGGAAATCGCGGAAATCATGGATTCATTTTGCCGGCATATTGTGCAGTGCGTCAAGCACCGGCTTGATCTGTTCGGCAATCGGTGTGGTCGGGCGGCCGATCAGCTCGCTCAGCTGATGGCTGTCATCGAACAGCGCGCCCTGAGCGGCGCCGGCATCGGAGTCGGCCAGCAAACCGGCAAAGCCATCCGGCAGCCCGGCGCCAACCAGCGCCGCCTTGAATTCGGCTTCGGGCAGGTTCTGGTAGACGACGGGCTGCCCGGACTGGCGCGCCACCTCGGCAGCCAGTTCGGCCAGCGAATAGCTGGTATCGCCGGCCAGTTCGTAGATGCGCCCGGCCTGATTATCGGCAGTCAGCACCGCAGCCGCAGCCGCGGCATAGTCGGCGCGGGCAGCCGAGGCGATACGGCCATCGCCGGCGCTACCGATCAGCGCCCCGAACTGCAACGCCGTCGGCACGCTGGCCAGATAGTTTTCCGAATACCAGCCGTTGCGCAGCAGCACGAACGGCACGCCGGAATCCTTCAAAAGCGCCTCGGTCGCCTTGTGTTCGGCGGCCAGCCCGAGCGGCGAAGTATCGGCATGGAGCAGGCTGGTGTAAGCGATCAGCTTGACGCCGGCACGGCTGGCTGCTTCGATAACGGCGCGGTGCTGCGGGAGGCGGCTGCCCACTTCGCTCGAAGAAATGAGCAGCAGCTTGTCCACCCCGCGGAAGGCGGCCTCCAGCGTCGCCGGCTGGTTGTAGTCGGCATGCCGGACGTGCACGCCGCGGGCGGCCAGGTCGGCAACCCGATCCGGGTTGCGCACGGCAGCCACAATTTCAGTAGCAGGCAATTTGTTCAATAACGCTTCGATGACAAGACGGCCGAGTTGGCCGGAGGCTCCGGTGATGGCGATCATGGTTGAAATTCCTTGGGTCGGTTGAGAAGAAATGGCAGAATATCAACCGTACTAATTTTTAGTAAGTACGCACACAAAGGTAAGTACCCATGCACAACGACAACCCCCAAGTCGCCGAGGCGTCTTCCACACTGTCTGCACGCATGCGCCGGGGTGACCTGTTCGCGGAAAAATGCCCGTCGCGCGACGTACTCAAACACGTGACCAGTCGCTGGGGCGTACTCGTCCTCGTCGCCTTGCTCGGCGGCACCCACCGCTTCAGCGACCTGCGCCGCAAGACCGCCGGCGTCAGCGAACGCATGCTGGCCCAAACCCTGAAATGGCTGGAAGGCGACGGCTTGGTGGCGCGCAAGGCCTACCCGGTGGTCCCGCCCCATGTCGAATACAGCCTGACCCCACTCGGCCGCGAAGTCGCCCTCAAGGTCGAAGCCCTGGCCGACTGGATCGAAGTAAACCTGCCGCAGATCATGGCCGCCCAGTCCGCACCGGAGGCGTGAATCGTGACGGGCCAGTGCGAAACATCGCACCGGTTGACTGCGGTTTAGATCACACCCGTCAAGCGAGAAACGTCTTCAATTCAACTAACGTCATTGGACGGCAGTCGGCCAGGATCTGCCCTTTGCTTTTTGGTTACGAATGTCGATAACAGTTCTAACGCATAGGGTTGTCATGCCTCCGTTACAATAAACTACGCAAGGTAAGATGTAACCAACTGTTCATTTGCAAAGAATATTGTTTATGCCCTACAAAACGGCATGGGAGTCGCACGGACTGCTCACAGAGTGGCACGGACATTCCACTAACCCAGAAATGGTTCAGATGCAGGAGCAAGTCCACTGTCATCCCAACTTTGACAATGTACGTTACTCCATACACGATTTCAGCAAGTGTGAAAGTTTTGCTCCTTGCAACTTTGATATTGAATTTTCAGCTGCAATAGACGGGGCAGCCAGTAGGACGAGCAAGCTTTTAAAGATTGCCATCGTTGCAGCTAATGCGGAGGTCTCGGATATGGTGAGGCGGTATATGGATACTGGCCTTAGCCCCTATCCGGTTAAATTTTTTGCCTCACTACAAGAGGCGAGAGAGTGGGTTAAATAGGTTCTCCCCCCTGCGCAATTAAGCAGAGATAGCGGCAGTTAAGAGGCGATAGTAGCCAGTTTCCGGGATGCCTATGAAGGTCAGCTTCGGGCACGTACCTGCCGCCTGACAAAAGCAGAACAGCGGGATGAGATTGGCTTGTCTAGTTCGGGCAGAATATGGCACATAACATCACGCCCACCAGCCGCCATGCGCGATCTTCCGCCGCTCCACACGCTTCCCGCCTTTGAGGCCCCCGCCCGGCTTGGCAGTTTTCTCGCCGCGACCGAGGCGCTGCACCTGACGCCGTCGGCGATCAGCCATCGCATTCGCCAACTGGAGGCGCATCTCGGCGTGGGCCTGTAGGAACGCCGGCATCGGGCCGTGGTGCTGACTTGCCGCCGGGCGGCGGAAGCCGGCTTGAGCGTGCGCAGCAAGCGCATCACGCGCGACGAGGTGGTTTGCGCCGACGAAGTTTTCCTGACCGGCACGGCGGCCGAAATCACGCCGGTGGTCGAAGTCGATGCCCGACGCATCGGCAGCGGCCAACCCGGGCCGCTGACACGAACCCTGCAGGCGGCCTATTTCGCCAGCGTCCGCGGCGAAGCGGAGACACACCGTGAATGGCTGACCATGGCGGGATGACGCGAAGGGCAGGCGAGCGTAATATCAGGTTTTCCTAATTTTGAATGATGAAATCATGAAAATTCAACTCGCCGTCGCCCTGCTCGTCGCCTCCCTTCCCGCCCTGGCCCAGGACATCCCTGCACTGACTGCCGAAACGAAAAAAGCCGTTCTGCCGGTGGTGCCCAAGGTGGTCAATGCGATGCAGGAAGCCGTCGCCGAAAAAGGCGTCGCCGGCGCGATTCCGGTGTGCAAGGAACAGGCGCCGGAACTGATCAAGGCCAAGCGTCAGGAAACCGGCTGGGACATCCGTCGCGTCAGCCTCAAGACGCGCAATGCCGAACGTGCCACACCGGATTTGTGGGAAGTTCGCCAGCTCGCCGATTTCAACATTCGCGCCGCCAATGGCGAGAAGATCGACACGCTGGAGAAGAGCGAGGTCGTCAGCATCGACGGTAAGCCGGTCTTCCGCTACATGAAGGCGCTGCCGGTTGGCGACGTCTGCCTGAAGTGTCACGGCCCGGCCGATGGCCTGGACGCCGGCCTCAAGGCCAAGCTGGCCGAGAGCTATCCGCACGACCAGGCCACCGGCTACAGCAAGGGCCAGATTCGCGGCGCCCTGACGGTCAAGCGCCCGCTGTAAGTCCGGCGCCGCCCTTGTTGGCCAGATGGTCGAACAGGGCGGCAGCTGCGGGGCCGAGGGCGGCCCGCGAACGAACGCACAGCTGCAGATCGCGCGGTGCCCACGAGTCGGTGATTTCTATCGTTTTTATGCCGTCGACCGCGCCCTGCAAGAAGCACTCTTGGGGTGTAGCGGAACGCGGCACCATACCGATGCCAACGCCGGCCGCCACCATGCGACAAACCGCGCTGAAGCTGCGCACCTGGATACGCACGTCGAGCCGGCTGCCAAGGCGGGCGGCATGGTTCATCATGAAGGTATGGATGGCGCTGCCGGCGTGCAGGCAGACGAAAGGCTCGCCGAGCACATCGGCAAAGGCCAGTTCGCTTTTGTCGGCCAGTCGATGACCGGGCGCAACGATGAGGACCAGCCGGTCCTGCCGGTAAGGCCGGGTCTCGACGCCGGCCAGCCCGACATCCGAGGCGACGACACCGATATCGACCTGTCCGGCCGCCACGGCCTGGATGATCGCCGGGCTTGGCTGTTCTTCGAGGCTGACCCTGACGCGCGGGTGTTCGCGCAGGAAGTCGCCGAGGTCTTCGGGCAGGAAGCAGTTGATGGCGTTGGTGTTGGCAAACACCGTGACCTGGCTGGTCAGGCCGCTGGCGTAGGGCGCCAGGTCGGCGTGCATCTGTTCGAGCTGGGCGAAGACTTGGCGGGCGTGACGGAGCAACGATTCGCCGGCTGCCGTCGGCGTCAGGCCGCGGGCATGGCGGGCGAAGAGCGGCACGCCGAGGGCAGCTTCAAGTTGCGTCAAGCGGTGGCTGGCCGACGACGGAGCCAGATGCACCTGCTCGGCAGCGCGCGTCAGGCTGCCGGAATCGGCAATGGCGGCGACCAGCCGCAGGTCGGAGAGATCGTAGCGCATGGTTTCGTCCATAACGAATGCTTGCTTTGAATAATACCAATTGCCCGGCACACCAATGGCGCTTTTAATGGCACCTTGCGGACATCACCTCGGGAATGGTTTTGGAAAAATCGAATGCTTACGGTGCGGGTCTGGCGCTCGTCGCGGCGCTGGGCTTTTCGCTCAAGGCGATTTTCGTCAAGCTGGCCTACCCGTACGGCGTCGATGCCATCACCCTGCTTGCCTTGCGCATGGGTTTCTCGCTGCCGGTTTTCCTGTGGGTCGGCCTGGCCGGCCAGCGGTCCGGCGCCAGCCTGAGCCGCGACGACTGGTTCAAGCTGTTTGCCCTCGGCTGCCTCGGCTATTACGGCGCGAGCATTCTCGATTTCTGGGGGCTGGAATACATTTCGGCCGGCCTCGAACGACTGATCCTGTTCACCTACCCGACGCTGACCATCCTGATCGGTGTGCTCTTTCAGGGCAAACCCTTCACCCGCCACGAAGTCATCGCCGTGGCGCTGTGCTATCTCGGCATCGGCTTCGCCTTCATTCACGACCTGGGCCTCGGCGAAGCCCGGGATGTGTGGGTCGGCGGGGCGCTGGTCTTCGGTTCCAGCGTGTCCTATGCGCTCTATCTGGCGGGCAGCGGGCCGATGATTTCCCGCCTTGGTGCCATGCGCTTTTCAGCGCTGGCCATGCTCGTTTCCTCGGCCGTCACGCTGGCCCATTTCCTGGCATCGCACCCGATCACCGCTTTCATCCAGCCGCTGCCGGTTTACGGCTGGGGGCTGGCCATGGCCGTCTTCGCCACCATCGTTCCGGTGTTCGCCCAGTCGGCGGCGATCCGCCGGGTCGGCGCCGGCCAGGCTTCGCTGTTCGGCATGGTCGGACCGATGCTGACCATCGGTTTCGGCTGGTGGCTGCTCGGCGAATCGATTTCGCTGGCACAGATGGGCGGCGCCGCACTGGTCGTCATCGGGATACTGGTGGTCAGCCGCCGCTGGTAGCCTGGGTTAGAATCGGATGCATGATCGGCATCCTTCTCATCACCCATGGCAGTTATGGCGAGGCGCTCCTCCAGAACGTCAGCCATGTGCTCAACAAGCGCCCGTTGCAAGTGATGCAGCTCGGCCTGACCTCGCAGGATGACCCGCTCGACATGCTGCCGATGGCGCGCGACATGCTCGCCCTGGTCGACAAGGGCGACGGCGTGCTGATCCTGAGCGATATTTTTGGCGCCTCTCCGTCCAACCTTGCGCTAAAGTTGCTCGAACCCGGCCGGGTCGAAGGTCTGACTGGCGTCAATATGCCCATGCTGTTGCGCGCCCTGACTTACCGCGACAAGGGCATGGAAACCCTGCTCGTTCGCGCCCGCGATGGCGGCCGCGACGGCATCATCAATATGCTGGACCACTGAAAAATATGCTGACTATCGAAACCGAAATCATCAACAAGCTCGGCCTTCACGCCCGTGCCTCCGCCAAGCTGACCCAGTTGGCCGGCAAGTACAAGTGCGAGGTGGCGATGAGCAAGGGCACCCGCCGCATCAACGCCAAGAGCATCATGGGTGTCATGATGCTGGCCGCCGGCAAGGGTTCGAAGGTGACCATCGAAACCGACGGAGCCGACGAAGCCGAGGCCATGGAAGCCCTGCTGGCGCTGATTGCCGATTATTTCGGCGAAGGGGAATAAACCACATGAGCTTCATCCTGCACGGCCTGGGAGTTTCCGGCGGCATCGCCATCGGGCGGGCCATGCTCATGTCGCATGCGACGCTCGAGGTGGCTCACCTGACCCTGGCGCCACGCATGGTGGACAAGGAACTCGAGCGCTTTGACGACGCCATCAAGGCGGTCAAGGAAGAACTGATCCAGATGAAGGAGAACACCGAGCACGCGCCGGCCGAGCTCAACGCCTTCATCGACATTCACACGATGTTCCTCGAAGACCCGGAACTGGCCGAAAAGCCGCGCGACATTATCCGGGAACGGCGATGCAACGCCGAGTGGGCGCTGGTCCAGCAGATGGAGCAACTGGTCGATCAGTTCGAGCAGTTCGACGATCTGTACCTGCGCGAGCGCAAGTTCGACGTCGTCCAGGTTGTCGAGCGCGTCGTCAAGGAACTGCTCGGCCACCCCCGGCGGGCCGCCCTGAAAGCGGCCAAGAGTTCGAAGGAAGAGGCGCTGATCATCGTCGCCCACGACCTTTCGCCGGCCGACACCATCGCCTTCAAGGACCACCGTTTCGCCGCCTTCATCACCGATGTCGGCGGGGCCACGTCACATACCTCCATCCTCGCCCGCAGCATGGCGATCCCGGCGGTGCTCGGCCTGGAAAACGCCCGCGGCCTGATCCGCGATGGCGAGCAACTGATCGTCGATGGCCTGCGCGGCGTCGTCATCGTCAACCCCGATCAGCGCGTGCTGGACGAATACCAGCTGCGCAAGGAACAGATCGAGCTGGAAAAAACCAAGCTCAAGCGGCTCAAGACGGCCAAGTCGGAAACCATCGACGGCGTGCCGGTGGCGCTCTACGCCAACATCGAGCTACCCAACGACGTTCCCGTCGCCCTTGATGCCGGCGCCGAGGGCATCGGCCTGTTCCGCACCGAATTTCTCTTTCTCGACCGCGGCGACATGCCCGACGAGCGAGAGCAGTACGAGGCCTACAAGAAAGTGGTCAAGGGCATGGGCGGCCGGCCGGTGACCATCCGCACCTTCGACCTCGGCAACGACAAGGACCTGCGCCCGGACACGACGGCCGGCGACCGCGTCAAGACCAACCCGGCTCTCGGCCGCCGCGCCATTCGCCTGTCGCTGGCCGAGCCGCGCATGTTCCAGACGCAGCTGCGGGCCATCCTGCGGGCCTCGAAATACGGCCCGATCAAGCTGCTCATCCCGATGCTGGCCCACGCCCACGAGATCGACCAGACGCTGGCCGCGCTCGAACAGGCCAAATCGAGCCTGCGCGGCGAAAAGGTGGCTTTCGACGAAAACATCGAAGTCGGCGGCATGATCGAAATTCCCGCCGCCGCGCTGGCCGTCGGCCTCTTCCTGCGCCGCCTCGACTTCCTCTCGATCGGCACCAACGACCTCATCCAATACACGCTGGCCATCGACCGCTCCGACGAGCAGGTCGCCGCCCTCTACGACCCGCTGCACCCGGCCGTGCTGATGCTCCTCGCCCACACGCTGTCGATGGCGGAAAAGGCCGAAATCCCCGTCTCCGTCTGCGGCGAAATGGCCGGCGACCCGAGCCTGACCCGTCTGCTGCTTGGCATGGGCCTGCGCATTTTTTCGATGCACCCGTCGCAGATTCTCAAGGTCAAGAACCGTGTACTCAAGTCCGAGGTCAACGACATCGCTCCCAACGTGCGCAAGATGCTGCGCCTCGACGAACCCGGCAAATTGCGCGAAGCCCTCGACAAGCTGAACGGCGTGAGCGCTGGCTGAGGCTGCTGGCAGTCTGATATTCCACGGCGAAGCCGGCGCGACCGGATGCTACGGTCAACCGGGAAAAATGGCCAAAATTCAAATGCCGGCCGTGCTCAGCGAATCGTTGTCGTGGAATCCAGCGACGCGGTAGCGGTCGGACGCCCGGAATCGAGACCGGCCCGACGCCTGAGTTCAGCAACAACCAAGGCCGAGCTTGCCCGCGATGCCGCCACCTGTTCGCGGCGGTCGCGCTCCTCGATCAAGGCCAGCGCCTGTTGTCGCCAA
Source organism: Betaproteobacteria bacterium HGW-Betaproteobacteria-6 (assembly GCA_002842145.1). Lineage (GTDB taxonomy): Bacteria > Pseudomonadota > Gammaproteobacteria > Burkholderiales > Rhodocyclaceae > Azonexus. The sequence continues at coordinate 5,072 of PHCF01000077.1, read as the reverse complement.
GCGACCATTTGCGGTGAATGCGCGTGGTGCAGATGGTGTTTGCGATGCATCGTAACCCAGCGATGCGCCTCGGCTTCGTCCGCCACCACGCCCTGACCGATCTGGTACATCAGACCGATCTGAAACTGCGCAACCTTGTCGCCTTGTTCGGCCGCCTGCCGGTACCAGCGCAGCGCCGCCGCATGGTCGACCGGCACGCCGTCGGCGTACTGGTGAATCACCGCCAGGTTGTACGCGGCATCGACATTGCCCCTGGCTGCCCAGTCCGTCCAGATTGCCACCGCCTGCCCGGTATCACCGCCCCGGTGCAACCTCGCGGCCGTCCGCAAGTCGTCGTCGGCGGTGCCGGCCACGGCCGATAAGTGGGGCAACGCGACCCACAGGGCAACCAGAAAACGGATCGGCATTCCTGACATGGACTGACTCCGGCGCGGGAAAAAGAAGCTGCAAATCCTACGGCGCCACCACCCCCATTGGAATTAGACAAATTGTCGCGCGACAATTTGTCGCATTCCCGCCGCCTGCCAACTCCCGGAAAATCAGCGCGCACTTAAATACCAATAATTCAGGGAGCGTTTCATGGGGTACTACCTTCGTCCGCTGGCCGCCGCAATAGCCGTCGCGTTTTCCGGCGCGTTGCCGGTCATGGCCGAGACCAGCGTGCTCGACACCGTCGTTGTCACCGCCGCGCAAATGGACGAACCGCTCAAGGTCGTCACCGATCCGAAGGCCCCGAAGCAACCAATCCCGGCCCATGACGGCGCCGATTACCTGAAAACCGTGCCCGGCTTCAGCGTCATCCGCAAGGGCGGCACCGATGGCGACCCGGTGCTGCGCGGCATGGCCGGCTCCCGGATCAACATCCTGCTCGACGGCGAACACATTCTCGGCGGCTGCGGCAACCGCATGGATCCGCCGACCGCTTACGTTTTCCCCGAATCCTACGACCGCGTCACCATCCTCAAAGGGCCGCAGACGGTCAGCCACGGCCCGGGCAACTCGGCCGGCACCGTGCTCTTCGAGCGCGACATCCGGCGCTTCGCGCAAACCGGCTACCGCTTCAACGGCAGCCTGACCGCCGGCAGCTTCGGCCGCAACGACCAGATCATCGACGCCCGCGCCGGGACACCCGAGTTCTACGCCCAGATCAACGGCACGCGGTCGAGCAGCGACGACTACGAGGACGGTGACGGCAACACGGTCAATTCCGCCTACACGCGCTGGAGCACCGGTGCGACGCTGGGCTGGACGCCGAACGACAACACCCGCCTCGAACTCTCCGTGCTCAAGAGCGACGGCGAAGCGGCCTACGGCGACCGGACCATGGATGGCGTCAAGTTCGACCGCCAGAACGTCGGCCTCAAGTTCGAAACGCGCAAGGTATCGAGCCTGATCGAGAAAATCGAGGCACAGGTCTATTACAACTACGTCGATCACGTCATGGACAACTACACGCTGCGCGCCAAGCCGGCCGGCAGCATGTACATGGTCAGCAACCCGGACCGCGAAACCACCGGCGGTCGCCTCGCCGTCGCCCTGCGCCCGGTCGATATGCTGCAGCTGACGCTGGGCGCCGATTACCAGCGCAACATCCACACCCTGCGCAGCGCCTCGTCGATGACGGCGGTGCCGGTTTTTGAACAACTGGCGCGCACCGAGGACGCCAATTTCACCAACCTCGGCCTGTTTGGCGAAGCAACCTGGCATCTGTCCGACGCCCGGCGCCTCATCGGCGGCCTGCGCAGCGACAGCTGGGAAGCCCAGGACCAGCGCACCACGCTGCGCCTCGGCACCGGCATGGGCACCACCACCGTCGCCAACCCGACGGCCGGCCAGACCCGCGACAGCACGCTGACCAGCGGCTTCGCCCGTTACGAGCACGAGCTGCAGGCCGGCTCGACGCTCTACGCCGGCTTCGGCCACAGCGAGCGTTTCCCCGACTATTGGGAAACGGTGTCGGCCAGCAAGGAAAGCGCGACGTCGACCAGCGCCTTCAACACCAAGCCCGAAAAGACCAACCAGCTCGACGTCGGCTGGATCCGCAACCTCGGCCCGCTGTCCTTCTCGGCCTCCGGCTTCTACAACGAAATCGGCGACTACATCATGATTCAGTCCGGTGTCGTCAAGGCGGCGCCGGTCCGCACCGTATCGATCGTCCGCAACATCGACGCCCATACCTGGGGCGGCGAAATCGGCGCTGCCTACCAGATCGACAGCAACTGGAAAATCGACAGTTCGCTGGCCTATGTCCGCGGCGAGAACGAAACCGACGGCACCCCGCTCGCCCAGATCCCGCCGCTCGAAGGCCGCCTCGGCCTGGCCTGGAGCAATGGCACCTGGTCGGTCGGCTCGCTGCTCCGCTTGGTCGCCGGGCAAAAACGCTACGACCTCAACAAGGGCAACATCGTCGGCCAGGACATCGGCGCCACCGGCGGCTTCGGTGTCTTCTCGATGAACGCCAGCTACAAGCCGAGCCGCGCCGTGCTCGTTTCGGCCGGGGTCGACAACCTGTTCGACAAGACCTACGCCGAACATATCAGCCGCGGCGGCACCGCCATCACCGGCTACGACCAGACCTTCCGCGTCAACGAGCCGGGCCGCACGCTATGGCTCAAGGCCCAGGTCAGTTTCGACTGAGCGAGGAGTTTTCAAATTAGCCTGTTTTTCCCGGTCGACCGTAGCATTCCCCCCGGCACCCAGCGCGTCGGGCGGCAACTGGCGGCCGGCGAAGGCATCTACCACGCCGGCGCCGACGGCCTCGCCTGGCGACTCGTCAGCGGTGTCGTCCGTCTCGACAACGTCAGCTCGGCCAGCGACGCCTCGTTCGCCAGCCTCGCCGTCCCTGGCGACATCCTAGGCTGCGAAACCCTGCTCTTCGGCTGCTACACGTTTTCGGCCACGGCGCTCACCCAGTGCCGGCTTTCGCCATGGCCGGAAGGCAGCGGGGCGCTGGCCGGCGAATCGCTGCTCGCCTCCCTCGCCCAGGCCCAGCAACGGGCAGCCGAAGTCGTCGCGCTGCGCGGCGGCCAGGCGGCCGATCGGGTCCTTGGCTTGATCCGGCTATTCACCGACAGCGCCGGTCAGGTCGTCCTGCCGACCCGGCAGGATATTGCCGACATCACCGACCTGCGCTTCGAAACCATCTCGCGCATCATCAAGACGCTGGAACGCAGCAAAGTCCTGTTGCCGATCAAGGTCGAAGGCGTACACGCCACGCGCAGCTTCCGCGTCGATCTCTCGCTTGCCGCCTAGTTCGGCAACACCGGGAGGTGCGCCGGATATAATGGGAAGATGACGGACTGCCCTCGCCCTCGCCATCTCCAGCATCAACGACCCGAGTGGCGGCATAGCGGTCGCTACCTCCTGCTCGCCGCCGTGCTGCACGCCGCCCTCCTGTTCTATCCGCCGAGCCTGACCATCGACCAGCTCGAAGCGCCGCCCCCCGGCCCGATCACGGTCAACTTGCAGGAAAACGTCGCGGCACCGCGGGCAATACCGCCAGCCGCCCCCGAAAGACCCTCGGCACCGCAAGCGCCACGACGCAAAAAAACCGTCCCGACCTCGCCCCCCGTTCTCGCCATGGCCGTTGAACAGGTCGCCACGCCGAGCGCCATCAGCGTGCCAGCCCCCGTTACGCCTCCCGGGCCACCCGCCGCGGAGGCCGCGCCAGCTCCCGCGCGCATCGCCGCGCCGGCGACCGTCAGCGCGCCACTTTTCAACGCCGCCTATCTGAACAATCCGGAACCGAAATACCCGTCGCTGTCGCGGCGGCTGGGCGAAGAGGGCAAGGTGCTGCTCAGGGTTCGGGTCAGGGCGAATGGCCTTCCAGCTACGGTCGACATCGAAAAATCGAGCAATTTCGACCGACTCGACGAGGCAGCGCGACGGAGCGTGGCCAATTGGCGCTTCGTGCCGGCCAAGCGGGGCGACGAGGCGATCGAGGCGACGGTCATCGTGCCCGTCGTCTTCCGGCTCGACAACTGAAACGCGAAAGCCGGACGTGACGACGGGGACCGAAGTCCCCGCCGGCTATCTTTGGTAACAAGGCTCTCATCATTGGCAATTATGGATTTGCTTCATTAACGTCGATCGCCTGACGAGTTGCCTGCGCACCTTTGCCCGCCCTGTCGAAGCCAGTACACCCCCAACCAAGAACACTCAGCGGAATGCCCTTGGGTGGAGGTGAGGGGAATCGAACCCCTGTCCAGAACGCCTCCAGATTGCCGGAATTACAACCATGCTTTGAATTATGGGGGCGGGGTAGGGGTTTTTCAAGCGAGGATTCGCCACAGCGGACAAATTCAGTGGCTGCACCAGCCGCGGCGGTCATCGTCACCGAAACTACTGCGCAAACTTTCGGGCGAAGCCAGAGTCGTGCGCACCCGCAGCGAGCTACCGTCGAACAGCACATTGAAACGGGCCGGCTCGTTCCAGTCGTCGCAATAACGCCACTCCCAGGCCAATTCGTCGCGCGCCTTGTAATAAACCGTCCACGCGGCAACGGACGGCCCGAGGATGCGCACCACCTCGTCTGTCGTCATGCCCGCCTGAATGCGGGCAAAGTGTCGGGTGTCGAGCACGTTTTCGCGACTCAGCAAATTGCCCTGGGCATCAATGCGGACAAAAAAGGTGTGAAACCCCATCGGACCGCGCGGATAGACCAGCGTCTCGCCGCCATCGGTTTCGCTCCAGCGCATGGCCGGCGGCCCCATGACGCGCTCCATGTCCTCGACCCGCGCCGCGCCGGGTGGCAAGCCGAAGCCGTCGTAGGCGGCGCAAGCGCCGAGCAGCCCGGCAAACAACGCAACGACGGCCAACCGATAAGGCATGGCGCCTACTCGCGCTCGGCAGCCAGCAAACGCTCGCAGTAGCGGGCGATCAGGTCCACTTCCAGATTGACCTTGCTGCCCGGCTTGAGCCGATTGAGCGTCGTATTTTCCAGCGTATGGGGAATCAGGTTGATCGTGAAATCGGTGCCCTTGACCTCGTTGGTCGTCAGGCTGGTGCCGTCGACGACGATCGATCCCTTGCGCGCGATGAACTTGGCGATTTCCTTCGGGGCGCGGATTTCG
>PHCF01000076.1 GCA_002842145.1 Betaproteobacteria bacterium HGW-Betaproteobacteria-6 | reverse complement strand
CTGCATCAGGGCAGCCCGCAGGAAATCGTCAATCTGCTGCGCGAAGGCGAAGCCGACATCGGCATTGCCACCGAGGCCCTGACCGAAGAACACGAAGCGTTAGCAACCTTTCCTTATTACCGCTGGCACCACACCCTCGTGGTCCCGACCGGACATCCCTTGCTGGCTATTGGCCAGCCGACCCTGGAGGCGATTGCCGAGTATCCCGTCATCACTTACCACGAGGGTTTTACCGGACGGGCAAGAATCGATCGGGCCTTTGCCGAAGCCGGCGTCGCCCCGGATGTCATCATGTCGGCGCTGGACGCCGATGTCATCAAGACTTACGTCGAACTGGGGCTGGGCATCGGCATCATTGCCTCGATGGCTTTCCACCCCAAACGCGACGACGGGCTGGCGCTGATCGACTGCCAGCACCTCTTTCCGGAAAACACGACGCATATCGCCATACGCCGCGGCCACTATCTGCGCGGCTTTGCCTACCGCTTCATCGAGTTGTGCGCGCCAGAACTGAGCGAAAACACGGTCAAGGCATCGATGGTGCAACTCGGGCGCGGGGGCGACGATCTTTGATGGCGGGGCAAAACAAGCCCCGGAAGACTTGGGAGCGATACCCGACAGGCGGAATTCCTTGCCATCCGGCAAACTGGCCGATTCGAACATCTGGCGGGCGATAAATTGCGGGTCGGCGAACATGTCAATAGACGCGCGACGACGGGACTTCGGCGGCGGCCATGATGGCCCGCACCCGAGTGGCCATTTCACGTCTTTGTGTCGGCATTCCTTACACATCCGTGATCCCCGTTGCATGGCTCAAAGTCAATCAATTGATTTAAAGGAAAATCTCTCTGAAATATCGCATCGGCTCAATATTTGCTTACACGCGTTACATACCAAACTCAACACCGGTCAACATCCACTGGAAACGGATTTCGCAGAAACTGGAGAAGCGTCAAAATGAGATTGAATAGCAAAATATTTTTGGGACTTGCTGCACTCGCTTTCAGCAGCCTGGTTTCAGCTGCCCCCATCTACTGGACGGATTGGACCGGCTCGGACACAGATCCAGGCGCTGGCTTTCAGGGCCAGGGCACGATCACTACCTCATCCTCGTCTGTCGCCCGAAACGACAGCATCTCGCCCTACACCAGCAGCGTTGTCGACAACAGCCCCACGGGCACTGACATTGTCGCGCTGAGCCGCGCCGGTAGCCAGACGCTAGTATTCTCCCAGTCGATCGCCAACCCGGTTTTTGCCTTCGTCAGTTTGAACGGTAACGGCTACGCGTTCCTGAATCAGGACTTCAATATCCTCAGCGTCGGAGGAGTGGACGGCAACGCCTGCGGCTATTGGGGCTGCGGCGGCGTTACCAAGGTCGTGACCGACTTGGGGGGTGGTAATTTCCTGTATGCGCTCAACAGCTCGAACGTTGGCGGTTCCGAGCCACACGGCGTAATCCAGTTCACCGGTGCATTTGACACGCTAACCTGGAATAGTGCCTCTAACGAGTTCTGGAACGGTTTTACCGTTGGCGTTCAGGGAACGGCAGCGGAAATTTTCCCGCCCACCAACAACGTGCCGGAACCGGGCACTCTGCTGCTCGCTGGACTTGGCCTGTTCGGTTTAGCAATGCGTGGCAAGCGAAAGGGCTGATGCTTTCATTCTTTGTGACTTAACGGCGGCCTTGGCCGCCGTTTTCATATCTACAACCTAGTTGGGGCACACCGGTACGAATGGAAGCCACCTAAATCGCCCCGTCGGCTCGCAGCTCGGCGATGCGCTCCGCGGCGTAGCCTAGTTCGGCCAGCACGGCGTCGGTGTGCGCCCCCAGTTCCGGGCCGATCCATTCGGTGCCGCCCGGCGTTTCGGACAACTTGGGAACGATGCCCGGCAGGCGGAATTCCTTGCCGTCGGGCAACCTGGCCGATTCGAACATCTGGCGGGCGATGAATTGCGGGTCGGCGAACATGTCCACAGCCGAATAGACGCGCGACGACGGCACTTCCGCGGCGGCCAGGAGGGCCAGCACCTCGGCCTCGTCGTGTTCGGCGACCCAGCGGTCGATCAGGCCGTAGATTTCGTCGCGCCGGGCGTCACGGCCGGCGTTGTCGGCCAGCGTCGGGTCGTCGGCGAGATCGGCGCGGCCGATGGCGTGCATGAAGCGTTTGAAGATGGCGTCGCCGTTGGCGCCGATGGTCACGTGCTTGCCGTCCTTGGTGGTGTGCGTGTTGGACGGCGTGATGCCCGGCATGATGTTGCCGGTGCGCTCGCGGACGAAGCCGAAGACATCGAATTCCGGGACCAGCGATTCCATCATCGCGAACACCGCCTCGTAGAGCGCGACATCGACGACCTGCCCGGCGCCGCCATTGACTTCCTTGTGGCGCAGCGCCATCAAGGCGCCGATAGCGCCCCACAGCGCGGCAATCGAGTCGCCGATGGAAATCCCGGTGCGTACCGGCGGCCGGTCCGGGAAGCCGGTGATATAGCGCAGGCCGCCCATCGATTCGCCGACCGCGCCGAAACCCGGCTGGTCCTTGTACGGCCCGCTCTGGCCGAAGCCGGAGAGGCGGACCATGACCAGCCCCGGGTTGTCGGCCTTGAGTTGTTCCCAGGAAAGGCCAAGCTTTTCCAGCACGCTGGGGCGGAAGTTCTCGACCAGGATGTCGGCCTCGGCGATCAGCCGGCGGACAAACTCGCGGCCTTCGGGATGCTTGAGATTGGCCGTCACCGATTTCTTGTTGCGGGCCTGGACGTACCACCACAGCGACATGCCTTCGTAAAGCTTGCGCCATTTGCGCAACGGGTCGCCGCCGTCGGGCGATTCGACCTTGATCACCTCGGCGCCGAACTCGCCCATGATCCGCGTGCAGAACGGCCCGGCGATCAGTGTGCCGAGTTCGACGACCTTGAGGCCGGCCAGCGGTTTCGGCGCCCCGTTCTTTTGCTCCTCGCTCATCACGGCTCCCAGTGTTCGATTTTCAATTTTTGCCCAAAAATTCGGTCGACCGTAGCAATCACTGCAGCCGGCGCGCCGCTCGTCGCCACGGTCAGCCGGCCCGCGCCGCCGCCGACCAGATTTCCCGCCGCCAGCAGTCGCTCAAGCTGCCGCGCCACCGGCTCGCCGGTATCGAGCAAAACCGTCCCCGCCGGCATGCGCCCGGCAATCGCCGCCGACACGCAGGGGTAATGCGTGCAGCCAAGCACCACCACATCGGCCGCTGCTGCCGCCAGCGGCGCCACGAAGGTATCAAGCAAGGCCGCCACGGCGGCGCTGTCCGGCCCCTCAGCCTCGATCGCCTCGGCCAGCCCGGGACAGGGCTGGGCGATGACGCGATGGCCGTTGGCATGATTGCCGACCAGCCGCTGAAAGCGCTCGCTGGCCAGGGTCCGCGTCGTTGCCAGCACGCCGATGACGCCGGTTTTCGATAACGCGACGGCCGGCTTGACCCCCGGCTCGAGCGCCACCACCGGCACCGCGATGGCCGCCCGGATCGCTTCGGCCGCGGCCGCCGTCGCCGTATTGCAGGCGATGACCAGCGCCTTGGCCCCCCGTTTGACCAGTGCCTCGGCGATCAGCACGCCGCGCTCGCGCAGGAACATTTCCGGCCTGTCGCCGTAGGGCAGAAAGCGGGTATCGGCGAAATAGAAAAAATCTTCGTGCGGCAGCCGCTCGCGCAGGGCACGCAAGACCGTCAGGCCGCCGAGGCCGGAGTCGAAAACGGCGATGGGTTGAGCGTTCACAAGTCGATTCCGCACAAGTATGGATGCCTGATTTTAATTCCTGTCAGGCAATCAGGCTGCGGCCTGCGCCTGACGCCCGGCCCACAGGCCGTGCAACAGGGCGCCGGCAAAAATGCCGGCGAGCGCAATCAGCAGATCAAGATTTCCCGCCCCCAGACCGGCCAGCGCCGGGCCGGGACAGACGCCGCAAAGCCCCCAGCCCACCCCGAACAGAACGCCCCCGAGCAAGGCACTCCGATCCAGTTCGAATGGGCGCGGCTGGAAAGCGGTGCCAAGCAGGGGCCGGCTCCAAAGACGCGGCACCAGTTGGTACGCCAGCAGATTGACACCGACGGCGCAGCCCAGGACGAAGAGCAGGCCGAGGTCATCGAAGGTCAGGAAGGCGAGCACCGACTCCGGGCGGATCATCGTCGACCAGGCCAGGCCGAAGCCGAAGAGCAGGCCGCTGGCCAGGGTCGCCACGGTGCCCAGCGGCGATTTGGTTTGCGCCATGGTCATACCCCCAGCCACTTCAAAAGCGAGGCGGTGACGATGCCCGTGCCGAGAAACGTGATCACCATCACGAGAGACGGCGCCGACAGCGAGGCCATGCCACAAATCCCGTGGCCCGACGTGCAGCCGCCGCCCAGGCGGGCGCCAAAGCCGATCAGGACGCCGCCGACTGCCAGTTTCCAGGCCGGTATGTGGCTGGCCTCGACGGACATTCCGGCGAGCAGATAAAGCCCGCCGCCGAGCATCAGGCCGAGGGTATAGACCAGTCGCCAGTTGCGGCTGTCGAGAAAGGAGGCCTGGCGAAAGAACGGGCCGCGCATCAGCCATGACCAGGAACTGCTGAAAAAGGTGCTGACCCCGCCCGGGCGCCCGGTCGTGACATAGAGCAGGGCAACGCCCAGGCCCATCAGGGTGCCGCCTACGGCATAGTGGGCGATCCCGTTGGGAAACAAGGTAACTGACATGGTGGAAGCCGATTGGACAAAACGTGAATTTTCGCACCAGATCGCCCTGCCATTCACGCTATCTGCACAGCCCCGGCCTCGCCGGGCAAGCAACCGCCCTTCCCCGGCCGTCAAACCGGAGATACCGCCTTATTGCGGCGGATAATCGGTTGCTACGGTCAACCGGGAAAAACGGCCAAAAATGAAATGTCGCCGCCCGGTCATATCCCGAAATGATGGCGAACCTGATCTTCGAGCAGCTGGCTGGCGAATTCCTCGCTGCAGCCGGCCAGTTGGTTGAAGATGTCCCGCGCGATGGGGCTAAACACGGCCATCACGCCTGGATCGAAATGGCTGCCGGTGTCTTTTTCCAGGATGGCCATGGCCGCATCGAAGCCCATCGGTTCCTTGTAGGGGCGTTTCGAGCAGAGCGCGTCGAAAACGTCGGCCACGGCGAAGATGCGGGCGGCCAGCGGAATGGCGTCGGCCTTGAGACGACGCGGATAACCGGTGCCATTCCATTTCTCGTGATGCCCGGAAACGACATCGTTGGCGCCATCCAGCCAGCCGATGCCGGTGACGATTTCCTCGCCCTGGCTGACATGGGTTTTCATGATGGCGAATTCGTCGTCGAGCTTGCCCGGCTTGAGCAGAATGGCGTCGGGTATGCCGATCTTGCCGACATCGTGGAGGAAGCTGCCGATGATCAGCGACTGCATCGTGGTGCCGCGGAAGCCGAGCTTTTCGGCGATGCGCGCGGCGATCCAGGCGACGCGGTAGTTATGGACGCCGGTATCGGAATCGCGCTTGGCAATGGCCCGGCCCAGCGCCTCCATCATCGAAATGTGCGAATCGAGCACCTCGCGGGCCTTGCGCTCGTTGTCGGCGGAAAGATGCACGACCACCGGATAGATCGCCGCGCCGCACAACAACGAAGCAAGGCCGACCATCAGGGCGGCCGACAGCGCGCTGTCGAGCATCTGCTGGCGCTGCCACTCTGGCACAACACGGACGCCCTCGAAATAGCCGGTAATGTCGGACTGCGGCGTGCCGCCGATACGCAATGGAACGAAAACCCGCAGAACCCAGCGCTTGTCGGGCAAACGGAGGCTTTCGTAGCTGGTCGTCGTATAAGCAGGCTGGGCGTGGTGAATCAAGATGCCTTCGAGGTGCAAGCCGTCTGCCGTCATTTCTTCAGCCAATTTGCGGCCTTGGCCATCATAGATTTCGGCAATGTCGAACAAGCCGCCGGTCAGTGTTTTGGCCGCATCGTCGGCATGCGCCGCGGCATCCGGACCGCTCAGGGCGATGGCGCCAAAATGGCCGAGCAGGCGCTGCGACTCTTCGATGGCCAGCGAAACAGTGCTCTCCTCAGCGTTTTCCCGGGCGACAAACCAGGCCAGCGGACTCGCCAGGAAGGCGAGCAGAAGGCTGACGGCAGCAATACGCCAAGCCGTGCGCTTGTTGAAGGCATTCATGCGACCTCCCGTGCTCATTGCTTCAATTCACACCCTGATTATTGTCGACAAATCTTAAGGCAGCCTGATGGCCACCCCCACCTACCCCGGAAAACCGCCCGCCTTCAACATCCGGTCGTAGAGCACGACATTGACCGTCGCCGCCAGGTTCATGCAGCCGTGGGTGGGGATGTAAACGATGTCCCTGCACCATGACGTCACGTTCTTTTTCAGGCTGCCGTCTTCGGGGCCGAAGATATAGAAGGCGCGTTCGGGGTGGCGGTATGCGGTGAGCGGCTGGGCGTCCGGGTGGACTTCGATGGCGACCGGCACGCAGCCGAAGGGAATGACCTGTTGCAGGTCGTCGACGCCGATCAGCGGCAGTTGCAGATGAACCTGTTTGGTGTCGGTGCGGAATTCGACGGCGCGCTCGTAGCGTTTGCCGGTGTAGAACACCGTGTTGACGCCGTAGCAGCCGGCGGCACGCATGATCGAGCCGACGTTTTCCGGGCCTTTCGGGTTGTAGAGGCCGATGCAGGAATAACCCGTATAGCCCTGGACAGCCTGCTTTCTGGTGATGGTTGCTATGCTCATGACCTTACTCGGGCTGGCGGAATTCGTCGTCTATCCAGGCCTTGGCACTGGCCTGGCTGAGCTTGAAGTTCGGGCCGACGCGCACGTTGGCCAATGGCTCACCATCGGCATCTTCCGCCGACAGCGTGGCGTAGGGATCGTCCTCGTCGGGAACGATGTCGAGGCAGACCAGAATGGGCCCGTTTTCCCCGTCGACCGTGAGCTTTTTGTGCAGTTGGGCGTGCAACTGATGTTCATGGCGGCGCAGCACTTCCGAGGCGGTCTTGATCAGGGTCTGGAAGGCCGACACGTCGAGCGGCTTGGGATTTTTCTTGTCGCGCCCCATGGTCCACGGGCCGACCAGCGCCGGCTCGGCCTGACCATCCTTGATCATTTCGACGGCCCAGCCTTCGTCTTCCTCGTTCTTGATGATGCGGGCGGTCCAGCCGTTGTTGCGCCACAGGCGCGGCTCATTGATGACGTCGGCCTCTTCGGTCTCGACGGAGTCGTACATTGCGTTTTCAGTCATCCCCGAATTGTACTTGCAGGGCGTGGTTGCGGCCCCGCCAACGTAGGAGAAGCCGAGCGCGCCGGGAAGAGCGAAGCATTTTTCCATGTTGGCTTGGCTGACCGCACCTGCGGCAAATTGTCGCAACATAAGCATTTTCTAATTTAGTGTCCTATAAAGGGAGTGAGACTTTTCTCGAATCACTTTTTTCTGGAGCAATTCATGAAAGCACCTAGACTAGTTCTATGGCTGGCAGCCACTGCAATTTCACTAACCGCTACGATGGTTGAGGCCAGAGGTGGAATGGGTGGCGGCGGCATGGGCGGAAGCGGTGGCGGCCAGTCGGCTGGCGGCTTTTACCGGGGCGGCCAGACTGACCAGATGCGCACGCAAACGCGCAATCAAAGTCAGGATCGAACCCGGGAGCAGGAACGCACGCAAACAAGAGACCAGGAGCGTAGCCAAAGCAGGGAACAGGACCGCATTCAGTCCCGTGACCGGATTCATGCCCCAACAACGCCGCCGGCCTCGAACTAAACCTTGTTTATCGAGGAGAGAAGCATGAACAAGAATGGCATCAAGATAATCCTGTCTGCATTGGCTTTCGGGCTGTTTTCTTCCGGCACCCTGGCGGCCGATGCGCCAATCTACGGCAGCCAGCTCATGACCAATCAGGAGCGGATCGAACATCGGGCCAAGCTTCGCGCTGCCAAGACGGCCCAGGAACGTGAGCAGTTCCGCCTGGAACACCACGAGCAAATGCAGCTGCGCGCCAAAGAGCGCGGTGTTGTCTTGCCGGATGAGCCGCCGGCCCGGGGTGGTGGAATGGGCCCTGGCGGTGGAATGGGCCCTGGCGGTGGAATGGGCCCTGGCGGTGGAATGGGTGGCGGCCGGGGTCGCTAAAGCCGGATGACTTTCTCCGGACCACCGTTTTCCGGCCGGAGAAAGTCAATCAGTCACCATTACATGCGGGCGATCATCGCGTCGCCAAAGGCTGAGCACGAAAGCTCTTCGGCGCCCTCCATCTGGCGGGCAAAGTCGTAAGTCACCTGTTTGTCGCCAATTGCCGCTTCCATGGCCTTGACGACTAGGTTGGCCGCCTCCTTCCAGCCGAGATGACGCAGCATCATCTCGGCCGAGAGGATGAGCGAACCGGGGTTCACCTTGTCCAGTCCGGCGTACTTCGGGGCCGTGCCGTGTGTCGCCTCAAAGCAGGCGTACTGGTCGGAAATGTTGGCGCCCGGCGCGATCCCGATGCCGCCAACCTGCGCCGCCAGCGCATCGGAAATATAGTCGCCGTTCAGGTTGGTGGTGGCGATCACGTCGTATTCCGCTGGACGAAGCAGTATCTGTTGCAGGAAGGCGTCGGCGATGGAGTCCTTGACGGTAATTTCGCGCCCCGTATTCGGGTTGGTGAAATGGCACCATGGCCCGCCGTCGATGGGCTGGGCACCGAATTCTTCCCGCGCCACCTGGTAGGCCGTATCGCGGAACAGGCCTTCGGTGAATTTCATGATGTTGCCCTTGTGCACGATGGTCACCGACTTGCGGTCGTTATCGACAGCGTACTTGAGCGCAGCGCGGACAAGGCGGGCCGTGCCCTCGACTGAAATGGGCTTGATGCCGATGCCCGACGTTTCCGGAAAGCGGATTTTCTTGACGCCCATTTCCTTCTGCAGGAAATCGACAACCTTCTTGGCCTGCGCGGAGTTGGCTTCCCATTCGACGCCGGCGTAAATGTCTTCGGTATTCTCACGGAAGATGACCATGTTGGTCAGTTCCGGGTGCTTGAGCGGCGATGGCACGCCCTTGAAATACTGCACGGGCCGGACGCATTGGTAGAGATCGAGTTCCTGGCGCAAGGCCACGTTGAGCGAGCGAATGCCGCCACCGACCGGCGTCGTCATCGGCCCCTTGATCGACACCGAATATTCCTTGAGCGCGGCAAAGGTCTCCTGCGGGAACCACTCGTCCGGACCATAGATGCGGGTCGATTTCTCACCGGCAAAGACTTCCATCCAGTAAATCTTCTTCGTCCCGCCATAGGCCTTGGCAACCGCCGCATCGATGACCTTGATCATGACCGGCGTGATGTCGATGCCGATGCCATCACCCTCGATGAAGGGAATGATCGGATTGTTCGGGATCGCCTGGCCCGGCACGATTTTCTGACCGCCTTGCGGCACCTTGATGTGAGAAGTCATGGTCTCTCCTTGGCTAGTTGTCGGACGGGCAGCAGCCACGCATTCCGTTGAACGGCAAAGCCCGCCGCATGTCTCCGGCGCCGGGCTGCGTGGTTGATTATGTCGCAAAAAGACAGCCGCTGTCAGTCATTTGACCGGACGTGAGAATCCCACGGTCAACCGGAAAAAAAGACCAAAAACAAAAAAGCGAAGACCGGATCGGCCTTCGCTTTTCGTATTTCCGGCGCTGACGCACCGGGAAAGTCAGCTCGCTTAGGCGCGGGCTGCCTTGAGCGCTGCGTTGAGCGTCGGGCTCGGGCGCATGATCGCCTTGGTCTTCTCGGCATCGGCCTTGTAGTAGCCGCCAATATCAACCGGACGGCCCTGCACCGACTTCATTTCGGCAACGATCTGGCCTTCGTTGTCGGTCAGGGTCTTGGCCAGCGTGGTGAACTTGCCGGCCAGTTCCTTGTCTTCGGTCTGCGCAGCCAGTTCCTGCGCCCAGTACATGGCGAGGTAGAACTGCGAGCCGCGGTTGTCGAGCTCACCGGTCTTTGGCGACGGCGACTTGTTGTTGTCGAGCAGCTTGCCGGTCGCCGCGTCGAGCGTCTTGGCGAGCAGGATGGCGCGCTTGTTGCCGTCCTTGATGCCCTGCTCTTCGAGCGATACGGCCAGGGCCAGGAACTCGCCGAGCGAATCCCAGCGCAGGTGGTTTTCCTGGGTCAGTTGCTGGACGTGCTTCGGGGCCGAACCGCCGGCGCCGGTTTCGTACATGCCGCCGCCATTCATGAGCGGGACGATGGACAGCATCTTGGCCGAGGTGCCGAGTTCCATGATCGGGAACAGGTCGGTCAGGTAGTCGCGCAGGATGTTGCCGGTCACCGAAATGGTATCGAGACCGCGGGCAACACGCTCGAGGGTGAAACGCATGGCGCGGACCTGCGACATGATCTGGATGTCGAGACCGCTGGTGTCGTGATCCTTGAGGTACTTCTGGACCTTCTTGATCAGTTCGTTCTCGTGCGGACGATAGGCGTCCAGCCAGAAGATGGCCGGCATGCCGGACTGGCGGGCGCGGGTAACGGCCAGCTTGACCCAGTCGCGGATCGGCGCATCCTTGACCTGGCAGGCGCGCCAGATGTCGCCGGCTTCGACGTTCTGCGTGAGCAGCACTTCGCCGGTGGCGATGTCGACGATGTTGGCGATGCCGTCTTCGGCGATCTCGAAGGTCTTGTCATGCGAGCCGTACTCCTCGGCCTGCTGGGCCATCAGGCCAACGTTCGGGACGGTACCCATGGTCCGCGGATCGAAGTTGCCGTGCCATTTGCAGAAGTTGATCATCTCCTGGTAGATGCGGGCGAAGGTCGATTCCGGCATGACGCACTTACTGTCGTACTGCTTGCCGTCGGCACCCCACATCTTGCCGCCCTGACGGATCATCGCCGGCATGGAGGCATCGACGATGATGTCGTTCGGGGAATGGAAATTGGTGATGCCTTTGGCCGAATCGACCATGGCCAGACGCGGACGGTGTTCCTGACAGGCGTGCAGGTCGCGGATGATCTCGTCGCGCTTGGATTCCGGCAGGGTCTTGATCTTCTCGTAGAGGTCGACCATGCCGTTGTTGACGTTGATGCCGAGCTCGTCAAAGGTCTTGCCGTGCTTCTCGAAGGCGTCCTTGTAGTAGATCTTGACGCAGTGGCCGAACACGATCGGGTGCGAGACCTTCATCATCGTTGCCTTGACGTGCAGCGAGAAGAGGATGCCGGACTGGCGGCAGTCTTCGAGCTGGGCTTCGTAGAAGTCGCACAGCGCCTTCTTGCTCATGAACATGGAGTCGATGATCTCGCCTTCGAGCAGTGAGAGCTTCGGCTTGAGCACGGTGGTCTTGCCGCCCTTGGCGATCAGCTCCATGCGCACGTCGCGCGCCTTGTCGAGGGTCAGCGACTTTTCGCCGTGGTAGAAGTCGCCGTGTTCCATGTGGGAAACGTGGGTCTGCGACCACTGCTTCCATTCGCCCATGGAGTGCGGGCGCTTCTTGGCGTAGTTCTTGACGGCGCCCGGCGCGCGGCGGTCGGAGTTACCTTCGCGCAGCACCGGGTTGACGGCGGAACCAAGACACTTGCCGAAGCGGGCCTTGAGGGCCTTTTCTTCTTCGGTATTGGCGGTTTCCGGGTAATCGGGGATCTTGTAGCCCTTTTCCTGCAGTTCCTTGACGCAGGCTTTGAGCTGGGCAACCGAGGCAGAAATGTTCGGCAGCTTGATGATGTTGGTATCCGGCAGCAGGCACTTCTTGCCCAGCTCGCTCAGGGTGTTCGGAACCTTCTGGTCATCGGGAAGAAAGTCGGAGAATTCGGCGAGAACGCGAGCCGACACGGAGATGTCGGCTTTTTCGATTTCGATTCCGGCCGGCGAGGTAAAGGTGCGGACAATCGGCAGGAAGGCGCAGGTAGCCAACAATGGCGCCTCGTCGGTTAGTGTGTAAATGATCTTGGACTTTCCTGCGGCCATGTCGACTCCTCGAATTGGTTAAATAACGCCGGGCGAATATATCCCTCGCCCCTTTCGCCATGCTTACAAAAGCAAACCTTTCGAGTATCTCCGCCAGGGGGCCTTCGGTCAACGGTGAAACGTCATTTCACATCCCGAACTACCGAATACCGGCAACACGCAATGCTAGAATTTCCGGAGCACAGGAGACGTGGCAATGAAGATTTCCGTCGGCCTCTATGGCACTGGCGCGCACCAGATCGCGCTGGCCATGATCCAGGGGTTCAACAAGCATTACCGGTTGTTCCGCCAAACCAGCCGCGAAGCCAAGAGGCGTTTCGAGCAAGCCGACTGGCTCGGCGTGCACAAGGCCGTGCGCGAACGCATCCGTTTCTATGACGACCGCGTCGATGAATGCGTCGAGCGCCTGCGCGACGAGTTCGACGCCCAGCATCTCGACGACACGACCTGGCAGCAGGTCAAGCTGCTTTACATCGGGCTGCTCCTCAACCACAAACAGCCGGAACTGGCCGAGACTTTCTTCAATTCGGTGACGACCAAGATCCTGCACCGCAACTATTTCCACAACGATTTCATTTTCGTCCGCCCGAGCATCTCGACTGAGAACATCGAGGGCGACGACGTGCCAACCTACCGCAGCTATTACGCCAAGGAAGATGGCCTGCGCGGCGCCATCCACACGATCATTGCCGACTTCCACTGGCATCGCCCCTTTGCTGATCTCGACCGCGATGTCGGCCATGTTTACGCGGCCGTCCGCGACCACCTCAAAGGCATGCCGCGACGCGAAGTCAATTTCCAGATTCAGGTGCTCGGCTCGGCCTTCTACCGCAACAAGGCGGCCTACGTCATCGGCAAGGCGATCAACGGTTCATGGGAATTTCCGTTCGCCATCCCGGTCCTCCACGACGACAACGGCACGCTCTACATCGACACCATCCTGCTCGATGCCTGGCGGATCGGCCTGCTCTTTTCGCTATCGCGCGCCTATTTCATGGTCGACATGGAAGTGCCCTCTGGCTACGTCCAGTTCCTGCGCTCCATCCTGCCGGCCAAGCCGCGCTCCGAGCTGTACATCATGCTCGGCCTCGGCAAGCAGGGCAAAACCATGTTCTTCCGCGATTTCATCTATCACCTGCACCATTCGGAAGACAAATTCATCATGGCGCCCGGCATTCGCGGCATGGTCATGCTCGTCTTCACGCTGCCGTCCTACCCCTACGTCTTCAAGATCATCAAGGACGTTTTCGGCGCCTCGAAGACGACGGACCGCGCCACGGTCAAGCAGAAGTTCCTGATGGTCAAGCAGGTCGACCGTGTCGGCCGCATGGCCGACACGCTGGAGTTCTCCAACGTCCTCTTCCCGCTCAAGCGCTTCGATGCCGAGGTGCTGGCCGAATTGCAGGCCTTGGCTCCGTCATGCTTCGAGATCGACGGCGACCAACTCATCATCAAACACCTCTACATCGAGCGCCGCATGGAGCCGCTCAACATCCACCTCGACCGCATGGAGCGCGCCAACAACGTGGACGCTCTGGAAAACGCCATCGTCGAATACGGCAGCGCCATTCGCGAAATGGCGCAGGCCAATATCTTCCCGGGCGACATGCTGTGGAAGAACTTCGGCGTCACGCGCTACGGCCGCGTGGTCTTCTACGACTACGATGAAATCGAGTACATGACCGACATCAACTTCCGAAAGATCCCGCCGGCGCCGGATTTCGAGACGGAAATGTCGGGCGAGGTGTGGTATCCGGTGGCCCGCGGCGACGTCTTCCCCGAAGAATTTGCCACCTTCCTGCTCGGCTCGCCGCTCGTCCGCAAGGTCTTCCTCAAACACCACCGGGACCTGCTCGGCACCGACTTCTGGCAGACCGCCCAGCGCAAGATCCGCGACGGTCACGTCGAGGACTTCTTCCCCTATCCGCAGGAACTGCGCTTCGTGAACCGCCTCCCTGATCAGCCCCCGGTGGCCTGAAGATAGACGTCGAATTCCTGCGCCAGCGCTGCTGCGGCGTTGTCCAGCAGGAATTCGCGGAAACGCTGGCCGGCTGGTAACAGGCGCTTGGCGTTCATGTGCACCACGTACCAGGTACGCTCGATGGGCGTGCCCACCGCGTCGAGCACGCTGACCTCGCCGGTCTTCAGCTCGAGCGGCAAGGTATGCAGCGAAATCAGCGAAATGCCCATGCCCGCCATCACCGCCTGCTTGATCGTCTCGTTGCTGCCCATGCTGATCGTGCGCGGCGGCGTGAACAGATGGTTCTTGAACATTTCCTCGGCCACCCGGCGCGAACCCGACCCCTCCTCGCGCAGCAGGAAAGTCTCTTGCCGCAGTTCGTGCAGGTCGAAACGGTGAGCGCCGCGCAGCGCATGGTCGGCCGGGCCGATGAGCACGTAGGGATGGCTGGCCATCGGCTCGGCATGCGCATCGATCTCGGTCGGAATGCGCCCCATGACAGCGAGGTCGATGGCGTTGTCCTGCAACTTCTGCAGCAGGCTTTCGCGGTTGCCCACTGAAAACTGGACCTCGATACCGGGATGCAACTGGGCAAACCGGGCGAGCAGGCGCGGCATGAAATACTTGGCGGTGCTGACCAGCCCGACCGACAACTGCCCGGTTTCCGCCCCCAGCATGGCCAGCAGATTCGCCTCGGCATCCTTGATTTCACCGAGCACGCGCAAGGCGTGATGAACCAGCAACTCACCGGCCGCCGTCAACGCCACCCCGCGCCCAAGGCGCTCGAACAACGGCAGGCCGACATTGTCTTCGAGCTGCTTCAACTGCATCGAGACCGCCGGCGGCGTCAGATGCAGCTCCTCGGCGGCGCGGGCATAACTCAGATGCCGGGCGGCGACGACGAAAATCTGCAACTGGCGGAGCGTCAGGGTGCGGATGAAGTTCATATTCAGGATGGCTCGATTTTTTTGGTTGTTTGGTAAAGGGGAGTTTAACGCTGGTCGGTGTTTGGTGGGGAGGGGCTTCGATTGGCTTGGGGGCGTCTTTTTGGCGATTCACCTTTCCCGCCAGCCCCTGCGTTGCTCGGCACCTCTCAAGGGGCCCGGTGAAGCGTCCACGCCCGACCGGCAGATTTCATTTTTTGGCTTTTTTTCGGGTTGACCGTAGGAATCGGTTTTTTCGGCAAAGCGGTTGAACGTGGACGCTTTTCGGGTCCCCATGAGAGGCGCTGAGCAACGCAGGTAGGCCGGGGGAAGTCGGCTGGCGTTGTCTGAGCCGCAGGCGAGTTTAGCCAGCCGCCCGGCCCGAAGGGGCGCCGACCTTGGGGTCGCCTTTTCTTTGGCTACTTTCTTTTGGCGAAGCAAAAGAAAGTACGCCCGCCAGCAAGGCGGAACCCCAAGCCAATAAACCAGGAAAGCCCCACCCCCCAGCCTTACGCCGCCAACCGCAGCTTCTGCCGCCACCCCGGATAAAGCAGATCCGCATCCTGCGGGAAGGATTCGAACGCCCGGGCGAATTCGAAGTGGTCGCGCGCCCAATCCACCGGATCGGCGCCGGCTTTCCAGCAGTCGTAGGCCTGACGCAGCGAGCGGGCGCCGGCGGCCGGGCTGTCGATATGGCCGTAGGCGCCGCCACCGGCCGTGTTGATGACGTTGCCGTGGCCGAGGTTGTCGAAGAAGCCGGGCAGGCGCAGGGCGTTCATGCCGCCGGAGATGATCGGCACGGTCGGTTTCATGCCGTACCATTCCTGCGGGTAGACCGGCCCCTGGTAGCTGTCGCGTTCGATGACGTAGGCGGCGGCGCGGTCGTCCTTGTCACCTTCCATCTTGCCGTAGCCCATGGTGCCGACGTGGATGCCCGAGGCGCCTTGCAGGCGGCTCATCTTGGCCAGCACGTAGGCGGTGTAGCCGCGCTTGGCCGATGGCGAGGTGATCGCCCCGTGACCAGCCCGGTGGTAATGCAGGAACTGGTTGGCGAAGTGGCGGCGGGCCGTGGTGATCATGCCCGGGCCGCCGACGTAGCCGTCGACGAGGAAGGCGACCTTGTCGGCGTCGGGGCCGAAGCTGCGCAGGATGAATTCGCCGCGCGCCACCATTTCGTGATGATCGTCGGCCGTGATGTTGGCCGAGAACAGCTTGGCCTCGCCGGTTTCGTCCATGGCCCGCTTCATGGCGTCATAGACGAGCGGGATGGTCTGGCGCATCGGGGCGAAGGGCTGGTTGCCTTGCGGCTCGTCATTCTTGATGAAATCACCGCCCAGCCAGAATTCGTAGGCGGCGCGGGCGAAGGGTTGGGGACGCAGGCCGAGCTTGGGCTTGATGATCGTGCCGGAAATATAGCCGCCATCGACGACCGGACGGCCGAGCGTGCGCCAGAGGTCGGCGATGCCCCGGCTCGGGCCGTCGAACAGTTCGATGGCGCGGCGTCGCCCATGCCCTGGTTGTTGCCGATGGTCAGGGTCAGGAAGGAGACCATCATCATGCGGCCGTCGGTGATGTTGCGGTCGAACAGGTCGAGCGGGTAAGCGATGCGCATGTCCTCGCTCGCCTCGTCGATGTAGTACACCAACGCATCGACGCCCTTGGTGAATTCGTCGGTGGTGCACACCTCGACGTTGGTGCCGGTCGACGACTCGGCGGCGAAGTGAGCGGCCGCTTCGAGGTAGCCGTGCCCGGCTTTGGGTTTCATCCGGTAGGCGCACAGAATGTGCTGGCCGGCCGCGATCAGGTCGGCCTCCTTGAGGCTCAGGTCGGCGTAGCGCTGGGACTGGTCCATGCTTTTATCTCCTGGTTTCGTTCATCGGTTTTGCGATGAAGTGAATGCTAGGCGCGCCAACTGTTAAGTAAAAGTCACTTGTTTTTACGAGACCCGTAAGTGATTTGTTACCGAACCAGAATCCCACGGTCAACCGGCAAAAAGACAAAAAATCAGGGATTGCCGGCCCGCCAGACGCGCACGAATTCACCGGCATCGGCACGCCAGTGAGCGAAATCCTCGGCGAAGCCCGCCGCATCGGCCATGAACTCGACCTCGCCGCCGGCCAGCGGGTTCGGCTGGCGGGCGCGCCGGCTCATGCGCTGTAAAACGTCGGCAATGCCGTCCAGCCCGGCATAACTGCCCAGCCAATCCTCGCTGGCCATGAGCTGCATGGCCGGTCTGGCGTGCTCGGGCAGGGCCGGCAGGTGATCGGCCAAGTGGCCGTAGATGCGCCGGGTGGCCGCCGCCAGCGGCTCCTCGTCCGACCAGTCGCGGGCCAGCAGATGGTCGTAGAAAATATCGACGAGCACCCCGGCGTAACGCCGTCGTTCGGCCGACATCCGCTGCCGGCTGCGCTGAAAGGCGGGGTGATCCTCGGCATGGCGGTCGATGGCGCGATGCAGCGCGACGCCACGCGCCAGCCCGGGCGGCAGACCGGCTGGCAGTGGCCCCTTGATCCAGTCGCCGACCACGCCGCCGACGATAAGCGCCGGCTCGTCGCCGGCCAGCACGGCATGGGCCAGGAAATTCACAACCGGTTCACTCCCGCTCGCTATAGGTCGGCAGGCGGATGGCAAAAACAATGCCGATCCAGCGCAGGGCGAGAACGACGGCCATCCCGCTCCACGCCGCGACAACCGGCGACACGCCAAGCGCCTGCAGGCCGATCAGCGTCAGCGCCCCGGCCCAGGCGGCCGAGGCATAGAGTTCGCCGGGCACAAAAATGAGCGGCACATCGTTGCACAACACGTCGCGCAAGACCCCGCCGACGACTCCGGTCGTCACCCCGAGCAAGCTGGCCACCAGCCACGGCGCATTGAGATCGAGCGCCACCTGGGTGCCGGTGATGGCAAACAGTGCCAGCCCGATCGCATCGGGAATCAGGAACAGACGCTGCGGCAAGCGAAGCCCGCGCACAGCGAAGAAAACGAGAAAGGTGGTGGCGAAAGCGACGAGCAGATAAGTCTGGTCGCTGATCCAGAACACCGGACGGTCGAGCAGCACGTCGCGCACCGTGCCGCCGCCCAGGGCCGTCGCCATGCCGACCATGACGACGCCGACCAGATCCATGCGCTTGCGCCCGGCATCGAGCACGCCGGTCAGGGCGCTGACGGCGACGGCAGCAAGGGCGATCCAGTACAGCAGGTTATCCATGATTGATTGAAGTGAGCCGGGAGCAGGCAGTGTAGCCGTTTGCGCCAGACCGGGCACGAGCGGCCGGGAAAAGTAAAATTGTTGCAGCCAGCGCCAGCCGCTCGGGTTATAACTACCCGTCATCCGCCCAAGGCATTCTCCTCAAGCGCCCATGTCCCTCATCTCCAAAACCGATCAGCAACTGATCTTCCACCCCCTCGATTTTGCCCTCACCGTCCTGCGCAATTTCCGCAAAAACCAGGGCCTGTTGCTCGCCGGCGCCGTCGCCTACTACGCCCTGCTCTCGCTGTTGCCGATGATCATCCTGCTCGTCCTCTGGCTATCGCACTGGGTCGACCAGGCCGAACTCCTCGCCACCCTCCAGCGCTATCTCGAATGGCTGGTCCCCAGCCAGGCCGCCGCCGTCCTCGCCGACGTCTCCGGCTTCATCGACAACGGCGTCTCGATCGGCGTCGTCCTGCTCGGCACCCTGGTCTTCTTCAGCTCGCTGACCTTCTCCATCCTGCAAAAAGCCATGGCGCAAATCTTCGCCCACCGCCACGCCACGGTGAAACGCCACGCCATCGTCGCCGCGCTGCTCCCCTACAGCCTGCTCCTCCTCGCCGGCATTGCCCTCTTCGGCATCACCGTGCTCTCCGTCACCATCCACAGCCTGACCCAGGAAAGCATCACCCTGTTCGGCGCCGAATGGTCGCTGCGCCGCCTCTCC
>PHCF01000075.1 GCA_002842145.1 Betaproteobacteria bacterium HGW-Betaproteobacteria-6 | reverse complement strand
ATCTGGTGCCGCTACCTGTGCCCGGCCTCCGGCGTTTTCGCCGTGCTGGCCAAGATCGCCCCGCTCCACTACAAGGTCGACCGCGACGCCTGGGACAAGCATCAGGGCGATTTCGAGCCGGTCAATTGCGCCCCGCTGCTCGACGTCCGGCGCATGACCAGCGCCTCCGAATGCCATAGCTGCGGCCGCTGCGCCGGCCAGCGCGACGCCGTCACCTACTCGGCCCGCTCGCCGTTCAGCGAAATCCTCGACTTCAACAACCCGGCCCGCACGCCCGATGCGCTGACCCTCGTCTACGGCGTGCTCGGCGTCGCCACCGCCGCCTTCCAGTGGACGCTCAGCCCCTGGCTGCTCAGCGCCAAGCTGGCCGCCGCCGAATGGCTCGTCGACCACGACCACTTCGCGCTGCTCGACAACGACGTCCCGTGGTGGCTGCTCACTCACTACCCGGAAGCCAGCGACCTGTTCACCTGGCTCGACGGCGCCCTGATCCTCGCCTACCTGCTCGGCGGCGGCTTCCTGCTCGGCAGCCTGCTGCTCATCGGCCCGGCCCTCGCCGCCCGCGCCCTCAAAACCGAACACCTGAGCTGGCAACGCTTCACCCTCGCCCTGACCCCGCTCGCCGCGGCCAGCGTCATCCTCGGCCTGTCCATGCTCACCGTCACCCATCTGAAAGCCGAACACCTGTGGCTCGGCTGGCTACCCTGGTTCCGCATCGGCCTGCTCACCGCCGGCTGTCTCGGCAGCCTGTGGCTGGCTTTTCAGCTAGTGCTACGGTCAACCGGAAAAAATGCCCAAAAATGGAATGCCGGCATCGCCATGCTGTGGCCGGTCGGACTCATGGCAACGGTTTGGACGCTCGTGTTCTTCGTTTGGTAATTCACGTTCGAGCCAAATTAGCAAAACTCCCTGAAGTTTTTGAATGGCATAATCGCCCGAATACAAAAGCATAAGGGGGCGGCCTTGGCTGCGCTGATACCGGCAATCGGCACCTGTGTGTCGAAAACAACAAATGGGAGCGGAGTGAATTGAAAAACCTAATCACTCTGACCCCTTTGGGTATTGAGTTCAAGGAGTTGAGATAAGTGATCACCGAAATACGCATGGATACAGTCGCCAGCTACAAGCACACGACGAGTCTTGTTACCGACAAGAAGATCAATCTGATCTACGGCCTAAACGGTACGGGTAAATCAACTATCTCTAATTTTCTTTACGCGCCGGACGATCCAGAATTCAGGTTTTGCAGTAAGGCACCAGCCCAAACTACGCCAGTTCTTGTCTACAACCAAAAATTCATAAGAGACATTTTCTTTGTCGCTGACAATCTAAAAGGAATTTTCAGCCTCTCGAAGGAGAACAAAGAGGCCGAACAAAAAATTGCGGAAGGAACGAAAAAGCAAACGCAACTAGAGCAGTCGCTCCAGTCCAAACGCCGCGAAAAAGAACAAACTAACCAAGCATTTCTCAATCAGAAACAACAAGCCACAGAAGAAGTTTGGGGCATCAAAAAGACATACACGGGTGGAGATCGCGTCCTTGAGTACTGTCTCAAAGGCTTAATGGGAAAAAAAGAAACGCTGTTCGAGCACTTACTAGCTATTTCAAAACCAACCAGCGAGCCGACAAGGGGCATCCAAGCGTTACGAAAAGATGTGGACGCGCTCAAAGGCGATGATGCAAATCCTCAGCAGCCATTGTCGAACATCACATTTCAAGCGCATTACGTCGAGCCTGATCAACTATTCGGCACATCCATACTTGGCAATGCTGACAGCGAGGTTGCGTCACTGATCGAGCAGCTCGGGAATGCAGACTGGGTTAAACAAGGGATTGAATTCCTACCTAATGAGGTTAGTGAGACTGGGGCGCAATGCCCATTCTGCCAAGAGACGACTATCACCAACAAATTCGTTGAAAGCGTCAGATCGTATTTCGATGAAAGCTATCAGAAACAACTGGATGCGCTAACTGCAATGCAGGAGAAGTATCAAGTCGCTATCGAGTCTCTGCCTGGAGTTAGTGCATTTACAGATCATCCATTCGCACAAGAGCACAAAGGCACACTTTTGAGTAAGTACCAGTTACTCGTCACATCTATGCGAGACAATGCCGGGAAGATAGGAGAAAAGATTAGAAGCCCAAAGGCTACTGTGGCTTTGACCGACACGTCCAGTTTGACTGAAGACTTTAATTCGGAAGTTGCCGCAATCAACAAGGTAATAAGTGAATACAACCAAAAATTACAAAATCGTGAATCATCACTCGCAAAGTTAAAAGACGAGTTTTGGCTGCTGATGCGGTGGCAATACGACCAAACAGTGTCGCGATTTGAGCAAGATCTGCAAGCCGTAAATCAAAAGCTCAAAGTCTTGGATACTGAAATAGGCAAGATCAACTCCGACCTTGCAAAAATTAAGGAACAGATAACAGAGGCACAGAAGCAAACGGTGAACGTTGACGCGGCGGTAGATGCAATCAACGCAGGCCTTCTGGATCTAGGCATAGCTGATTTCAGTGTAAAAAAGCACTCAGACAGTCTCTATCGCGTGGTTCGTGCAGGAGGGGATAACGACGCTTTTCACTCACTCAGCGAAGGCGAGAAGATGATGATCAGCTTCTTGTACTTTTGTGAGCTTTGCAAAGGTAAATCAAGTACTGACGATACTCACACTCAACGCATCGTGGTGATTGATGATCCGATCTCTAGCCTGTCACACGTGTTCGTCTTTAACGTGGGGCGATTGATTCGTATGCTGTTCTTTAAGGATGACCGATTCTGTCAGGTGATTGTGTTGACTCACAGCCTGTATTTTTTCTACGAACTAACTGAAACTAATCACGACCGTCGTAAGGAAACTCAAAAACTTTTCAGGCTAACAAAACGCTCGACTGGCAGCAATATCCAAGAAATGAAGTACGAGGAAATACAGAATGACTATCAGGCGTATTGGTCGGTTATCAACGACCACAATCAACCTCCAGCGCTTATCGCGAACTGCATGCGGAACATCATTGAGTACTTTTTCAATTTCGTGCGCAAGAAAGACCTAGGTAATGTCTTTCAAATGCCTGAACTTCAAGATGCGAGATTTCAAGCATTTTGCCGATACATAAATAGGGAGTCCCACTCCCTTGGACAAAACATTATTGATATGAAAGAGTTTGACTACGGGATATTCAAAGAAGGATTGAGACTGGTTTTCGAAAAAACTGGATACCCCGACCACTACAAAGCTATGTCCAAGTGTTAGCGGCTCCATGATCCCGCAAGCCAAAGGGGTCAGAGACATTTAGTTTTCTCCCCTTTCAAAATTGGCGCATTTTTACGCTTCGCGTAGTAAACCCGGTTGACCGTGGAAGCCTCTGCAAACCGATCTCGGTCGGCCAATCCGCCCCGCCAGCGTCTGCTCATGGCTGCCGCATCGAAGAGGACGGCTTCGTAGTATGGCGACTTTCCTTCGCCGGCCGTTTTCACAAATATGTTTCTCAATATTGACAACATGGCATATTTGCCTACTATGAGAAACACTATGCCAGCAAAAGCCCCTCAAAGCCCCGCCGTCGTCACCGAGCAGCTTGCCGCTCTTGGCGCCCGCATTCGTGCGCAGCGCAAGGCCTTGCGGGTGAGTGCGACGGCACTGGCGGAGGCTTCCGGGATGTCGCGGGTGAGCGTGCATCGCATTGAGCAGGGCGAGCCTTCGGTGACGATGGGGGCTTACTTGAATGTGCTGGCGGCGCTGGGGATGACTTTTTCAGCGACGGTGGTGGCAGACGAGGCATGGCAACCGGTGGCGGACGACAAGGCTGGCTGGTTGCCGGCGCGGGTGTGTCTGGCTGATTTCCCGGCTTTGCGGCAACTGGCGTGGCAGGTTCAGGGAACGGATGAATTGACGCCGCGCGAGGCGCTGGGGATTTATGAGCGCAACTGGCGGCATGTTGATGAGGCGGCCTTGTTGCCGCACGAGCGGAATTTGATTGATGCCTTGCGGCTGGCCTTTGGTGGCTCGGCGTGGCCGGGAAGCGGCGATGTTTGAGCGCCCGCATCATCGGCGGATTGCACGGGTGTTGTCGGCGCTGGATGGCGATTTGCTGCGTGAGGCGAATTGCCTGTTTGGCGGCGGCACGGCGATGGCGTTGCGTTTTGGCGAGTATCGCGAATCGGTCGATATGGATTTTCTGGTGTCGGACCTCGACAACTATCGCCGTCTGCGCCAGTTGCTGACTGGCGAGACGGGGTTTGCTGGCTTGTTGCGGCCGGAAGGTGAACGGTTTCGGCTGGCGCGTGAGGTGCGCGCCGATCAGTACGGCATTCGCACGACGCTGCTGGTGGATGAACTGCCGATCAAGTTTGAAATCGTCCTCGAGGGCCGCATCTCGCTTGAGGCGGCCAGCGGGAAAGACCAGGTGGGCGGCGTTTCGACGCTGACGCCGCTCGACATGGCGACCAGCAAGTTGCTGGCGAATGCGGATCGGTGGAGCGACGACGGCGTGTTCAGCCGCGACGTGATCGATCTGGCCATGATGAAACCCTCCTTGCCGTTATTGCGCAAAGCGCTGCTCAAGGCACAGGGCGCCTACGGCGAGGCGATTGCCCGCGACCTTGAACACGCCATTGAGCATTTGCAGAATCGCCCGGACTGGCTGGAGCGCTGCATGCAGGTGATGGCGATGAGCCTGCCCAAGGCGGCGCTGTGGAGCAAAATTCGGGCGCTGCGACGGGTGCTGACCTGAGGCGGTATTCGATCCCACGGTCAACCGGAAAAAATGACCAAAAACAAAATCGGCCGGGCATGTCCCGGCTTTTTTGCGCATAAAAATCAGGCTCTGCTCCTATCCATTTTGCCCGCCGAGCGTTTGGGCCAGTCGGCTTCGGGGAACCGCTCTTGCCGGTCGCTCGGCAAAAAGCGCCAGCGTTGCCGCGAACGAGCCGCCGGCGTTCAGGTCTACCGGGGTCGGGATAATTGTGCCCGGTGCGTCGTGTTGCCTCGCGGTTCCTTGTGCGGCAGGCGGTCCCGGCCGGGTGGTCCGTTTTTGCGCCGCTATGCACCAAGGGACTGCGGCAGGCGGGTGTGGTTGTTGCTATTAGTTGGGTGTGAAGCAGGACGAGGGTTGTTGGCCCTCGACAATGGTTGGAGGCGATATGTCGGTCAATGGTATTAACGGTAACGGTTTCGATTTTTCGAAACTCCTGGGCGGCAAGGCGACGATGCCGACGGCGGGTTCGGCTGGGGCGACGGATTTTTTGTCATCCCTGAAGTTGCAGATCGCCAATGTCGAATCGCAAACGGTCGGTTTGCTGGTCTCGTCGGTGCCGGGTTCGGGCAAGGCGTCGGGCGCGACGAATTTTGCCGACATTCTCGGTGCCGGCAAAACGGCTGGCACGTCCTCTCTTGATGCCCTGCTGGGCAGCGCCGCTGGCGTGGGTGGCACGAATGGCGTGTCGGCCGCGGGGCGCAACATGGCGCTGTTTGACCCGGAGTCGGCCTACACGATGATGACGGGCATCAACCGCTTTGCCGTCAATTTCAAGGCGGAGTCGTCTGAATTGAGCGACATGAAATCCTACGTGTCGACGCTGCAGCAGGAGGCGGTAAAGCTGGGCAGCACGGCGGAGTCGACCGGCAACGATGAAATCCGCAGCCGCGTGCAGGCTTTTGCCAATGCCTACAATGGCTGGATGCAGCGTTTCGGCAGCGAGTTGCAGGATGGCGGCATGCTGGCGGGCACGCAGGCGGCCAAGGTGTCGCAGTGGGAACTGGAGCAGAGTATCGCCAACCCATTCAATGGCGCGATGAACGGCGTGCATGGCATGGCTGATCTCGGCCTGAGCATCGACCCGGTGACCAAGCTGGCGACCGTCGATAACGCCCGGCTGGATGCGACGCTGGCCGGCAACAAGACGGCGGCGATCGGCGCGTTGCATGAATTCACCACCAATTTCGCCAAGTCGGCTGAGCTGTTGAACTCGGCCGGCAACTTCATTACCAACCGTCTGGACAATCTGACGCGCGCGATCAGCTACATCGATTCCAACATGACCTCCTTGCAGGCCGAATTCGGCCTGGGTGACCCGGCGACACCGACCGGGCAGGTGGCCAAGGCCCTGGCCAATTACAACGCCGTTCACGGCATCGGATGAGTGCAGTCATAGTGTCAGAGACCCATGCTCGACCTTGGCAAATCGGGGAGTCGGGCTCGATGACAGCGTTCGGATGTTCGCCTGGCCGCTGATCGCTTAAATGGCTGTCGCGGCGTATTTGCTGACGATCTGCCTGCGCCCCCGCGTTGTTGGCGCGTGATTGAGCGGGATTGAATTTAACCTATACAAAATCGATTCAACCAGCGATAATCCGGTCTCCCTTGGATGCATGGCGTCCGACCGAAACGAATTGATTCGGGTGGAGGAGACAAACCATCTGAAAGCCCGCGTTAGACGGGCTTCTTTTTTGTCCATACGAATCGTGCCAAGGCGCACTTATTCCTCCTGGGGGTCATTGATCCGGACAAAAAAATGCCCGCTTTTGGCGGGCATAAATCCATTTCTTGGAGGAGATGGAGGAGACAGACTCTATTCTCTCAGAATTTTGCTGCATTGCAACAAATATTATGTGTCGTTTTGAAAATGCCATGCCGCACGGGATTCCTGGCTCCCGGATGCCCGCAGCGAAGCGGCTTGCCAGCCTTCCACGGTCAACCGGGAATTTTGGCCAACATGCAGGCCTTTCAGGATTATTACCCGGAGAACCTCGCCCACTGCTACGGCTGCGGCCGCGAGAACGCGCAGGGGCACCAGATCAAGACTTTCTGGGAGGGTGACGAGACGGTCACGCATTTTCAGCCGCGCCCCGAGCACACGGCGATTCCCGGTTTTGTTTATGGCGGCCTGCTGGCTTCGCTGATCGATTGCCACGGCACGGGCACGGCGGCAGCCGCGATGTATCGTGCCGAGAATCGGAGCATGGACAGCTTGCCGCCGTTCCGCTTCGTGACCGGTTCGCTCCAGGTCAGTTACCTGAAGCCGACGCCGCTCGGCCCGCAATTGGAGATTCGCGGCAAGGTCAAGGAGATCAAGGGGCGCAAGGTGGTGGTCGAGGCGACGGTCTATGCCGACGGCGAGGCCACGGCACGTGGCGAAGTGGTGGCGCTGCAGATGCCGGATACCTTCGTCGCCAAGTAAACCCACGGGGGCAAGGCGGGTCGCCGGCCGGCGACCGGAATCCAGGCTGGAATTCACGCTTTCTCCGCCCCCGTCCTTCTGCGAGAATCGCCGTTTTCCCGCTTTCTGCCCAGCCATGATCCAAGGTCAATTCCGTTCATCCATCCTGCAGGTTCCGGCCGAGATCACGGCGCTCAAGTTCCGCGGCTATCTGCGCCGGGAAATCGAGGCGGTGCAGGCGACGGCCCAGGGCGAGGAGGACATCATCGTGGTCCGCGTTTTCGTACTGGAGAAGGTGTTGTTCGGGCTGGGCGCGCGCAAGGTGGACAGCATCGTCCAGGGCGTGGTCGGCAAGTGCCCGAACATCCAGCGCATCGAACTGGAGGCGCTGCTTCGGCCGTTAACGGCGGACGAGATGCGGGAAGCGGCGGCCGACGCGCAGGCCACGCTGCAGGCGCTGAGCGACCGGGTGATGGCCTCGGGCGGCAAGCTCGGGCCGGACCGCGAGGCCTAGCGCAACCGCCCGTTGAGCTCGTCGATGACCGCCGACCAGTCGGCGTCTTCGATGATTTCTTCCTTGAGGAAAGTCCGTTGCGCGTCGCTCCAGAAGGGCGCCCGGTAGAGCGGGATTTCGTTTTCGAGCGGACGGTGGGCGGCGATGAAGCTCTCGACGCCGGCCTCTTCGCTGGGCAATCCAAGCTGGGCGAACAGGTTGCTCATGGTGTGCAGTTGGGCTTGCATGGAAGACTCCTTTTCCTGACGAAGGGTTATCTGTTCGATAAAAGCGGGCTGAAAGGGTTCCGCTGGCGACTCACAGCACGGACTCGACTGCTTCGACCAGTTCGTCCGGCCGGGTAGCCGGGGCGTAGCGGTGGACCACCCGGCCTTCACGGTCGACCAGGAATTTGGTGAAATTCCATTTGATCGCCTCGGTACCCAAGATGCCGGCAGCTTCGTGCTTGAGCCAGGTGTAGAGCGGATGGGCGTTGTCGCCGTTTACGTCGATCCGGGCAAAGAGCGGGAAACTGACGTCGAACCGGGTCTGGCAGAATTGGGCGATGGTCTGTGCGTCACCCGGCTCCTGGGCGCCGAACTGGTTGCAGGGGAAGCCGAGAACGACGAATCCCCGCTCCTTGAAGGTCCGGTAGAGTTCTTCAAGGCCGGCGTATTGCGGTGTGAAGCCGCACTGGCTGGCGGTGTTCACGATGAGCAGAACCTTGCCGCGATAGGCGTCGAAACGCTGCTCGTCACCGTTCAGGCGTTGGGCGCTGAAATCGTAGAGGGTCTGGCTCATCGAGGCTTTGTCGCGCCGGTTCAATACGCGGACTTCGGCGCCATCATCATCGGCGGCATTAGCTGGCCGCGGATTTCGCCCGGCTTGTGCGCGGCGGTATGCACGTTGACGTACAGTTCGCCGGCCTTGTAAGCCTGATATTGCGCTTCGCTCAGTTTGCTGCCGGCCGGGACCATCCAGTCATGGTCGCCGCTTTTGCTCAGGGTGATGATGACCGGCCCGTTGGAGCCCGCCTTGCCGATGTGGATATGCGCCATCGTGCCGTCCAGCCCGCTGGTCATGACCTTGCCGCTGACGCTCATGTCGGGCTTGATGGTGATGGTGCCATCGCCGGTGGCCATGGTCGTGACCGGCGGTACCTCGACGTCGCCGGAGAGTTTCAATTTGACGTCGTCGGCCAGGCTCGGCAAGGCAAACAACTGCAGCGCCGTGGCGGCGAGGATGCCAGGCAAGGCCTGGCGAAATTTCGGGGAAATAGTCATGGCAAGCCTCTCAATCTTGAACAGGTAGTGTTGCCAGATGCAGGAAGGAAAAGGTCGGGATCCGGGTGACCAGGATGGCGACGTGATATTGGAGAGCCGATACCCATATTGGTTCCTGATTTCGTGACCCTTTGTCGGAGGCGCCCGGAAGGACTGTCGCAAAACCGGCAATTGCCCAGGGCACGAAAATTTTTCCCATTTGAATCAATGATCTGGCATTGGGCATTGCTCTTGCATGAGCCACGCCATGCATGCTCACGCCCACCACACCAGACCCGATTTCGCCGAAGCTGCGCAGAATGCGCTACTCGATGGCTTCACGCTGCGCGAGTTGGCCAAGGGTTATCTGCTGTCGACGCCGGCGTGCCCGCGCAACCAGGTGCTGATGGTGCAGTCCGGGCGTTTGCGCGTCTATCTGGCCGACGACAACCGGGAACTCAACCTGAGTTTTCTCGAAGCCGGCGATATCTACACGACCCACACGCCGACCTATGTCGAAGCCGTCGTGCCGTCCAGCATCTGGCTCATCGAGACGCCGGTCTTCGCCCGCAAGCTGGCCACCGACCCATCGGTGACGCCGGTCATGATGCGCGTCATGGGCCGCCTGCTGAGCAACGCCGTGGGGCTTATCGAAGACCTGGCCTTTCGCGAAGTGCCGGCCCGGCTGGCGCGGTTTTTATGGCAACTGGCCGAACGGCGCGGCCATCGGCTCGAGCATGGCTGGCTGGTGCCGCTCGATTTCAGCATGCAGGACATTGCCAGCCTGCTCGGCACGACGCGGCAGAGCGTTTCTTCGCTGATCAACCAGTGGGAACGCGAGGGCATCCTGCAGCGCCAGGGCCGGCGCAGCCTGCTCGTGCCGTCGCTTGACACACTCAAGGCGCGCGGCGCTCCCCTGCCCTGAAGCCATCCCCTAAGGCAAAACGTCGGCTGGCCGACGGACAGCGTGCCGCCCGGCCGGCTAAAGTCGCTCCCGACCACCTTCAGGGAGAACACCATGTCTCAACAATGTGCCTGCCGCAAGACCGACCGCTACGTGAGCTTTCAGGACATCGACTGCGCCGGCAATGCGCGCCGGCTCATGGAACATCTCGACCGGCAACTGGCCCAGCCCGGCCGCCGCAATGCCTTCTGGGAATATTTCGCCAGGAAGCGGGCCGGCAGCACCTTCGCCAAGCCCGACGACCTGTTCCTGA
The DNA here is from genome assembly GCA_002842145.1 of Betaproteobacteria bacterium HGW-Betaproteobacteria-6. Taxonomy (GTDB): domain Bacteria; phylum Pseudomonadota; class Gammaproteobacteria; order Burkholderiales; family Rhodocyclaceae; genus Azonexus. The sequence goes on along the minus strand of PHCF01000075.1, from coordinate 17,645 downwards.
TCCATTCGAACATCAACCAGTTTCGCGAATTTTTCGAGCAGTGGAACGATGGCGAGGCGCTCGCGCTCCTGCTCCAGATCGAGGAAGAGTGCTGCTGAGCGCATTCCCACGGTCAACCCGAAAAAATAGCCAAAATCGAAATCGGCCAGCGCCGGTTCAGCAGCGGAAACAGACCTCGTCGCCGGAGTTTGCGTCCCGATAGGTCACCGTCGCCGTCTTGAAATTGAGATCGACAAGCAGGTGGCAGAAAAGATCGTCGAGACGCCAGCCCATGGCGACGCAACTGCGATTGCTCGACTGCAGTTCGAAACGCCCGGCAAAGGCCGGGTACTCGTTGCGAAAGCGCATGAGGCTCAGCAAGCGCTGGACCACCGGCTTTTCCAGCGCTTCGTCGGCTTCGGCCAGGGTGTAGAAATGCCGGTTGATGTCCCGCGACTCGCCGGTGCTTTCCATGAGCTCGATGTCGTTGCTGCCGGCCAGCAGGCCGACGTAGTAGACCTGCGGGATGCCGGGGGTGAAGAACTGGATGGCGCGGGCGCACAGGTAGGCATCGTCGTTTTGCTTGAGGGCGTCGTAGAAGGTGCAGGTCAGCTGATAGATGGCGCCGACGCTATGCACGTTGGCGGCTGAACGACGCAGGATGGGATCGCCACCGCGGATGGAGACGTTTTCGACCAGCTCGCGGATTTTTTCTTCCGGCAGCAGATCCTCGACATCGGGAATGCAGATCCCGTCGTGCGTATCGAGCACCGTGACCTGTCGTTGCGGGCACATGCGCAGCCAGGCCTTGAGATGCCTGCTGTCGGCGTCGAGCAGGGCAAAAAGAACGAGCGGCGGCAGGGCGAAGGCATAGGGCAACATGCCTTCCCGGGCAATGGCGAACTGGTAGCTCGGATGGTCGTGCACCTCGGGCAGGATGTCGGCGCCGAATTCCTGCGCCGTATCCCGAAACCACTTGAGAATGCCGTACACCTCCGGCTCGACGAGAAAGCAGCTGCTGCCCAGACGCTTGGTGGTGTAGCCGAAGGCGTCGAGGCGAAACAGCTTGACGCCATGCCGGCTCAGGCTTTCCATGTAAAGCCGCATGAGATCGTAAGTCTGCTGCGATGCGTAGTTGAAATCGATCTGGTGCTCGGTGAAGGTGCACCAGACCCGGCTGCGGTCGCCATTGGCACAGACAACCTCGCGAAACGGCTCCTTCTCCTTGCGGATGTGGATGCGCTCAAGATCGTCGGGGGTCGGTTCACCAAGGCGCTGCAGATGCACGAACAGGTCGGCATAAGGCGAGGCAAAACCGTTCTGCTCGAAATCCCGGAACTCCGGCGAAGCGTCGGAAATATGATTGAGGATCAGGTCGGCGCACAGATCGAAACGCCCGCTGATCCGCTCGACATCGGCCCAGCCGCCGAAGGCCGGATCGACCTCGAGATGCGTCAGCGGCGAGAAGCCGCCGTCACCGTTCGACGGATACATCGGCAGCAGATGCACGCCACCGATCGCGTCGCTCAGGCGGCGTTCGAGAAACCCGGCGAGATCGGCCAGATTGGTGCCGATCCGGTTCGGGTAGCAAATCAACTGGACCTGGTTCTTGAGCGGCATCGCGATCCTTTCGGTGGGAAATAGCGATTTCAATCGCCGGCCGTTCATTCTCAAGCGATTCGCCCGTGCCCGTCAAAGCTTTCGGTTTCCATGACGGGCCAAACAGTGCGTCGCAGCGCGCCGAATCCGACCGCTACGGTCAACGCCGGAAAACCGGCAAAAACGAAACCGCAGCCGACTCAGCGCAGTCGTGGCGGCGGGCGGTTGCAGCAGGCGCCGTTGCCGGCATCGGCCAGGTTGTCGAGTTCGTTTTCTTCCGTAAACCGCCACCAGGCACGCCGCCAGCCGTGCAATCCGCCCTTGAGTATCAGTCCTGAGGCTTCCGCCTCGGCTTCGATCTGCTCAAGCGACGCCTGGCGCAGATCGTACTCGACCAGCAGATGGTCATCCCCGGGCTGTGCGACGGTGACCCCCATCATCGCCGGAAGCCTGTCGCCGGCGCGCCGCAGAGCCTCAGCGTCGGGCAAAACAAATTGCAACTTGTGCTTTTTCGTTATCGGCCGGATGTCTGCCGTGCGCTGCGCCCGGGTATAGAGCGCCGGATGCCGGGTGAAACGCGCCAGGCATTGGGCGCTGCAGAAATGAAAGACGAGACCCCGATGGCTCGTCGAATACCGTGAATCGGCGACGGTGATGTCCATGCCGCAGACCGGATCGCGGCTGGTCAGGATCTTGCCGGTCATGATCAGTCCTCCTTGAACGCCGTGGGGGATGCGCGGCGATAGATCGCTGTCAGCATCAGGCACCACGCAGACGCAGCGCATTGCCGACCACGCTGACCGACGACAGGCTCATCGCTGCGGCGGCGATGAGCGGCGAGAGAACCAGCCCGAAGGCCGGGTACAGGATGCCGGCGGCAATCGGAATGCCCAGGGCGTTGTAGAGAAAGGCGAACATGAGGTTCTGCCGCATGTTGCCGACGGTTGCCACGGACAGCAGGCGGGCCCGGGCAATGCCGCGCAGATCGCCCTTGACCAGCGTCACCTGGGCACTGTTCATGGCGACATCGGTGCCGGTGCCCATGGCCACGCCGACATCGGCGCGGGCCAGGGCCGGCGCATCGTTGATGCCGTCGCCGGCCATGGCGACGACCCGGCCTTCGCCCTGCAGGCGCTCGACCAAGGCCAGTTTGTCGGCCGGTTTGACTTCGCCGTGCACCTCGTCGATCCCCAGGCGGCCGCCGACCGCTTGCGCCGTGGTCAGCCCGTCGCCGGTCGCCATGATCACCCGCAGGCCGACCGCGCGCAGGCTGGCCAGCGCTTCCGGCGTGCTCGCCTTGACCGGATCGGAAACGGCGAGCAGGCCGAGCAGTTGGCCGTCGGCGGCCAGATGCATGACGCTGGCGCCACCTTTGCGGAGTTTTTCGGCATCCTCGGCGAGGGCGGTGACGTCGACACTTTCCTCGGCCATCAGCGCGCCATTGCCCAGCACCAACCGGCGCCCGCCCACCGTGCCGCGCACACCAATGCCGCTCGACGACTCGAAGGCCTCGACCTTGTCGAGCGCCAGGCCCTGGTCGCGTGCGGCGCGGACAATGGCGTCGGCCAGCGGGTGCTCGCTACCCTGGTCGAGACTGGCCGCCAGGCGCAGCACCTCCGTCACGCTGTTCCCGGCGGCGGCAATCGCCCGTTCGAAAGCGGGGCGGCCTTCGGTCAGGGTGCCGGTCTTGTCGACGATCAGGGTATCGACCTGGCACAGGCGCTCGATGGCCGCCGCATCGCGAAACAGGATGCCCTGCGTGGCGCCGCGCCCGGTGGCGACCATGATCGACATCGGGGTGGCCAGCCCGAGGGCGCAGGGACAGGCGATGATCAGCACGGAAACGCCGTTGATCAGGCCGAGCAGCCAGCCGCGCTCGCCACCGAACACCCCCCAGGCAAAGAAGCTGAGCAGCGCAATCCCGATCACGGCCACGACGAAGTAGCCGGCCACGACGTCCGCCATGCGCTGCATCGGCGCCTTCGAGCGCTGGGCCTGGGCGACCATCTGGACGATCTGGGCGAGGACGGTCTGCGAGCCGATTTTTTCCGAGCGGACGACCAGACTGCCCGAGGTATTCATCGTCGCCCCGATCACCTTGTCGCCCACCCGCTTGGTCACCGGCAACGGTTCGCCGGTCAGCATGGCTTCGTCGATGGCGCTGACACCGTCCACGACGACGCCATCGACCGGTACTTTTTCGCCGGGCCGCACGCGCAGCAGATCGCCGACGTGCACATGGCTCAACGGCACATCCGCTTCGCTGCCATCGGGTGCAATGCGCCGGGCAGTCTTTGGCGACAGCCCGAGCAGCGATTTGATGGCGGCGGAGGTTTGCGAACGGGCGCGCAGTTCCAGCATCTGGCCGAGCAGGGTCAGCGAGATGATGACGGCGGCCGCTTCGAAATAGACGCCAACCCGTCCGTGGGCGACGAAGGAGGCCGGAAAGAGGTCCGGGGCGAGCGCGGCGACGACGCTATAGGCGAAGGCGGCGCCGGTGCCGAGGCCGATCAGCGTCCACATGTTCGGGGCGCGGTGCGCGACCGACTGCCAGCCGCGCACGAAGAACGGGGCACCGCCCCAGAGCACGATGGGCAGGCTGAGCAGCAACTCGCTCCAGGTCCGCACCGCCGGACTCAGGCCGGGAATGAGGTGGCCGGCCATGGCCAGCACGACCACGCCTGCGGTCAACGGCAAAATTCCCCAAAAACGACGGCGGAAATCCCGGTATTCGCTGTCGTCTTCCTGCTCTTCGAGTTCGGGCACCAGAGGTTCCAGGGCCATGCCGCACTTCGGGCAGGTGCCGGGGCCGATTTGCCTCACTTCCGGGTGCATCGGGCAGGTGTATTCGGCGCCCGGATCGCCGGCCGGCGGCTCGGCCAGTGTTTCGGCCGGGGCCAGGAAGCGGGTCGGATCGGCGTCAAACTTCGTCTTGCATTTGGCGCTGCAAAAACGGTAGGAAACCCCGTCAAGAACGCTCTCGTGCGGCGACTCGGGCTTGACGGTCATGCCACAGACGGGATCCTGAATCATTGCGTTTCCTTTCGAGGGATACCGCGTTTATCGCCCCTTTCCCGACCCGCCGGAAGCGCTCAGGGCTTGCCCATGCCGGGCATGCCCTGACCACCGGACTTCATCATCATTTCCATCATGTCCATGCGCTTTTCCATCTGCTGCATGCGGTCGTAGACGCCACCCATCGGACTGCCGGAACCCGCCATGCCTGAACCCGCCATGCCTGGACCCATCATGCCTTGTCCCGCCATACCTGGACCCATCATTCCCGGACCCATCATTCCCGGACCCATCATGCCCATCATCGGGCAACCCATTATGCCGGCCTGCATGCCGCGGGCCATTTGCATGTTTTCCTGCATGGTCAGCATGTGTTCCGTCATGGCCTTTTGGCGCTCGTCGTCTGTCTTGGCCTTGGCGATACGCTCAAGTTGCGTCTGCATCTTTTTGACGTTCGCTTGCATGCCCTTGATCGTTTGCGCCGACGCCTTGGCATTGGGCGGCACCGATTGGCTTGCCGCCGCCTGGTCCGGGTGATGCGCATCGTCAGCGACGGCCGGCAAGGCAGTGGCCAGCGACATCGAGGCAATAAAGCCAGCCAGCATCAATTTGTTCAGTTTCATGATAAGTCTCCTTGGCTACGGTGAATTCCCCGTCCGACGGTCATCGGTCGGACGAGTCCAGCGAATGTTCTCTTGCCTTCATGATGTGCTTCCGGGCCTTACCGAAAGATGATCGGAACATTACCGATTGGTCAGTTTTCTCCGTCCATGGTTGCTCGAGAATTGCTGTTCAGGGGCAGCGTTTCCAGTCCGCGCTTGAGCCGCCATTCCTTGACCAGGGCGTAGAGCGCCGGGATCACGCCGAGCGTCAGGACGGTCGAGGAAATCATGCCGCCGACCATCGGTGCGGCGATGCGGCTCATCACCTCGGAGCCGGTACCACTGCTCCACATGATGGGCAGCAGGCCGGCCATGATCGCCACCACGGTCATCATCTTCGGGCGCACCCGCTCAACGGCGCCTTCCATGATCGCGTGGTAGAGGTCAAGCGTAGTCGGGACTTTGTTTTCGCTCTGTCTGGTAGCGCACAGTTCGCGCCAGGCCTGGTCGAGATAGATCAGCATGACCACCCCGGTCTCGGCGGCGACCCCGGCCAGCGCGATGAAGCCGACGGCAACGGCGACGCTCATGTTGTAGCCGAGCCACCACATCAGCCAGATGCCGCCGACCAGCGCAAAGGGCACCGAGAGCATGACGATGAGGGTTTCGGTCAGGCGCCGGAAGTTCAGGTAGAGCAGCACGAAGATGATGACCAGGGTGAGCGGCACGACCACGGCCAGCTTGGCCTTGGCGCGCTCCATGTACTCGAACTGACCGGACCAGGTGGCGTAGTAGCCGGGCGGGAAAACGACCTTCTCGCTGACGGCTTTCTGCGCCTCCTTGACGTAGGAGCCGACATCGCGGTCGCGGATGTCCACGAACACGTAAGCCGCGAGCAGCGAGTTTTCGGTCTTGATGCCGGGTGGGCCGTTGCGGAGTTCGACCTTGGCCAGCTGACCGAGCGGGATCATGCCCAGGCGGCTCGGCACGAAGACTTCGTTGGCGATGCTTTGCGGGTCTTCACGCATGGCGCGCGGGTAGCGCACGGCGATGTTGTAGCGCTCCAGCCCTTCGACGGCCGTGGTCACCGGGGCACCGCCGAGCGCAGTGCCGACCACCTGCTGAAAATCGCCGACGGTGATGCCGTAGCGGGCCAGTTGCTCGCGGCGCGGCGTGATGTCGAGGTAGTAGCCACCGGTCACCCGTTCGGCGTAGGCGCTCGATGTGCCCGGCACCGTTTTCACGGCCTGCTCGATCTGCCGGGCCAGTTTCTCGATCTCGCCGAGATCCTTGCCGAAAACCTTGACCCCGACCGGCGTGCGGATGCCGGTGGACAGCATGTCGATGCGCGCCTTGATCGGCATCGTCCACGAGTTGGCGACGCCGGGGAACTTGAGCGCCGCGTCCATCTCGGCGACCAGCTTGTCGACCGTCATGCCCGGTCGCCATTCCTTTTCCGGCTTGAGGTTGATGACCGTCTCGAACATTTCCATCGGCGCCGGGTCGGTCGCCGTGGCGGCGCGACCGGCCTTGCCATAGACCGATTCGACCTCGGGGAAAGTCTTGATGATGCGGTCGGTGGTCTGCAACAGCCGCCCCGCTTCGGTCACCGACATGCCGGGCAACGAAGCCGGCATGTAGAACAGCGAGCCTTCGTTGAGGGTCGGCATGAATTCCGAGCCGATCTGGCGGGCCGGAATGATCGTGATCAGCATCGAAACCAGCGCCAGGATCAGGGTCAGCGGTTTGTTGCGCATCACCCACTGGATGATCGGCCGGTAAGCCCAGATCAGGAAACGGTTCACCGGATTTTTCTGCTCCGGCATGATGCGCCCGCGAATGAAGAACATCATCAGCACCGGCACCAGGGTCACCGAGAGCAGCGCCGCGCCGGCCATGGCGAACGTCTTGGTGAAGGCCAATGGGCTGAACAGGCGCCCTTCCTGGCCTTCAAGCGTGAATACCGGCAGGAAGGAGACGGTGATGATGAGCAGCGAGAAGAACAGGGCCGGGCCGACTTCCTTGCAGGCCTTGATCATGGTCGCCCCGCGCTCGGCCTGGCTGGCCTCGGGCGGCAGGTGTTCGAGCCGTTTGTGGGCGTTTTCGATCATCACGATGGCGGCGTCAACCATCGCCCCGATGGCGATGGCGATGCCGCCCAGGCTCATCAGGTTGCTGCCCATGCCCAGCGAGCGCATGGCGATGAAGGCGATGAGGATACCGATCGGCAGGGTCAGGATGGCGACCAGCGCGCTGCGCACATGCATCAGGAAAATGACGCAAACGGCCGCGACGATCAGGCTTTCCTCGACCAGCGTCCATTTCAGATTGGCGATGGCGCGCTCAATGAGGGTCGAACGGTCATAGACGGCAACGATGTCGGTACCGCTCGGCAGACCGGATTTCAGCTCCTCGATCTTGGCCTTGACGTTGGCGATGACGTCCAGCGCATTCTGTCCGAAGCGGGCCATGACAATGCCGGAAACCACTTCGCCGTCACCGTTCAGCTCGGTGATGCCGCGCCGGCTGGCCGGCACCAGCTCGACCCTGGCGACATCGCGGACCAGCACGGGGGTGCCGCCATCGCTTTTGAGGACGAGCGTTTCGATATCCTCGATACCCTTCAGATAGCCGAGGCCGCGCACCATGAATTCCTTCTCGGCCAGCTCGACGACCCGGCCGCCGACATCGCGGTTCGATTCGCGGATGACCTGGGTCAGACGATTCAACGGAATGCCGTAAGTCGCCAGGCGATGCGGATCGACCGTCACCTGGTATTCCTTGACGAAGCCGCCGACGCTGGCCACTTCGGCGACCCCGCCGGCCTTGGTCAGCTGGTAGCGGACGTACCAGTCCTGAACGCTGCGCAAATCGGCCAGCGACTGATCCTTGCCGGTCAGGGCGTACTGGAAGACCCAGCCGACGCCGGTGGCATCCGGCCCGAGTTGCGGACTGACCCCGGCCGGCAGATTGCCCTGGGCCGAACTGAGATATTCGAGGACGCGCGAACGCGCCCAGTAGATGTCGGTGCCGTCCTCGAAAATCACATAGACGTAGGAGGCGCCGAACATCGAGAAGCCGCGCACAACCTTGGCCTTGGGCACGGCGAGCATGGCCGTGGTCAGCGGGTAGGTGATCTGATCCTCGACCACCTGCGGCGCCTGGCCGGCATAGGGCGTATAGACGATGACCTGGACGTCGGACAGATCGGGCAGCGCATCGAGCGGCGTGTGCTTGACCGCGTAGATGCCGCCGCCGATCAGGCCGAGGGTGGCGAGCAGGACGAGGAAGACATTGCGGGCCGACCATTCGATCAGTTTGCCGAGCATCTCAACGCCCTTCTTGGCCGGCGGCCGACATTTTCTCGAAGCCGGTTATGACGAATTCGCCATTGCCCCTGTCCTCAAAATTGAAATGCACCGACTGGCCGGGCAACAGCCCCTTGACCAGGGCCGGGTCGGCGAGACCGAAATCCATCGTCATCGCCGGCCATTGCAAGGCGGGAATCGGCTCGTGCTTCATCGAAATCGAGCCATTTGCCGCGTCGACCGTAACAATCGCCCCCGTCGCCGAATAGCTCTTTGCCGCCGGCGCCGCTTGGGGATCGGTGAAGGTCGACAGCGCCGCCTTGAGGTTGCTCTCGGCATCGATCAGGAAATTGGCGGCGACCACCACTTCGGCGCCGTCTTCGAGGCCTTCGAGAATTTCCACGGCATCCTGCCCGCGCCGGCCGACCTTGACCGCCTGCGGCTGGAACTTCCCTTCGCCGGCCACGCGCAGCACGACCTGGCGCTCGCCGGTATCGATGAGCGCCGATTTGGGGACGGTCAGGCGCGACGTCTGGCCGGCACTCGCCAGCTCGACGTGGGCGAACATGCCCGGCCGCAGCAAGCCGTCCTTGTTCGGCAATTCGAGGCGCACCGGCGTCGTTCGCGTCGCTGCGTTGAGGGTCGGATAGAGGTAGCTGACCTTGGCTTCAAAGTGCCGGCCGGGGAAGGCATCGATATCGACCATCGCCGTCTCGCCGACCTTGACCCGTTGCAGATCCTGTTCATAAACATCGGCGATGACCCACACCGTCGACAGATCGGCAATGCGGTAAATCGCCGTGCCCGGCGCGAAGCGCATGCCTTCGACCGCCTTCTTGTCGAGGACGATGCCGGCGGCCGGCGAAGTGAAGGTGACGCGGCTGTTCGCCTGGCCGGCGGGGGCCGCCATCTGCCAGTTGGCCAGACGCTCGCGCGCCGCCTCGGCCAGACGTTGCGCGGCCTGGCGCGCGGCCGGGTCGGCACCCGGCGCATCGAGCTTGAGCGACTGGGCGATGGCCAGCTCCTTCTGGGCCGAGACCAGTTCTGGGCTATAGACGGAGAACAGCGGCTGGCCGCGTTTGACCGGGTCGCCGCTGGCATTGACGTAGAGGCGCTCGATCCAGCCCTCGAAGCGCGGCGCCACGTCATGGATCAGCCGCTCGTTGATTTCGACCCGGCCGACCGCCCGCACGGCAGCGTCGAGCACGGCCATTTCGGCTCTGGCCGTCTTGACACCCAGCGTCTGCAAGCGGGCCGGACTGACCTTGACGGCGCCCTCGCCATCCGGTTCGTCACCCTCATAGACGGCGATGTAGTCCATGCCCATCGAGTCTTTCTTCGGCGTCGGCGACGTATCGGGCAAGCCCATGGGATTGCGGTAATAGAGCAGCTTGCGTTCCGCCTTGCCGGTCTCGGCGGCCAGGCTGCCGCTGGCCGCGGCTGGCGCGGCGGCATCGTTCAGGTCGTGACGCTGGCCGGCCAGATAACCGCCGAAGGCGGCCAGCAGCGCTACGCCAAGCAGGGATAAAGCAAGGGATGACTTCTTCACAAAGGGGCTCCTGCCAGTTGTTCCAGTTCGGCCTGACGGACGCTGGCCTCGACTTCGGCGTCGAGCAGGGCCAGCCGGGTGCGCAGAATCTGCCGCTCGGCCTCGATCAGGGTGTTGAAATTGACCCGGCCGCTTTCATAACCGGCCTGCGCCGAGTCTAGCGTCGCCCGGGCTTGCGGCAGCAAGGTATCGCGCAACAGTCGGGCCTTGTCGACGCTGGCATTGAAACCGGCCAGCGCCTCGCCGAGCCGCCCGTTGAGGCGGGCTTCGGCGGCGGCCACGCGCTGGCGGGCGGCATCCAGCCGGTAGCTGGCTTCGCGCTCCTGCGCCCGACGCGACGACTGCTGCAGGGGAATATTGACTTCGACCATCAGATCCCAGGTTTCGGGACCGATCATGTCCGAGCGCGGACGGTTGTTGGTCAGCGCCAGACCAAAGTCCGGGTAGCGGTTCAGATGGACCAGATCCCGGCTCTTCTCGGCGGCGCTGACCCCGAGTCGTTCGCGGCTCAGGTCAGGGGAAATTTCCCGGGCCTGCGTGTAAATCTGCGCCAGGCTCCGGCTGTTCGGCGGCGCCATCAGGCGTACCGGTTCGGCCAGCGGCGACCAGATCGACCTTGAGGCTGGTGCTCTCGCTCTGGACGCGCACCGCATCCTGCTGCGGCACGAGGCCGACGCTGTAGCGGTGCACCACCAGGCGCTCGAGCGCATCGACCAGATTCAGCGTTTCGCCGAGGATGCGTTGCTGGCCGACGGCCTGGAAATGGCGGGCAAAAGCGACCTTGATCTTCGCCTCCAGCTCGAGACGGGCCGCATCGTGCGCGGTGTCGGCCTGGCCGGCCAGCGCCTCGGCGACCTCGCCGCGCAGGCCGCGCTTGCCCGGAAAGGGCAGCGCCTGAATGGCCCGGTAGCGCGTCGTGCCGACCGACCCCGGCAGCAGCGAGGCGGATTTGCCCGGCGTCATGGCGTTGTTGAAATCCATCAACTCGACCTGGAAGCGGGGATCGGGCAGGGCCGATGCCGGCTCCACCCGTTCATGCAAGGCCTGGGCGTCGAGGCGACGAACCCGCAGATCGGGGTTGTGCTCGCGGGCATAGGTCAGCAGCTCTTCAACTGTCCTGCCCGGCACGTCCTCGGCCGCCAGCCCGGGCTGCATCCAGAGCGCCAGCGCGGCGGCAAGGGCGGCGAGGCGCCACGGAGTCTTTCCTGAATCGGTCTGGCGGGCATCCATCGCTGCGGTCTCTCCGTCTGCTTACTTGGCGTTTTCCAGCTGGGTCACGGTCAGCGCCCCGGCCACGTCGTTGGCCACGAAGCGAACCTTGTCGCCGGGCTTGACCCGGTCGATGGCGACCTTGTCCTGGATGTCGAAGGTCATGGTCATCGGCGGCATCTTGAGATTGGCCAGCGGGCCGTGCGCGATGGTGATCTTGCGGCCGGCCTTGTCGAGCTTCTTGACCGTGCCTTCCGACATGCTGGCCATGGACTGGCCGGCGTCGCGATGCATGGTCGCCCCGTGATGGTGCCCGGAATCGGCGATGGCCGGGGTATGGGCGACCGCGACCAGGGCGATGGCGGCGACGGTGATTGCTGTTTTCATGGGAACTCCTGAGGGTTGGGTTGAAGTATTAAGAAAGGGAAGGCATATCAAACGAGTGAACCTTGGTCGGCGGACCCGGACTAGAACCAGAAGCGCAATCCGGCGACCCAACGGGTTTCTCCGGCGCGCTCACCTGCATCGCGTGCCATGTCGGCTGTTTGACCGAATTTTTCTACCCGCTCGACCCCGATATAGGGGGCAATCTGGCGCGAGAATTCGTAGCGCAGGCGCAAACCCACGGTGCCATCGGACAAACCGCTGCCGATGCTCCGCGCGAGATCCTGCTTGCCATAGAGATTGAACTCGATGCGTGGCTGCAGGATGAGGCGTTGCGTGAGCAGCAATTCATATTCTGCGGCGACACGCAATGCACTACGGCCGTCCTCGCCGAGATAGGCAAAGGCATCCACTTCGAACCAGTATGGCGCCAGCCCCTGGACACCGAAGGCCAGCCAGGTACGACTGGGGTCGACGCCGCTATCGTGGCGAACACCCAGCTGCGCATCCCAGTAGCTGGCGACCGCATGCCCCCATAACAGTTCGCTGCGTGCCTCATGAATCCTGCCCGCGGCATAGCTGCCTTCTGCCTTGATCACCAGACGATCGTAGTCACGACCAAACCACGCCTGCAGATCGTAGGCACCTGCCTCGGCGCCATCATCGGTGCTCATGTACTCAAGGCGGTCAACCAGCAGGCTGCCGAAATTGTGCTCGTCGGCCAGGCGCAATTGGCGCGGCCCGGGCTGCGCATAATCGCCGCTGTCCAGCGTGTTGCCGTCCGCGTAGGCATGCGGATCACGGGCGTCGGCCGGGGCCGATCCGCCCTGCATGTTCATGCTGCCATGATCCATGGCGGACGCAGACTCTTCCGATTGAGCCGAGACCGGCAGCAAACCGGCGACTGCAATGCTTGCGATCAGCGTACGGCAAATTTTCATCGTCATTCCTTTTGGGCCGAATCCGCTCATGACACTACCACCTCGCGGAACATGCCCGCGTGCATATGGAACATCAAATGGCAGTGCCAGGCCCAGCGGCCAACCGCATCGGCATTGACGAGGAAACTGATGCGCTGGGCAGGTTGCACCGGGATGGTGTGGCGGCGCGCCTGGAATGCGCCGTCGGCTGTTTCAAGTTCGCTCCACAGGCCGTGCATGTGCATCGGGTGCGTCATCATGGTGTCGTTCTGCAGAATGACCCGCACCCGTTCGCCCTGTTTGAAATGCACCGGCGTACTGCTGCCGAACTCCAGGCCGTCGAACGACCAGGAATAGCGTTCCATGTTGCCGGTCAGGTGCAGCTCGACTTCGCGCGTCGGCCCGCGCCGGTCGAGCGGCCCGCCTATCGTGGACAGATCGGCCAGGGTCAATACCTTGCGGCCGTTGTTGCGCAGGCCAATGCCAGGATCATCGAGGCCGGTGCGTGGCATATCGACGCGCATATCGGTACTCGGGCCATACTCGGTCCGGGCGTGGCGGACTTTGTCGGACGGTTTGGCCAGCGGATTGTCGTGCATCATGTGCTGGCCATGATCCATCGCCATGGCGCCATGCTGCATCTGGCCCATGTCGTGCTCCATGGGCATGGCTCCGTGGTCCATGCCCGGCATGTCATGATTCATGGCGGCGTGGTCCATTCCGGACATTGCCCCGTGGTCCATGCCACCCATGCTGCCCATCATGTCGGCCATGGTCAGCCATTCGACCCTGTCGAGCATCGGCACCGGCGCTGCCAGTCCGGCACGCACGGCCAGCGTGCCACGAGCGTAGCCACTGCGATCCATGGACTGGGCAAAGATCGTATGCGCCTCTTCCGTCGGCTCGATCAGCGCATCGTAGGTCTCGCCCGGGCCGAAGCGGAATTCATCGACCGTGACCGGGTCGACATTGACGCCATCCGACTGGACGATCTTCATCTTCAGGCCGGGAATGCGCACGTCGTAGAAACTGTTGGCGGCACCATTGATGAAGCGCAGGCGAATCCGCTCGCCGGGACGGAAGAGTCCCGTCCAGTTGCCTGCCGGTGTCGTGCCGTTCATCAAATACGTATAGGTGGCGGCGGACAAATCAGCCAGATCGGTCGGGTTCATGCGCATTTCGTTCCACATCTTGCGCTTCTCGATAGCGGCGGCGACACCGCCAGCCGAGACATCGCGGAAGAAATCGCCGACCGTCGGCTTGTTGTAGTTGTAGTAGTCGCTTTGGACTTTGAGTTTGGCGAACACCTGCTCCGGACGCTCGTCGGTCCAGTCCGACAACTGAATGACATAGTCGCGATCCGCACGGATTGTGTCGCCACCCCGCGGCTCGACGATGATCGCCCCGTACATGCCGGTCTGCTCCTGGTGACCCGAATGCGAGTGATACCAGTAAGTACCGCTTTGCTGAAGGCGAAAGCGATAGGTAAATGTCTGACCGGGAGCGATGCCGGCGAAACTGATGCCGGGAACCCCATCCATCTGGTAGGGCAGGATAATCCCGTGCCAATGAATCGAAGTGGCGACCGGCAGATGGTTGGTCACCCGGATGGTGACCGTATCGCCTTCGCGCAAGCGCAGGGTCGGTGCCGGCAGCGAGCCGTTGATGGTCGTCGCCAGCCGCATTTCCCCGGTGAAATTGACGGGAGATTCGGCGACAGTCAGTTGAATTTCGGTTCCGGACAGTTCGGGTGCGCTACCCGTCGGCGTAAGTCGAAGCGGGTCGACGGCTGCGCGCCCCCAGGGCGAGAGGCCGGCCAGCACGCCACCGCCGATCAGCCCTTGGACGAACCGGCGCCGTGGCGTAAAGATACCGGCCGGATTGTTTCTCTGAAGAGGATTCATTTTGCTTCCAGTCAGTGCTTGGCGTAGACGCTGGTCTCGCCATCCGACTGGACGAGCAGGGTTTGGTAAGGCATCGGGCGCGGGCTCTCCATCCCTGGCGAACCGGCCGGCATGGCTGGCACGGCCAGGCCAAGGGCCTTCGGTTTTTCCTTGAGCAGGCGCTGGATGTCGGCGGCCGGCACATGGCCTTCGACGACATAGCCGCCAATCTTGGCGGTATGGCAGGAGCCGAGGCGCTCGGGCATGCCGAGGCGCTGGCGGGCCGCCGGCACGTCATTGACTTCATGCGTGCGCACGGCGAACCCGGCCGCCTTGAGATGGTCAGCCCACTTGCCGCAGCAACCGCAGTAGGGGCTCTTGTAGATATCCACCACATCGGCTGCCGCGGCAGGCAGGGCAAGGCCGGTGGCGAGGGCAAACACGGTCAGGAAAACGGCGACGGGCTTCGACATGGACGGACTCCCTGGGCAATTAAGTGGGGCAAGTATGTCGAGAGACGACCAACAGAAAGCTGACCGCTAAATTACATTTTTGTAATCTTCGGACTCAGTGCTTGTGGGCACCGTGATCGTGGTCATCGTGGCGATGTCCGGCCGTGGGCGCAGCGGCGGGCTTTGGCGTTGCCGCCGCCAGCGGTGCCGGGTGCTCGTCGTGGCCGTCGGCATGCCCGTCCATACCACCATGGACGTGGCCGTCGCTGGCTGCCACCAACTGATCGTAGGCCGTCTTCGAGAGGCCGGGCATGGCTTTGACAAAGGCCGTCAGGTCCCAGATGGCTTCGTCATCCATGCCGCCCTTCGACCAGGCCGGCATGGCCGAGGCCTTGATCCCATGCTTGATGATCCAGAAATCGCGTGCCGGGTCGCGCCCGGCGCCGGCCTCCGGAGAGCTGCCGGCCAGGTTGGGCGGCGTCGGGTACAGTCCCTTGCGGATTTCGGAATCCGCCATGGCCGGCGCGAGGTGGCAATCGACGCACATGGCAGCGTAGTTTCCGGCCCCGCGCCGGATGCGCTCGGGGTCGTCGAGATCGGCCGGCGCCGTGATCCCGGCGCTCTGCCGGGCGATGGCCCGCTCCCGGGCAAACCCCAGAAGGTCGGTGACGACGGGATGATGCGGCGTGTCAGCACCCACGTCCACGATGCCGGTGGTGACAACAGTGGCGACGCTCGCCGCGCCGAATGCCAGTGTCGCCAAAACACCTGTTATGACTTTATTCATGAATTTTCTCCGTTGGTATGGCCGAGCGTAACGATGGTATTTTTGCCAGACCGACAGCCAGATGACTGACGGATTACATTTTTGTAATCTGCTACGGTCAACCGGGAAAACGGCGGAAAATGGGGCATTGATTCCATTGGTTAATGAAGAACCATGAAAATACTCGTCGTCGAAGACGAACCGAAGACCGGGACCTATTTGAAGCAAGGCCTTGTCGAGGCCGGCTTTGTCGTCGATCTCGTGGCGAACGGCGTCGACGGCCTGCACCTGGCGCTGACCGAGGCCCACGATCTGGCCATCCTCGACGTCATGCTGCCCGGCCTCGACGGCTGGCAGGTCCTGCAAGGCATCCGGCGGGCCGGCAAGGAGATGCCCGTCCTTTTCCTGACCGCCCGCGATCAGGTCGAAGACCGGGTCAAGGGGCTGGAACTCGGCGCCGACGATTATCTGGTCAAGCCCTTCGCCTTTTCCGAATTGCTGGCCCGCGTCCGCAGCCTGCTGCGGCGCGGCGGCAAGGCCAAGGAGTCGGAATTCCTGCGCGCCGCCGATCTCGAACTCGATCTGTTGCGCCGTCGGGTCAGCCGCTCCGGCAAACGCATCGACCTGACCGCCAAGGAATTTGCCCTGCTCGAATTGCTCCTGCGCCGCCAGGGCGAAGTCCTGCCGCGCTCCCTGATCGCTTCGCAGGTCTGGGACATGAATTTCGACAGCGACACCAATGTCATCGAAGTGGCCGTGAAGCGCCTGCGCCTCAAAGTCGACGACGCCTTTGAACCGAAGCTGATCCGTACCGTGCGCGGCATGGGTTACGTGCTCGAGACAACAGATTGAAAACCACCTGGCGTCGCTCGCTGACCCTGCGCCTGACTTTGCTCTTTGCCCTGGCGGCGGCCTTCGTGCTGTTCTTGCTGGGTGTGCTGATCGGCAATCTGGTCGAGCAACATTTCGAAGAGCAGGACATGGAAGCGCTATCCGGCAAGATGGCGCTGACCCGGCATATTCTCGAGCGGGACTCGGCCACGCGGGATGGCGAAGCGCTCGGTCGGCAGCTCGACGACGCCCTGACCGGCCATCACGGTCTGGCCGTATCGGTATTCGGGCCGGACCGGCAAGTCATCTACGCCAACGAAGCGCTGACCTTTCCGCCGGCGCTGCTCGATCCCCCGGCGACCGCGCTGCCCGGCCCCATCGTCAAATGGCAAGCCGCCGAAGGCCTGCCCTGGCGCGGCATATCCGCCGTGGTGACGGCCGGGGCCGATGGTAAGACCGCTTTTACCATCGCCATTGCCACCGAAATATCCCATCACGAGCACTTCATGAGCGGCTTCCGGGGAACCCTGTGGGTATTCATCGCGCTGGCCACGCTGGTCATGGGACTCCTCGGCTGGGTTGTCGTCCAGCGCGGGCTGGCGCCCCTGCAGACGATCAAGCGGCAGGCAGCCGAAATTACCGCCAACCACCTGCACACCCGTTTGCCGGCCGAGGCCATTCCCCAGGAGCTGGCCGATCTGGCCGACACCCTCAATGACATGCTGGCCCGCCTGGAGGAGTCCTTCCAGCGCCTCTCCGACTTTTCCTCAGACCTCGCCCACGAGTTGCGGACGCCGGTCAGCAACCTGCTCACCCAGACCCAGGTCACGCTCTCTCGGGTGCGTTCGGACGACGAATACCGCGACATCCTGGCCTCCAATGCCGAGGAATTCGAGCGCCTGTCGCGGATGATCGCCGACATGCTTTTTCTGGCCAAGGCCGACAACCAGCAGATCATCCCGAACCGGGAGCGCGTCGAGCTGGCCGACGAGGTGGCCGACCTGCTCGAGTTCTACGGCCTGCTCGCCGAGGAAAAGGCGATCCGCGTCACGCTGAGCGGCGCCGGCGCGGTGACCGGCGACCGGCTCATGCTGCGCCGGGCGGTCAGCAACCTGTTGTCCAACGCCCTGCGCCACACGCCCGACGGC
>PHCF01000223.1 GCA_002842145.1 Betaproteobacteria bacterium HGW-Betaproteobacteria-6 | reverse complement strand
AAGCGGCGTGCCGACCAACATCAACCTGGTGCGCACCATGCGCGGCGCGGCCGGGCGGCGGATCGCCGTCGGCGCGCCGTTTGCCGCCCGGCTGCGCGAGTTGCGCGCAGAGCTGGAGCGCCTGCGCCGCGACTGCCCGGGCGACCCGGAGATTCTCCGCATCGAGCGCGAAATCGCCAGCCTCAATGCACGCAGCGAGGCGATTCCCTTCATCGACCCCTTCGATCTGCGCTACAGCAACCGCATCCGCGTTGCCCAGCCGACCACGCAGGCGGTGATGTTCTGCGTCATGGACGTTTCCGGCTCCATGGACGAGTCGAAGAAGCAGATCGCCAAGCGCTTTTTCATGCTGCTCTATCTGTTCCTGAACCGCAATTACGAACATATCGAGGTGGTTTTCATCCGCCACCACACGGTGGCCGAGGAAGTCGACGAGGAGAATTTCTTCCACTCCCGGGAAACCGGCGGCACCATCGTTTCCAGCGCCCTCAAGCTGATGCACGAGATCGTCGTTGCCCGCTATGCGTCGACGACCTGGAACATCTACTGCGCCCAGGCTTCCGACGGCGACAACTGGAACGACGATTCGCCGCTCTGCCGCGAACTGCTCTCGGCGTCCATCCTGCCGCTGGTCCAGTATTTTGCCTATATCGAAATTACCGACGGCGAACCGCAGAATCTCTGGCTCGAGTACGAACGTCTGGTCGACAGCCATCCCGGACTGTTCGCCATGCAGCGCATTGGCGAAGTCGCCGACATCTATCCGGTATTCCGCGAACTTTTCCGAAAGCGACTGGCATGAGCAAAAAGCGCAACCGCCCGATTGCCGAGGGCTCGGAATGGACCGTCGAGGCCATCGAACACTACGATGCCGAGATCGGCCGCGTCGCCAAGGCCTACGGCCTCGACTGCTATCGCCACCAACTGGAGATCATCACGGCCGAACAGATGATGGATGCCTATGCCGCCATCGGCATGCCGGTCTATTACCACCACTGGTCCTTCGGCAAGCACTTCCTGGAGACCGAGAACCGCTACAAACGCGGCCAGATGGGCCTGGCCTACGAGATCGTCATCAATTCGGACCCCTGTATCGCCTACCTCATGGAAGAAAACACGCTGACCATGCAGGCCCTGGTCATCGCCCATGCCGCCTACGGCCACAATTCCTTCTTCAAGGGCAATCACCTGTTCAAGCAATGGACCAGTGCCGATGCCATCATCGACTACCTCGTCTTCGCCCGGAACTACATCGCCCAATGCGAGGAACGCCATGGCTTCGCGGCGGTCGAGCAACTGGTCGATGCCTGCCACGCCGTGAGCAATCTCGGCGTAGACCGCTACAAGCGTTCGCCGCACCTGTCGCTCGACAAGGAAACCCTGCGCCAGAAGGAGCGCGAAGAATACCTGCAGACGCAGGTGAACGACCTGTGGCGCACCCTGCCGCGCCAGGATACCGCCGTGGCCGAACAGGACGAGCTGCGCTTCCCCAGGGAGCCGGAGGAAAACCTGCTCTATTTCATCGAAAAGAACGCGCCGCTGCTCGAACCGTGGCAGCGGGAAATCATCCGCATCGTGCGCAAGATCGGCCAGTACTTCTATCCGCAGCGCCAGACCCAGGTCATGAACGAGGGCTGGGCCTGCTTCTGGCACTACACCCTGCTCAATACGCTGTACGACGAGGGCAAGCTCAGCGACGGCTTCATGATGGAATTCCTGCAGTCGCACACCAATGTCGTCTACCAGCCGCCCTATACCAGCAAATGGTATTCCGGGATCAATCCCTACGCCCTGGGCTTTGCCCTGTGGCGCGACATCCGCCGCATCTGCGAGGCGCCCGATGCCGAAGACCGGGAATGGTTTCCCGATATCGCCGGCAGCGATTGGCGGGAAACCTTCGATTTCGCCATGCGCAACTTCAAGGACGAGAGTTTCGTCGCCCAGTACCTGTCGCCGCGCCTGATGCGGGAA
>PHCF01000222.1 GCA_002842145.1 Betaproteobacteria bacterium HGW-Betaproteobacteria-6 | reverse complement strand
GTTAAGATGAGTTACGTTGCCATCAAGGGCGGCGGCCGGGCGATTGCCGGTGCCGCTGCCGTGACCGAATTCCTGCGGGCCGAAGAAGGCATCTCCAACCCGCAGGCCGAGCCGCTGACCATCGCGGCCATCCAGCATCAGCTTCGTCATTTGGTTGATCGAGTGATTTCCGAAGGCGGTGTCTATCACCCGGAGTTTGCCGCGCTGGCTGTCAAGCAGAGTCTGGGCGACACGCTCGAAGCCGCCTTTGCGTTACGCGCCTGGCGCTCGACCCGGCCACGCCTGTCGGCCACACCGGCCCTCGACACTTCACGGATGCGCCTGATCCGCCGTATTTCATCGGCCTTCAAGGAAATCCCCGGTGGCCAGATGCTCGGCCCGACCCCTGACTACGCCCTGCGCCTGTTGCGTCTTGAGCTGATCGAGGAGTCACCCGAGGCCTTCCGTGCGCTGGCCCGCGACTGGCTGGGCAATTGTCCGGACAGCGCGCTGCCCGAGAGCTTCCCCAAGGTGGTCGATGCCCTGCGTGCCGAGGGCATGTTGCCGCCGGTCATGCCCTTTCGCATCGAGACGGCCTTCGACATCACCCGCGAGCCACTGGTATTCCCGGTGCCCCGTTCGGCCGCCCTGGCCACCATGGCACGGGCGGAAACCGGCTCCCTGCTGGCGATGGCCTATTCCAACATGCGTGGCTATGGCGACGTGCACCCAACGGTAGCCGAGCTGCGGGTCGGCTACTTGCCGGTGCTGCTGCCGCACCCGGTGACAGGTGAATTGACCGAGACCGGCGAAGTGCTGGTCACCGAATGCGAAGTGGTCGCCATGTACGACGCCCCGGAGGCCGGCGGCAAGCCGGTGTTCACCATCGGCTACGGCGCCTGTTTCGGCCATAACGAGGTCAAGGCGATCTCCATGGCCATTCTCGACCGCGCCTTGCAGAAGGGCATGAAGGACGGCGCCAATAATCCGTCGGAAGACCCGGAATTCGTGCTGCTGCACGTCGATGGCGTCGACTCCATGGGCTTTGCCTCGCACTACAAGATGCCGCATTACGTCACCTTCCAGTCCGATCTGGACCGCCTGCGTACGACTCAGCAGAAATCAGGAGTGAGCGCATGAACGCCACGGCAAGAACGACGGGCGGCAACGCCTACAACTTCGGCTTTCTCGACGAATACGCCAAGAAGGAAGTCCGCCGCGCGATTCTGAAAGCGATCGCCATCCCCGGCTACCAGGTGCCCTACGCCTCGCGTGAAATGCCGATGGGGCGCGGCTTCGGCACCGGTGGCCTGCAACTTACCCTGTCCCTGATCGGCCCCGACGAAGTGGTCAAGGTCATCGACCAGGGCTCGGACGATTCGGTCAATGCGGTCAACCTGCGCCAGTTCATCGAAATGACCTGCCCCGGCATTTCGACGACGAGCAAAACCGTGGAGAGCACGCTGATCCAGTCGCGCCACCGCATCCCCGAGCAGCCGCTGACGGGCCAGCAGATCATCGTCCTGCAGGTGCCTTACCCCGATCCTCTGGTCGTGGTTGAGCCGTCCGAAGACAAGCGCAAGATCATGCACGGCGAGGCGGACTATTCGCGCTTGCTGGTCAAGCTCTACGAGGACATCGTCAAGTTCGACGAGATCACCATCTCGCATCGCTATCCGACGCGGATCAACGGTCATTACGTCATCGACCCGTCGCCGATCCCGCGCTGGGACGTTCCCAAGCTTCACCACTCGGCGGCGCTGATCCTGTTCGGAGCTGGGCGCGAGAAAAAAATCTACGCTGTTCCGCCCTATACCCGGGCCGAACCACTGGCCTTTTCCGATGTGCCTTTCCGCGTCGAGGATTTCCGTGACCCGGCCGGCCGGCACCGAGCCTGTGGCCGTTGTGGCTGCACGACTTCCTTTCTCGATGAATTCGTCAGCGACTCGGGGAGCAAGTCCTACCAGTGTTCCGACAGCGACTGGTGCGACGAA
>PHCF01000074.1 GCA_002842145.1 Betaproteobacteria bacterium HGW-Betaproteobacteria-6 | reverse complement strand
AAGAAGAAGAGCGTGAAGGTCTCGACCTCACCTCGCACGGCGAAAGCGCTTACCACCACTAAGATTTATCTCTGTAGTCTCTCTCCTTCGGGCACCTTCGGGTGCCCGTTTTTTTTGCCTGGAGGGATGTCGATTTTGGCGGTTTTTCCCGGTTGACCGTGGGAACGACGGCCGGCCGCTGCTTACTTGATCAGTGGCAGGAGCTGGCGGAAGTCAGCGGTGCCGGCCTGATGCAGCCACTCGAAGAGGACCATTTCGCTGGTGACGATTTGCACGCCGCCGGCCCGCAGGCGCTCGATGGCGGCGTTGTGGTTTTCCGGTGTCCGCGACGAGGCGGCATCGGCGACGAGGTAGACCTCGAAACCGGCAGCCTGCAGACCGAAAGCGGTCTGCAGCACGCAAACGTGGGTTTCCGTGCCGGTCAGCAGGACTTGCGGCCGCTTGGCGGCGCGCAGCAGATCGATGACGCCGGGTTCGGCGGCGCAGGAAAAATGCGTTTTTTCGAAAAAACGGGCGTCGACCGCAGCAGTGCGGATAGCCTCGAGGCTGGCCCCCAACCCCTTGACGTATTGCTCGGAAACGAAAGCCGGCACGCCGAGTTGGCGTGCCCCTTCGAGCAGGCGAACCGAATTGGCCGTGACCCGTTCGCTGTCATGAATGGCCGGCGCCAGCTTTTGCTGGATATCGACGACGAGCAGCAGCGAATCGGCGCGGCGGATCAGCATGGCTTACCGGAAAACGACGGTCTTGTTGCCATGCACCAGCACGCGATCTTCGAGGTGGTAGCGCAGGCCGCGGGCGAGTACGGTCTTCTCGATGTCCTTGCCGTAGCGCACCATGTCTTCCGGCGAATCGGAATGGTCGATGCGGATGACGTCCTGTTCGATGATCGGGCCGGCATCCAGCTCGGCGGTCACGAAGTGGCAGGTCGCGCCGATCAGCTTGACGCCGCGCGTGTAGGCCTGGTGGTAAGGCTTGGCACCGGCGAAGCTGGGCAGGAAGCTGTGGTGGATGTTGATGATCTTGCCGGCCAGCGCCGCGCACAGGTCCGGCGACAGCACCTGCATGTAGCGGGCGAGGACCATCGTGTCGCCGCGCACGTCGTCGAAAATGCGCTGGATTTCGGCGTAGGCGGCGGCCTTGTTGTCGGGCGTTACCGGCAAGTGATGGAACGGGATGCCGTGCCATTCGACGAAACCGCGGAAGGTGTCGTGGTTGGAAATGACGCAGGGAATCTCGATGTCGAGTTCCTTGGCCTGCCAGCGCGCCAGCAGGTCGTAGAGGCAATGTTCCTGCTTGGAAACCATGACGACGACGCGTTTCTTCACGGCGCTGTCGTTGATCTGCCAGGTCATGTCCAGCGGCTCGGCAACCTCGGTGCGGAAGCGTTCGCGAAACTCGGCGAGCAGGAAAGGCAGCGAACTGGCCTTGATCTCGATGCGCATGAAATAGCGACTGGTCAGCACGTCCGAATGGAAACTCGATTCGAGTATCCAGCCGCCATTGCCGGCGATGAAGCCGGAAACCCTGGCGATAATGCCAACCTGATCGGGACAGGAGGCGGACAGCGTGTAGAAACGGTCGCTATGCATGGCCGGTGACTCAGGCAGCCTTGGCGAATGCTTTGTCGATCTCGCTGCGCAGGTCGTCGTAATTGAGGACGACCGGATACTGCGGGAATTCGCGGATGACGTTTTCCGGCGGGTGGAACAGGATGCCGCCGTGGGCTTCGCCGAGCATCGCCGTGTCGTTGTACGAGTCGCCGGCGGCGACGATCTTGAAGTTCAGTTCCTTGAAGCGCTTGACCGCCTCGCGCTTCTGGTCCGGCATGCGCAGGTGGTAATCGACCAGCATGCCTTCGGCGTCGTCTTCGAGCGAGTGGCAGAACAGCGTCGGCCAGCCGAGCTGGCGCATCAGCGGGTGGGCGAATTCGTAGAAGGCAGCTTGTCGAGGAAGGCGCGGGCGCCGGGCATCGGGCCCATTTCGCCGATCACCTTCTGGATGTCCGGCAGGCCGAGCTTGTGCTGGCGCAGGATGTCCAGGCGGTAGGTCATGAGCTTGTCGTAATCCGGCTCGTCGCGCGTCGTGCGCATGAGCTCGGGGATGCCCGTGCGCTTGGAGAATTCGATCCAGATTTCGGGGACGAGGACCCCTTCGAGGTCTAGGCAGACGATTTGCACGGTTGGGCTCCAGCGGCGAGTTCGGAAAAACCGCGATTTTACCCGATGCAGGCTTTGTTTTTGGGCGCTTTTTCGGGTTGACCGTGGGATTACTGCGGCGGAAAACGCTCGGCCCGACGGGCGTGAATTTCGGCCGGCCATTTGCTTTCGATGTAGGCCAGCACGTTGTGGATCTGCTTGTCGGTCAGCTTGCCGGCAAAGGCCGGCATGTCGGAGACGTAGCCCTCCGGCGCGTTGGGCGGGACCATGCCGAATTTGACCATGGCGAACAGTTGCGCCATCGGGTGATGCCAGGTGTGGCCGCTGGCGTCATGGGGCGGCGCCGGCAATTTGCCGTCCGGCCGGCGGATGCGCCAGTCGGCCTGGCCTTCGAATGCGGCGCCATGGCAGCTGGCGCATTCGGCCTTGTAAATGCCTTCGCCTTCAAGCAGGGCAAAAGGGTCGGGGTCGCTCTTGCCCTTGTCGCAGCCGGCGAGCAGGGTCAGGCCGGCCAGCGCGGCGACTACGGCGCGTCGGATCATCGCTTGGTCGGCTGCTCGGCCGACTTGGCGGCCAGGCTTTTGGCTTTTTTGGCGTTGAGCAGGATCTTGCCGGCCGCGACGACATTGACCAGGATGACGACGACGGCCGGCCACAGCGGTAGTTCGTGTCCCGACTGGGCGCTATAGAAGAGCAGGCCGATGAGCGCCAGACCACCGACGAGCAGGGTCATGGTGCCAAAGTTGATAAATCCCTGTTGTTTGCGATTCAAATCAGCCTCCTTGGAATGAAAAAGAGGCTCATCGGCCTCGTCGATTCACGAAAAGATAACACAGCCCGGCTGGTTTGCCGTTTGTCGCTCAGTCGATGGCCGGCAGGGCTTCGAGCGCCTCGTGCACTTCCAGCCAGCGCATTTCGGCGGCGTCGATCTGTTCGCCGAGCAGGCCGGCCTGCTTGTGCATTTCCTCGCTTTTTTGCCGGTCGACCGTGGCATAGAACGCCGGATCGGCGAACTGCGCATCCAACGCCGCCTTTTCCTCGTTCCACTTGGCCAGCTTGCGCTCGAGCTGCTCGATCTCCTTGACCAGCGGCCGGCGCTGGGCGAGCACGGCCTGGCGGTTGGCCTTGGCATCGGCGCGCTGGGCCAGGCGCTCGGTTTTTTCGGCGGCGACATCCGGCTCCGGCGCCTTTTCGGCAGAGCGCTGGGCGGCCAGCCAGGCGGCATAGTCGTCGAGGTCGCCGTCGAATTCGCTGACCTTGCCATCGGCGACGAGTAGCAGTTCGTCGGCGCAGGTGCGCAGCAGGTGGCGGTCGTGCGAGACGAAGACGACGCCGCCTTCGAAATCCTGCATGGCGAAGGTCAGGGCTTCGCGCATTTCGAGGTCGAGGTGGTTGGTCGGCTCGTCGAGCAGTAGCAGGTTGGGCTTGGTGCGAATGAGCAGGGCCAGGGCCAGACGGGATTTTTCGCCGCCGGAGAAGGGCGCGATGGCGCGCGTCGCCATGTCGCCGCGGAAGTCGAAGCCGCCGATGTAGTCGCGCAGCTCCTGCTCGGTGGCCGTCGGGTCGAGACGGACGAGGTGTTGCAGCGGCGATTCGTCGGGACGCAGCTGTTCGAGCTGGTGCTGGGCGAAGTAGCCGATGTTGAGCGCCTTGGCTTCCTTGCGCTCACCGCCTTGCTGGGGGATGGAATTGGCCAGCAGCTTGATCAGCGTCGACTTGCCGGCACCGTTGCGGCCGAGCAGGCCGATGCGGCAACCGGGACGCAGGGTCAGCGTGACGTGATCGATGATCTTGTGGTCGGCATAGCCGGCCGAGGCTTTTTCGATGGTCAGCAGCGGATCGGGCAGGGCGGTCGGCTGGCGGAAGGCGAAGTGGAAGGGCGAGTCGACGTGGGCGGCGGCGACCATTTCCATGCGTTCGAGCGTCTTGATCCGGCTTTGCGCCTGGCGGGCCTTGGTGGCCTTGGCCTTGAAGCGTTCGATGAAGCTCGACAGATGGGCGATTTCGCGTTGCTGGGCTTCGAAGGCGGATTGCTGGGTGGCCAGGCGGGCAGCGCGGGCCCGTTCGTAGTCTGAATAGCCGCCGCTGGTCAGGGTCAGGCGCTGGAGGTCAATGGCGATGATCTGGCCGACCACGGCGTCGAGGAAGTCGCGGTCGTGGGAAATGAGAAGCAGCGTCGCCGGCGTGTTCTTGAGCCAGTTTTCGAGCCAGAAGACGGCGTCGAGGTCGAGGTGGTTGGTCGGTTCGTCGAGCAGCAGGAGGTCGGCGCGACACGACAGGGCGCGGGCGAGGTTGAGGCGGACGCGCCAGCCACCGGAGAATTCGGACACCGAGCGCTGAAAATCGGCATCGGTGAAGCCGAGGCCATGCAGCACTTCGGCGACGCGCGCCTTGGCCGAGTAGCCGCCGATGTCGGCGTAGCGGGCGTGCAGATGGCCGATGGCGACGCCGTCGCCGCTGGCTTCGGCGTCGACCAGTTCGCGCTCGATGCGGCGTAGTTCGACGTCGCCGTCGAGGACGAAATCGATGGCAGCGTCGGGTAGGGCCGGGGTTTCCTGGGCAACGCGGGCGATGTGCCAGCTGGCCGGGATTTCGACGTTGCCGGATTCGGCGTGCAGTTCGTTG
Source organism: Betaproteobacteria bacterium HGW-Betaproteobacteria-6 (assembly GCA_002842145.1). Taxonomy (GTDB): domain Bacteria; phylum Pseudomonadota; class Gammaproteobacteria; order Burkholderiales; family Rhodocyclaceae; genus Azonexus. Next base: position 40,164 of record PHCF01000074.1, on the reverse strand, counting down.
GCGAGCAGCACGAGCGGTTTGCCGGCGCGGGCGAAGGTGACTTGGCGGAGGGCGATCATGAGGGGGCTGATTATAGCGAGGCGGGTGCCGGATGCCGATTTTCCGGCGCATTTTCCGACTTCCACGGTCAACCGGAAAAATGCTCGAATTTTGAAACATTACAAAGGCTTGCCGCGTCATTGAGGCAGTTTGGCTCGGATTCGCGGCGGCCTGCTAGAATCACCGCATGATCACGCAGATCCGCACCGACCTGTTCGCACCGGGCATGTTCATTCATGACCTCGATTGTCGCCGGCTCGCAGGCAAGTGCCAGGGCGTCGCCGGGCCGGGTTGCCCGCTTTGAGAGTTACGAAAATGGAAAATCGATCCCTACCTGTTGTTGCCGGCCTGATCGCCCTGCTCATTGCGCCCTTTGCCGCATCGGCGGCCGATGGCGCGGCGAATGCCGACCAGCAGGCAGCCTGGCAGATGCGCCTCGACAAGGCGTCGGCCCTGCAAGCCGAAGGTCGGGCCCGGCAGGAGGCCGCCGACAAGGTGCTGGCCGGGAAAAATGCCGAATGCGCGACCACGTTTTTCATCAACGATTGCCGTAATGCCGCCGCCCGTGAGCATCTCGAGACGACGCGGCAGTCCCGCCGGCTGGAAAACGAAGGCAAGGCCATGGTGCGCGAAGTCAAGCAGGAACAGGCCCGTGAACGAGCCAGGCTAAGCGCCGAAGAGGCGCCGAAACGGGCCGCCGCGCTGGAGTTGCGCCAGGCCGAGTCGATGAATGCCCGGCGGGCGGCCGAGGAAAGGGTGGCGGCGACGCAAGCGGCGAAGGCTGCCAAGGCTGCCGAAGGGGAAAAGCGCAAGGCCGCCCAGGCCGAAAAATTGCGCAAGAAGCAGGTCGAGCACGCTGCCCGCGTCGCCCGGAAAAAGCGCGAAGCCGAGCAGCGCGCCGCCCAGGCGGCCGAGGCGAAATAAGCCCAAGCGCCGGCATGATCCGCAAGATTTCCATCGACCAGCTGCTGCCCGGCATGTATGTCGTGGACCTCCACAAGCGCTGGTTCGATCATTCCCTCTGGCAGTCCAAATTCCTCGTCCGTGACGAGGCGCATGTGGCCAAGGTCAAGGAACAGGGGATCAGCGAAATCAGCATCGATACGGCGCGCGGCATCGACCTGCCACCGACGCCGATGGCGCGCATCAACCAGATCGAGCAAAAGCTCAAATCGCTGGCTGAAATACGCGCCGCTACGCCGCGCACGGTTTCGCTCGGCGAAGAAAGGCGGCGGGCCGGCCGCCTGCTGCACGAAGCCAGCAACACGGTGAGCGGCCTCATGCTTTCGGCCAAGGCCGGCAACCATGTCGATGCCGCCTACCTCGAGCCGATTGTCAGCAAGATGATCGCCTCGGTCATCCGCAACCCCGACGCCCTCGTCCCGCTGGCCCGTCTCAAGAGCATGGACGCCTACGCCACCGAACACGCCGTGGCGACGGCGGCGCTGATCATCGCCTTCGGCCGGCATCAAGGCCTGCCCGAGCCGGAAATCGAAAAACTGGCGCTCGGCACCATGGTCAAGGACATCGGCCACGCCTCGCTCGATGCGCGCCTGACCGCCAAGCAGGGCACGCTGTCCCAGAGCGAATACGCCGTCGTCCAAAGCCATGTCGAAGAAGGCCTGGCGGTCCTCGATGCCACGTCGCGGCTGTCGGAGACCTCGGTGGCGGTGGTCCTCGAACACCACGAGCGCTACAACGGCTGCGGCTACCCGTACCGCATGGCCGGCGACGAAATTTCCCTGGCCGGGCGCATGGCCGCCATCGTCGACACCTACGACGCGATGACCTCGGACCGCCCCTATCGGGCCGCCATGTCACCGTCGCACACGCTGCGCCAGCTCTACGACGAGGCCGGATTTCAGTACGATCCGGCGCTCGTGGCCGCCTTCGTCAAGACCGTCGGCATCTATCCGGTCGGCACGCTGGTTCTGCTCGAAAGCGGGCATCTCGCCGTCGTCGAGTCACTGCACGCCGACAACATGCTGACGCCTACCGTGCGCGTCATCTACCACACCGGCCGGCAGCAATATGTCGCAACACCGGTCAGCGTCGACCTGTCACGCAAGATCGGCAACCATTACGGCCAGATCGTCCAGGCTGAAACCTTCCAGCGTTGGGGCATCAGCCCGCTGCGCTGGCAACCTGCCTGATCAGTTTCTTGATCGGCGCCGGTACGCCGGCATCGGCCGCGCGCCCGATGTCCACCCATTCCAGCCCGGCTTCGGCCGCCTGAAACTGCCTGTCGATCCGGCACAGCACCGGCGCCAGGGTCAGCCGGAAATGGGTGAAGACATGCTTGAACGGCGGCAACTTCGTCATATCGCCCAAAGCCAGCCCGAAGCGGGCCGCCACCGTCTCCGGCTCGCCCTCCGGCGGCACCAGCAAGCCACCCCACAAGCCGGAGGGCGGGCGCCGTTCGAGCAGCAGGCGCTGGCCGTCGGTGAGCAGAACGAAGGTCGAACTGCGTTCCGGCACGGCCGCCCGTGGTTTGGCCGTAGGCAATTCGCCCTGCCGGTCGTCGCGTTTGGCGATGCAGCCGGCCGCTACCGGGCAATCGCTACAGCGCGGCCGGCTGCGCGTGCATAGCGTGGCGCCCAAATCCATCAGCCCCTGCGTGTAAACCTCGATGTTGTTTTGGGGCAGCAGGCTTTCCGCCAAGTCCCAAAGGCGATCATGCACGGCCTTGGTGCCGGGAAAACCGTCCACACCGAATTGCCGGCACAGCACGCGTTTGACGTTGCCGTCGAGAATTGCCGCCCGGCGCCCGAAGGCGAAGGCGGCAATGGCCGCCGCGGTCGACCGGCCGATGCCTGGCAAATCCGCCAGTTGCGCTTCGGTTTTCGGGAATTTTCCGGCGTGGACCGTAGCAATCTGCTGGGCGCAACGATGCAGGTTGCGCGCCCGGGCGTAATAGCCGAGGCCCGCCCAGTGCTCGATGACGGCATCGATCGGCGCCGCGGCAAGCGCCTGCACATCGGGAAAACGGGCCAGAAATCGGGCGTAATAAGGGATCACGGTGCTGACCTGAGTCTGCTGCGCGATCAGGTCTTCGGTAAAACGGTTTTGGGCGGCCAAATTCTGCCTCGACGCGGGCTGCGGGAGCACGGATAATACGGCCTCTTTTTCCTCCGGCCTACCGGCCCCGCCCGATGACCCAACCGCAAAACGACAGTCGCGCCCTGCGCAACGCCCTCGGCCGCTATGCCACCGGCGTTACCATCGTCACGGCCATCGACCCGGACGGCCACCCGATCGGCCTGACGGTCAATTCCTTCGCTGCCGTCTCGCTCGAGCCGGCGCTTGTGCTCTGGTGCCTCGACAACAAGTCGCACAACTTGGCCGCCTTCCGCCAGGCCAGCCACCACGCCATCAATGTGCTGGCGGCCGACCAGCAGGATCTGTCGAATCGTTTTGCCACCTGGCCGGCCGACCGCTTTGCCGGCCTGCCGTGGCAGCCCGGCGTCGGCGGCGCCCCGGTCTTCCCGGGTTGCTGCGCAAGCTTTGAAGTGGCCAATGTCACCGAACACGCCGCCGGCGATCACACCATTTTCGTGGGCAGCGTCGAGCGTTTCAACGAAACGCCGGACCTCGCGCCGCTGCTGTTCCACGCCGGCCGCTACCGGGAATTGGCCGAACAGGCCTGAGTCGCGCACGGCCGACGCCGGCTTCAATCGGCCGCCGGCAAGACGATTTCGACGAGCAGGCCGGGACCGCCGTCTGATTTCATTTTTGCGGTAATTTTCCCGTTGACCGTAGCAATCACCTGCCGGGCAATCGCCAGCCCAAGCCCGTAGCCGTCACCCGTCGCCAGATTCTGCCCGCGATGGAAGGGCGTGAAAATTGCCTCCAGTTCGGCTTCCGGCACGCCGACACCCTGATCGGCAATGCGCAGCTTGATCATTCCGTCTGCTTCAGGTTTGGCCTCGATCAGCAAGCTCGTTGCGGCCGGCGAAAAACGCAGACCGTTGCGCACCACGTTTTCGATGGCCCGATGCAGCAACTCCGGATTGGCCTGCACGAAAAGCCCCGGCGCGGCCGCGAAGTCGACGCCAACCTGCTCGGCCGCGCCCTCAAAGCGCGCATCCTCGACTATCCCGGTGAGCAGCTCGCCGAGATCGACCTTTTCCAGCGGACCGGAAACGCCAGCCTCCAGACGCGAGAGCGTCAGCAGTTCGCCGATCAGCCCGTTCATGCGTTCGCCCTCGTGCTCGATGCGCGCCAGCGAATCCTCAAGCCGCCCGGGCTGCTGCCGGGCCAGGCCAATGGCCGCCTGCAGGCGGGCCAGCGGCGAGCGCATTTCGTGCGAAACATCATGCAGCAGACGTTTCTGGCCGTTCATCAAAGCCTGAAGGCGCTCGGTCATGCGGTCGAAATCCTGGCCCAGATCGGCCAGTTCATCGCGCCGCCCGCCCATGGCGCTGCCCACACGGTTATCGAGATTGCCTTCAGCCGCCGTGGCAAAGGCGTTGCGCAGATGGCGAATCGGCTTGGCGAAATACCACGCCACGGCGGCCGCGCAGAGCAGGCTGGCGATCAGGGCGGCGATCAACGGAAAGATCGGCAGCGGGCCGCCCGGTGGTTCTCCGTCGGGGGGCAGTGGATGGCGGTGCGGTCCGCTGCGCTCGAACTCCGGCGGCGGCCGGTGCTCGCCAAACTGCGGCGGGGGAGGCGGCCGATCGGCCATTATGGGCAAGGGTTGGTGCTCAAACCAGAAAAACGTGCCGGTGCCGACGACGGCCGCCACCTGACCGAGCCAGATGAACAAAAACAGCTTCCAGAACAGGCGTCCCATGTCAGGACCGGATCAACTGGTAACCCTGACGGTAGACCGTCTGGATGCATGAGCGCCCATCGGGCAGCGTGCCCAGCTTGTGGCGAATGCTCGAAAGATGGACATCGATGCTCCGGTCGAAACGGACCAGCGGCCGGCCCAGCGCCTGCTCCGACAGATCGCTCTTGCTGACCGGCCGGCCGGCATTGCGGGCCAGCACTTCGAGCAGATTGAATTCCGTGCTGGTCAGGTCCACGGTCGCCCCGGCCCATTCGGCCAGACGCTGTTCCGGCCGTATGCACAGGTCGCCAACCACCAGCGGGGCGCTGCTCGGTTCGGCCGAGGGCGCCGAGCGGCGCAGGATGGCGCGCAGGCGGGCAGCCAGTTCGCGTGGTTGGCAGGGCTTGGGAACGTAATCGTCAGCCCCCAGCTCAAGGCCGACAATGCGATCCATGTCGTCACCCTTGGCCGTCAGCATGAGCACCGGCATCGCGCTGGCCGCCCGGATCCGGCGCAACACCTCGACGCCGGAGAGGCCCGGCATCATCACATCGAGCACGGCAATGGCGTAGTGCCCGGAAAGCGCCGCCTCGACGCCGCTCAGGCCATCGTGCAGGGTGGTCACCACAAAGCCTTCCTGGGCCAGATAGTCGCCCAGCATCTCGGCCAGTTCAACATCGTCGTCCACCAGCAAAACTGCCGCCATCGGTTTTTCACCCACAAAATTATCCAGTTGGATCATAGCCAAGGGCGGCTATTGCGGGCGGCTGATTTACAGAGATTTACCTCATGTCCGATTGATCAAGTCGGGTAACGATCGGCAAATTTTGCCGGAGAGCGGCTTTTGCCGCTAATCGCCGATAAATTTCCGGTTTTTCCGGTGTTTTTCCAACAAAACCGGCTCGGAAGCGGCGTTTCTTAACATTCTTTTACCCGGATTAACCGAAAGCGCCGTCAAAACCACCCGATTCCGGCCGATAAATTGCACAAGTAGAAGCTACCTGGCCAAGGGTCAGGCATCCCGTCAATTTCATCCAAGGAGCGAATCATGTTGAGCGGAATCAACCAGGCATCCCAAATGGCAAGCATGCTGTTCTCAAAGCTGGACACCAAGAGCCAGGGCTATCTCGAAAAAAGCGATCTCGCCGCGGCCTTCAGCCAGATCACCACCAACGCCAGTCAAAGCACCAGCAGCACGAGCGCCGATGACGTCTTCACGGCGCTCGATAGCAACAGCGACGGCAAGGTTACCAAGGACGAGTTCGCCAGCGTCCTCGCCAAGCTGCAGGAGTCGGTCAGCAGCCAGTTCGGCGGCCCGATGCAAGGCCCCGGCGGCATGCCACCCCCGCCCCCAGCCGACGACGCCGGCTTCACCAAGGAAGAACTGACCAGCCAGCTCGAGTCGGTCGACAGCAGCGATACCAAGCGGTCCGAGCTGCTCAACAAGATCGTCAACAATTTCGAGGCAGCGGATACCGATGGCGACGGCAAGGTCAGTTTCAAGGAAGCCATGGCCTACGATAAATCAACCGAGTCGACCTCCGCCTCCGATACCGGCACAGCCACCGCGAAGACCACGGCAAACAACAGCGATGCCGAGGTGATGATGAAAATCATGCAACTGATGCACGCCTACGGTGCCGGCCAGGATCAGGAAAACAGCGGGATTGCCACGCTGCTCTCAGTGACCGCCTGAGCAACCGGGCCGACTCCGCACAGGAACATTGAACCGGCCGCCTTCTGCGCATAGAATGGCGGCCTGCCGTCCAGAGCGGGCGTCGTATAATGGTAATACCCTAGCTTCCCAAGCTAGAGCCGTGGGTTCGATTCCCATCGCCCGCTCCACATCGAATTCAGGCAGGTCGTTGATCTGCAAAAGAAAAAGCCAACCGAAGCCGGTTGGCTTTTTTGTTGTTTGCGCCGAGGAAAATTCAATTTTGGCCGTTTTTTCCGGTTGACCGTGGCATTCCGGTTGAAGGCCACTAAACAATGGTTTAGGTCGAAAAATTCAGCCGGATTCGGGGTAATAATGGCTCCTCCGGAATTGCCACGATGGGTCTTGGGCTATTTGGCAGCGACCGCCAATACAGGGTGGCTTTTTCGCTTCATAAAAAAGGAGACATCATGAATTTTGAAGGTGGTTGTTACTGCGGCAGCGTGCGTTACCGGGCTGAAGGTGAGCCGATCCTGGAGGGGCAGTGTCACTGTCGTGAGTGTCAATACATCACGGGGGGCGAGCCGAATACGTTTGTTGCCATTCCGTTGAGCGGTTTTGCTTACACCAAGGGTAGCCCGGCCTCGTTTACGCGCAGCGATGTGCCCAATGCGGTGACGCGCCGGTTTTGTCCGAACTGCGGCACGGCAATCGGCACGGAAATCCCCGGCGGGCTGATGGCGGTAAAGGTCGGGACCATGGATGAGCCGACGCTGTTCGATCCGAAGGTTGCCATTTTCACGATTGACCAGCAGCCCTTCCACCGGATTCCGGAGGGGCTGGCCTGCTTCGAGCGCATGCCGAAGTAGGCGTTCGCGCCCTAGCGTAATTCCGCTATCCAGCCCGGCCGGGGGGTGAAGGCGTCAGGCGGCGCCCTTCGGCAGGGGTTTGAGCGGGCAGTGTTGGGCCAGGTCGGGCTGAAACAGCAGCAGGTAAGACCAGTTGTCGGCGTCGAGCAGCCTGAGATTGCAATGCGGGAGCAGGGCCGGGCGGCTGGCGAGCAATCCGGCCCAGTCGGTGCCGTCGAAATCATTCCAGCTAATGTGCTGGAAACAGGTCGCGTCGAATTGTGGTGCAGCTGCAATGAGGTCGGCCCAGTCGCCGGTTTCGAGTTTGCGCCAGTCGCAGTGTTCGGCCCACTCGGGGTGCTCGGGAAGCAGCATCGCCCAGGCTTCGCCGTCGAGCAATTGCCAGCGGCAGTGCGGCGCGAAATCGGGGCGTTTGTCGAGTAGCAGGTACCAGTCGTCGCCATCCAGCTCGTCCCAGGGGTAAGCGGCGGGTATCGCTGCGTTGGCGATCAGTTCTTCGTGCCGCTGTTGTCGGGGAGTCATGGCGGCCGAACCGGGCTCGTCGGGATCGACCAGCGGATAGGCTGAGGCTAACGGTGGCTTCGGGGTGTCGGGCCCGAGCAGGCGGCGACGGGCGGCGCGGACGGCTGGCGATTCGGGCAGGATGAAGAGGTATTCACCGACCGCCTTGTCGAGCACGATCAGGACCAGGATGCTGGCGGCGATGCAGGCGAGGATCGCCGCCAAGAAACGCCAAACGCTCAGGGCGCTCAGGAAGTCGGCAAGGGCATAGGCGGTCGCGGCAAAGGTCAGCAGGACAATGGCCCCGCCAGCCCACAGCATCAGCGTATTGCGCAGCGAATATTCGAGCGTTGCCGGGCTGATGTTGCACGAGGCATAGATGCCGAGATCGACCCGCAGTTCGGGGCGGGCGCGCAGCAGGGCGAGCAGCCATGCGCGCTTGAGCGCGGCCTTGTTGCGAAAGCCGGGGGCAACGCGGCCTGCCGGGTTGAGGTGGTAGTAGAGGCGCTGGGGAACGCGTTGCTGTCCGTGGCGCACGTCCATGCGGATGACGGAGTGCGAACCTCTGCCGGTGCCGATGGTTTCCGACCAGACATCCAGCTCTTTCTGATCCTGGACGACGATGTCACGCCAATAAACGGTGCGCCGCGTCTTTCCATCGAACAGTTCCAGTCTGTCCGGAAAAATGGCGGTTTCGGGCGGTGGTGTGCGGCGGGTGGCGAGCAGCGTGAAGAAAAGCAGCATCAGGCAGCCGGCGCCGAACATGAAGGGCAGAAAGCTGATTTCCGATTTGCCCGGAAGCGGCAAGGCCGGGATGAACTCAGCGGCCCATTCATTGAGCAGGCTGTCGACCAGCTCGAGATGCGTGAACCAGAAAACATCCAGTCCGCTGAGCACGAAGACCCAAGGCCACCATGCCGGGATGACCCAGCCGAGAAAGGTGGTGGAAATGGATTTGACCGGGGCGAGCTGTATTTTCATGAGGTGCTTTGGGTGCGGCGGGTGGATTCGAAACTCAGGTCGAAGCGTGCCAGGTATTTGCGCAGGCGGTCGGCGTCGTTGCTCTGCTTCTTTTCGGCGCGGGAAACGGCAAAAAGGCGCCGACCGGCTTCGGACAGGCTGGGGCTGGCGCGGCAGACGGCGATGACGGCGTTGAGCTGGCTGCGGTCGAAGAGGTCGAGCTTGTCCGCTTCGCCGCCGAGTACCTGGGCGCAGGTGTCGAGCGTTGGTTCGTCGGACCAGGTGACGGTGAGGCTGGCGATTTCGTCGCTGACGTCGGCTTCGGTGATGCGTCCGGCGGTGGCGAGGGTGGCCAGGCGGGTGAGGGAGGCGCCGAGTTCGCGGAAGTTGCCGCGCCAGCGGGCCTCGTTCGAGGTGGCAAAGGCGAGATAGCGGCGCCGGGCTTCGACGTTGAAGCGTACCTGCTGGCCGTGTTCGGCGGCGAAACGTTCCAGTTCGTAGTCGAGGTTGGGCTCGATGTCCTCCGGGCGGCCGGCGAGGCCGGGCAGGTCGAAGGTCCACAGGTTGATGCGGGCGTAGAGGTCTTCGCGGAATTTGCCTTGCCGCACCCACTGGCGCAGGTCGCGGTGGGTGCCGGCGATGAGCTGGAAGTCGCTGCTCGCTTCCTGGTCGCTGCCGAAGGGGAAGAAACGTTTTTCCTCGATGGCTTTGAGCAGCATGGCCTGTTCGTCGAGGCCGAGTTCGCCGATTTCATCAAGAAAAAGCAGGCCGCCGTCGGCGGAGCGCAGGAGGCCCGGCCTTTCCTGCTGGGCGCCAGTGAAGGCGCCCTTGCTGTGGCCGAAGAGCGTGGACATCGCCGAGTCGCCGCGCAGCGTGGCGCAATTGACCTCGATGAAACGGCCTTTCAGTTGCTGGCGCTGACGCTTCAGTTCAAAAACGCGGCGGGCCAGAAAGGACTTGCCGGCGCCGGTCGGGCCGACCAGCAGCATGGGGGCGCGTGAGCGGCCGGCGACTTTTTCGATCTGCTCGATCATCTGGTTGAAATCCGGGTTGCGCGTGGCGATGCCGGATTTGAGGAAGGACAGACTGTCGTCGCGTTCGCGGGCGAAACGCTGGGCGATGCGGTCGTAGCGCGACAGGTCGAGGTCGATGATCTCGTAGCTGCCGACGCTGTTGGCGATTTCCTTCTTGCGTGGCGGCGAGGTCTGCAACAGGCGGGCCGGCAGGTAACGGGCCTCGGCAAGCAGGAACCAGCAAATCTGCGCGACGTGCGTGCCGGTGGTGATGTGGATGAGGTAATCCTCGTTTTCCGTGTCGAAGGGGTAGCTGCGCGCCAGGTCGTGCAGGGCGGTGTAGACCTCCTCGAAATCCCACGGGTCGCGCAGTTCCATTTCCACGCGCTTGAACTCGGTTTCCGGTGAAATGCGGGCGATGTCGTTACCGACGCGCTCGGCCAGGCCGCGGCTGCGCACGTCGTGAATGACTTCCAGACGATGCACGACCATGTCTTCCTGCTGGCACAGGGCGATGGTCGGTCGCCACTTGTCCCAGCGCGGGCTGCCCTTGCCGGTGTAGTCAAGCTGGGTGCCGAGAAAGCCGATGACGACGGTTTTTTTCATGGGGAGCGGACTCTTACGGTCAACCGGGAAAAATGGTCAATTTCTAATGGTCGTGGAAATGGCTGATGACTAGAAAAATTTATAAATAACTATAACAAGAAATCGCAATATCCCAGTTGAGGATATCGGCGAATTTTATCGACTTGCGTTAATTCAATGGCTTACATCATTTTCATGGCCCTGGCACGCCTCTCGCAATAGGAAACCCATCGCCGACTTGCGGCAAGGCCGACGGGCTAGGGGGTAAGACCCCGCCGGTGCGGTGGGATCGGGAAGTGTCCTGTCATTCCGCCGTATGCCGCCGTCGCGGGAAAGCGATATTGGGGTGCCTGGTGGCTCGCTCGGGTTCGATTCCCGGTCATCCCACCACTGGATAGCTCAGTCGGGTAGAGCAACCGTCTCATCAACGGTCTGTCGCGGGTTCGACTCCCGCTCCAACACTGTCCTTCAACGACAGTGCCTAGAGCAGTACCCGCCGGCTGCGGCATGCGCAAGCACCCGCCGCCGGTCCGGCACGACGCTTCGGTCCGCTTGTGCGGCAGGGCGTTCGGTGTCGGGCGGCAGGGGCCGCGTGGCTTGGGTGATTTCGCCGGAGCCGCTGCCAGCCCCGGTCGCCCGCACCGGATGCTCCCCCGCAGGAGCCAACCGGAGCGCCCGCCGGACCGGCGTGAGCCGGCAGCATTTGACGAAGTTTGAAGACGAAGAGGGAGAAGAAAAATGTTGAAGCGTTTTATCGTGAAGAAGAATGAACGGGCCGCCCTGCTGCGCAACGGCGATTTCCAGCGCATCCTCAATCCGGGCCGCCACTATCTGTTCGACCCGTTCAACGAGTTGTCGCTGACCGTGTGGCACACCGATACGCCGATGCTCGATACCGAACTCGTCGATTACCTGCGTCAGAACGAGCCGGCCGAAGCCGAACGCCATTTCGTTTGTATGGAGTTGAGCGAGGACGAAGTCGGGTTGCGCTATGAAAACGATGTGCTGGTCGAAGTGCTGCCGCCAGCGGCGCGCCGCTTTTTCTGGCGTGGTCTGGTCGCGCAGCGGCTGGAAAAGCTTGATCTGCGCGCCGGTGCCGCCTTACCGGTGGAGATGGTGAAACGCCTGTTGCAACCGTCGCTGCGCGGTCGCCCGGTATTGGGGCTGAATGGCGTTTTTGTCGTGCAGGTGCCAGCGGCGCATGTTGGCCTGCTGCGCATCGACGGTGTGCAACAACCTTTGCTGCCGCCCGGCATGACTGCCTACTGGCGCTTCAACCGTGATCTGCAAGTGGAGTTGGTCGATATGCGCTGGCAGACCATGGAAGTGACGGGGCAGGAAATCCTCACCCGCGACAAGGTCGGACTGCGTCTCAACCTCGCCGCGACCTGGCGTTTCGACGACGTGAGCACGGCCTTCGCCAAGCTGGCCAAGCCGGCCGAACACCTCTACCGCGAGCTGCAATTCGGCCTGCGGGCGGCGGTCGGTACGCGCAACCTGGACGAACTGCTGGAAAACAAGCAGTTGATCGACGAGGTGGTGAGCGAGCATGTCGCCAAGAAGCTGGCTGGGTTCGGCCTCGAAATCGGCGGTGTCGGCGTCAAGGACATCGTGCTGCCGGGCGAGATGAAAGCCATCCTGGCGCAGGTCGTCGAAGCAGGCAAAGCGGCCGAAGCCAACGTGATCCGCCGGCGCGAAGAAACGGCGGCGACCCGTTCGCTGCTCAACACCGCCAAGGTCATGGAAGACAACCCGGTCGCCTTGCGTTTGAAGGAACTGGAAACCCTGGAGCGGGTGGCCGAACGCATCGACCGCATCTCGGTTTTCGGCGGCCTGGATCAGGTGTTGAACGGGCTGGTGACGCTGGCGAAGTAGGCATTTCAAATTTGGCCGAAATTTCCGGTTGACCGTGGGATTTGGGCTTGGGAAAGAACAAGGGCACGAACGCGAAACGGCGAGCGGCCGGTAAACGAGTGACGAGACCGGTGAAGGGTAAAACCGAAAGCTTCAGCGGGGAGCGGTATTTGAGGATGCAGTCCCGGGGTCTGCGTAAGGTTCTTGGGATGATGCGCGTTTAAAGCTTCCCCGCACATCGGAGTAATGCCCGATGGCGGCTTACTGCGGGTTCGAGTCCCGCCGTGTCCACCAATTAAATGAAATAGGAATGTTCCCGAAGCCGTTACCATCGTGCTTCGGGTGGAAAGGAAAGAAACATGACGTACCAAGTACAAGACGTGACCGACGGCAAGTCGATCAAGATGTGGACCGAAGGCGTGCCGGTCGAGGACGACGCCCGCAAGCAGTTGATGAACACGGCGAAGATGCCTTTCATCTTCCGTCACTTGGCGGTGATGCCGGACGTGCATCTCGGTAAGGGTTCGACCATCGGTAGCGTGATCCCGACGCTGGGGGCGATCATCCCGGCGGCAGTCGGTGTCGATATCGGCTGCGGAATGATGGCGGCGCGCACCACGCTGACCGCCGCCGACCTGCCGGACCACCTGCACGGCCTGCGTTCGGCCATCGAGGCGGCGGTGCCGCACGGGCGAACGATGACTCGCGGTCGCCGCGATAAAGGTTCCTGGGAAAACCCGCCGGATGCCGTCGACGCCATGTGGTCGGCCTTGCTGCCGGGTTTCGCGCGCATCACCGAAAAGTACCCGCGCCTGAAGAACACCAACAACCACAAGCATCTGGGAACGCTGGGAACCGGTAACCACTTCATCGAAGTCTGCCTGGACGAGGCCGATCACGTCTGGTTCATGCTGCACTCCGGGTCGCGCGGGGTGGGTAACGCCATCGGTAGCCATTTCATCGAACTGGCCCAGGCTGATATGCGCCAGCACATCGCCAACCTGCCGGACAAGGATCTCGCCTATTTCGAGGAAGGTTCGGAGCACTTTGCCGACTACATCGAAGCCGTCGGTTGGGCGCAGGATTACGCCCGTCGTAACCGCGACGTGATGATGGTGAACGTGGTTGCCGCCGCGCGTCAGATCATCGCCAAGCCGTTCACGGCCGACGTCGAAGCGGTGAACTGTCACCACAACTACGTCCAGCGTGAAACCCACTTCGGTAGCGAAGTGCTGGTAACGCGCAAGGGCGCCGTGTCGGCCAAGAAGGGCGAACTCGGGATCATTCCGGGGTCAATGGGCGCCCGCAGCTACATCGTGCGCGGCCTGGGTAACGAGGAAGCCTTCTGTTCCTGCAGCCACGGCGCCGGCCGCACCATGAGCCGAAACGAAGCCAAGCGCTGCTTCACCGTGGACGACCAGATCAAGGCTACCGCCCACGTTGAATGCCGAAAGGACAGTGATGTCATCGACGAAATCCCGATGGCCTACAAAGACATCGACGCCGTGATGTACGCCCAGCGCGAGCTGGTGGAAGTGGTGCATACCTTGCGGCAGGTGGTGTGTGTGAAAGGATAGGAAATGTCTGAATTGATGGAAGCAGGCAAGGTACTCAGCGCCCACCCCATCGCCTCGGAAGTTCGCCGCCGGGTCATGCAGGCGCTCGCCGACATCGAGGCGGCGCATGACGTGACGGTGCTTTACGCCTGCGAATCAGGCAGTCGGGGCTGGGGCTTTGCTTCGCCGGACAGCGACTACGACGTGCGTTTTCTCTACGTCCATCGGCTGCCTTGGTATCTCGCCGTCGAGCCGAAGCGCGACGTGATCGAATTGCCGATCAGCGACGAGCTGGATGTCGGCGGCTGGGAGTTGCGCAAGGCTTTGCGTCTGTTGCGGCGGGCCAATCCGGTGCTGCTTGAATGGCTGGATTCGCCGGTGGTTTACCGGGAAAACACGGCGTTGACCGCAGGCATTCGCGACATGGCGACGCAGTGGTTTTCGCCGAAGCGCGGGCGCTATCACTACCTGGCGATGGCGAACCGCAACTTTCGCGGCTACCTGCTGGGCGACAGCGTGCGGCTGAAAAAGTACCTCTACGTGCTGCGTCCGCTGCTGGCGGCGCAATGGATCGAACGCGGCCTCGGCCAACCGCCGATGCGTTTCGCCGATCTGGCCGAACATCTGGTGACGGACGCGGCGCTGCTCGACGAAATCAACGCGCTATTGGCAATCAAGATGCGCGCCGACGAGGCCGAATACAGCCCGCGCTGGCCGCGCATCCACGCCTTTATCGAAAGCGAACTGGCGCGCACCGTGGTTGATGCCGATTACAAGAAGCCGGAAGGCGATGCCGTCGAACTCGACGCCTTCCTGATGCGGACGGTGCTGGCGGTGTCGTAAGAAATGAACAAAGAGAAAAATAAAATGAAATGGATTGAACTGGACGGCTCCCGCGGCGAGGGCGGTGGGCAGATTTTGCGGACGGCCTTGAGCCTGTCGATGATTACCGGCATTCCTTTTGCCATCGAGCGCATTCGCGCCGGGCGCCGGAAGCCGGGGCTGTTGCGCCAGCATTTGACTGCCGTGCAGGCAGCGGCGGCGGTGTGCGGGGCTGAGGTGGAGGGCGCTGTGGCGGGGTCGCAGCGTCTGCGTTTCAAGCCGGGGCCGGTGCGTGGCGGCGATTATCGCCATGCCATCGGTTCGGCCGGCAGTTGCACGCTGGTGCTGCAAACGGTGTTGCCGGCGCTGTGGTTCGCCGACGGCCCGAGCACCTTGCGGGTCAGCGGCGGGACGCACAACCCGGCGGCGCCGCCGGCGGATTTCCTGATCCGCAGCTGGCAGCCGCTGATGCAGCGCATGGGCGTGACGCTCGACATCCAGTTGCTGCGCCACGGCTTTTACCCGGCGGGTGGCGGCGAGGTGCTGGCGTCGACGGCGCCGGTTGCGGCCTGGCAGCCCTTGCACCTGAATGCGCGGGGCGATCTACGTCGTCAGGCGGCGGTCGGGGTGGTGGCAGGCGTGCCGGCCGAGGTAGCCAAGCGCGAGATGCAGCGGGCAGCCAGTCAGCTTGGTGTGCTGGACGAGGAGTTGCGCGTGCTGCCGAGCAACGAGGGGCCGGGCAATGTGCTGCTCGTGGTGCTCGACTATCCGGAAGTGACCGAGGTGTTTTCCGCCTTCGGCGAACGCGGCGTGCCTGCTGAAACGGTGGCCGACCGTGCCGCCCGCGAGACCCGCCTGTTCCGCGACAGCGGTGTGCCGGTCGGCGAACATCTGGCCGACCAGTTGCTGTTGCCGATGGCGCTGGCTGGTCAGGGCAGCTTTACGACCCATGTGCTGTCCTCGCATCTCCAGACCAATTGCAAGGTCATCGAGGAATTTCTGCCGGTGCGTTTTGCTATCGAGGAGAGCGAGAAGGGGGTTTCGGTCAGTCTGCTTTGCACCGATGCCATGACCGCCGAACGTCAGGACATTTCAGTTTTGGCTGATATTTCCGGTTGACCGTAGCAACCGGCCTTCAGCCGAGCAGCTTGCGCTGATCGAGGTATTTTTCGAGGATTTCGAGGCGGGCGAGCGGGTCGTCGAGTTCGAGCAGTTTCTGCTTGGCGAGGTTCTGGATGGGCAGGATTTCGGTGATGCGGAAGCCGACCCATTCGGCTTCGTCGTAGCGGTGGGGTTCTGGCAGGCGTTCTTTGCCGAGGTCGGCGGCGACGCGGCGGAGTAGCGGGACGAGGCGCTGGCGTTCGGGCGGTAGCGGGGTCGGGCCGGTTTCGGCCAGCAGTTCGACGTTGGCTTCGAGCTGGTTGTTGGCGCCGACGCCGGTTTCGATGATGCGGAAACGGCGGCTGCCGTGGGCGGTGATCATCAGGATGCCGAGTTGTTCCATCTCCCAGTTGGCTATGGTGGCGAGCGTGCCGACGGCGTGCGGTTCGGCCGTGGCGCCGACTTCGCTGCCTTTTTCGATGAGGCAGACGCCGAAGGGCGAGCCATCTTTCATGCAGGCGGCGGCCATGTCGAGGTAGCGTTGCTCGAAGATCTTGAGCGGCAGCATGCTGCCCGGGAAAAGCACGGTGTTGAGTGGGAAGAGCGGAATGCGCGCCGTTTCGACGGCGTTGCCGGTCGGCGAGCGGATGAAGTCGAACCAGCCCATGTCAGCGCTCCTCTCCCCAGCGCTGCATCAGCGTATGTGGCACGCCGATCTGGTCGAGGACGCGGGCGACGACGAAATCGACGATGTCCTCGACGCTTTGCGGATGGTGGTAGAAGCCGGGGCTGGGCGGCAGGATGACGGCGCCGGCGCGCGACAGACGCAGCATGTTTTCGAGGTGGATGGCCGAGAACGGCGTTTCACGCGGCACCAGCACGAGCTTGCGACCTTCTTTCAGGACGACGTCGGCGGCGCGTTCGATGAGATTGTCGGCTAGGCCCTGGGCGATGGCGGCCAGGGTGCCCATCGAGCACGGGCAGACGACCATGGCATCGGGCGGGTTGGAGCCGGAGGCAACCGGGGCGAACCACTCTTCGCGGCCGAAAACCGCGAGATTTTCCGGGTAGACCGCAGGAAAGCGGGCGAGCAGTGCTGCCTTGGCATCGCTCGGGCGCGACGGCAGTTCGAAATCCATTTCCTGCCTGGCGACGACCTGTGAGGCTTGCGAGTAGAGCAGCTGCACCTTGCAGCCGCCTTCGAGCAGGCATTCGAGCAGGCGCAGGCCATAGGGCATGCCGGAGGCACCGGTCAGCGCGAGGCAAATGGTTTTGGACATTTAGGGCTCGTTCGTCGATAAATTGAACATTTGGCTCGCAGGAGTTGGGCGCGCTGGGTCGTTGCGAATCACTTGTGTGGCTCGCCACACGGCGCGCTCCGCGCCTCGCATCGCATCCCAATCCAGCGGCCAATTATTCAATTTATCTCCTCACGAACCCGTGGCATTTCCGAAGGCGCAGGTTCAGCCAGCAGTTTAGCCGCGATCAGGCCGTTGATGGTGCCGAAAACCAGTGCCGCGGCGGCGAAGACCGGGGTGAGCAGAAAGACGCCGTCATGCGGAATAAGCCAGACGCGGGCGAGCAGCAACTGGCCGCCGATGTGATGGCGGGCGAGGCCGAGGGTGAGCAGGCTGAGCGTCGTCCCGGTCAGCGACAGGAAGAAGCCGGGGGCGAGGAAGAAGCCGAGCAGCAGGCTGCCGGCTAAAACACGCAGGGCGCTGACCCACACCGCCGTGCCCCAGCCGTAGCGGGCGAGGACGACGAGGGTGACAATATTGGCCAGCCCCGGCTTGACGCCGGGCAATGGCGATGGGATGGCGGCATCGACCAGCGACAGGCCGACGGCCGCCGTGGCCAGCCAGGCGACGCGGCGGTCCTCGGCGGTGACGGTGAGCTCAATAACTGATGGAGTCATATACCTTGGTCCGCCCGGCGATCTGCACGCTGACGCGATTGGGGGCGCAGATGGCGATTTCCCCCGGGCGCATGAGCCAGCCCTGTTTGACGCAATACTGGCGTGGGCTGGGGTCGGAAACGACGCGCGCGCGGCCCGGTTCGATGGCGATCAGCGTGGTGCCGAGCGGGCCGGCGACTTCATATTGCTTGCGCGCCTTGAGGTCGACTTCGGCGAAGACCTTGCCTTCCTGGCGGATGATGGCGCGGTCGGCCAGCCCTCCCTGCCAGAAATGCGGAATGCTGGTGCCGACGGCGACGGTGCTGAGCAGCATGACCAGCCAGTCGCCGGGACGGATCAGCGGCAGCCAGGACATGGCCGGCACGGGGGTATTTCGATTTTGGCCATTTTTTCCGGTTGACCGTGGGATGGGTGCCGGGCCGTCGTCCGGTCTCAGCTGCCAGCCAGCGTGCGGTGGCGGACGAGTACGCGGGCGCTCGTCGCGAACTGGCTGGCCAGCCATTCCGCCATGTATACCGAGCGGTGCTGGCCACCCGTGCAGCCGATGGCGACGGTCAGGTAATTGCGGCTGTCGCGAATGTAACTGGGCAGCCAGGTGGCGACGAAACGACGGATGTCCTCGCGCATGCGGCCGACTTCTTCCTCGGCGTCGAGGAAATCGATAACCGGTTGGTCCTTGCCGGTCAGCGGACGCAGTTCCGGGTCGTAATGCGGGTTGGGCAGGCAGCGCACGTCGAAGACGAGGTCGGCGTCGAGCGGGATGCCATGCTTGAAGCCGAAGGACTCGAACATCAGGGTCAGTCCCTGGCCCGGTTCGGCCTCGATGAACTGGCGCACCCATTCGCGCAGGCCGGCGGCTTTCATGCCGCTCGTGTCGATACGGTGGCCGAGTTCGGAAATCGGCGCGAGCAACTTGCGCTCGGCCTTGATCGCTTCGAGCAGGGTCTGCTCGGCCGTGGCCAGCGGGTGGCGGCGGCGGGATTCGGAGTAGCGCTTGAGCAGCGTTTCCTGGTTCGAGAAAAGAAACAGGAAAATCGGCTCGATGCCGGTGGCCTTGAGGCTTTCGAGTTTTTCCGGGACGAGGTCGATACCGTGCCCGGAGCGGGCATCGATGGCCACCGCCACTTTCTGCACCCCTTCATCCTTCATCATCCGCGCCAGAAAGGTCAGCATCACCACCGGCAGGTTGTCCACGCAGTAATAACCGGCGTCTTCAAGCAGGTTCAGGGCGACGGACTTGCCGGAACCCGACAGGCCGCTGATGAGAATGAGTTTCATGGGAGCAGAGCATAATCAAGGCGGCGCCCCGTATCAACCCGCGGCATAATAGAAAAAAACAGGAGATCATCATGCCACCGACAATTCCTCTGCTTGACCTCCCCTTTCTGGCCGAACTGACCGCGCTGCGCCGCGACATCCACGCCCATCCCGAACTGGCTTTCAACGAGAACCGGACAGCCGACATCGTTGCCGGCGAACTCGAGCGCTACGGCTTGGAAGTCCATCGCGGCATCGCCAAGACCGGCGTTGTCGGCGTCTTGCGAGCCGGCTCCTCGACCAAAATGGTCGGCCTGCGCGCCGACATGGACGCGTTGCCGCTGGCCGAGATGAACGAGTTTCCGCACCACTCGAAGCATGCCGGGAAAATGCATGCCTGCGGCCATGATGGCCACACAGCCATGCTGCTCGGCGCGGCCCGCTATCTGGCGCAGAAACCCGATTTCGACGGTGTTGCCGTTTTCATCTTCCAGCCGGCGGAGGAATCCGAAGGCGGAGCCGCCGTGATGATCGAGGACGGCCTGTTCGAGCGCTTCCCGGTCGAGGCCGTGTTCGGCCTGCACAACTGGCCGGGCATCCCGGTCGGCGAAATGGCCGTGATGCCCGGACCGGTCATGGCCGGTACCTGTGCCTTCGAGATATTCGTGCGCGGCCACGGCTGCCACGCCGCCATGCCGCATCAGGGTGTCGACTCCATCGTCGCCGGGGCGCAGCTCGTGCAGGCCATTCAAACCGTGGTCAGTCGCACGTTGCACCCGTGCGAGTCGGCGGTGGTCAGCGTTACGCAATTCCATGCCGGCGAGGCATGGAACATCATTCCCGAAGAGGTCGTCCTGCGCGGCACCATCCGCAGCTTCAAGCCGGAGGTGCAGGAAAACGTCGAGCGCGCCATCGAGCGGCTGTGCAGCGGCATCGCCGCGGCCAACGGGGCGCAGATCAGCGTTCAGTTCGATCACCGTTATCCGCCTACGGTCAACAGCGTCAACGAGGCCAAATTCTGCCGCGAAGTTGCCGCCGAGGTGTTCAAGCCGGAACGCGTGCTGACCGACATCCTGCCCTCGATGGGCGCCGAGGATTTCGCCTACATGCTCAACGAAAAGCCGGGTTGCTACGTCTGGCTCGGCAATGGCCCGGGCACCGGCGGCTGCACGCTGCACAATCCGCACTACGATTTCAACGACGAATTGCTGACGCTGGGCGCCAGCTACTGGGTGCGCCTCGTTCAGCGCTACCTGCCGACGAAACCGGCGGCCTGAGGCGGGTTTTCCGGGCGAAAAAAAAGCGGCGTTGAACGCCGCTTTTTTTGCTGGCCGCTGCCAAGCCTAGAGCTTGAAGCGCGAAACCTGCTGGCTCAGCTCGCCGGCCATGCCTTTCAGGCGTTCGGCCGAAGCGACTACGTCGCGCATGGCACGAGCCCCTTCTTCGATGAGGTTGCGAACTTCGCCGATATGGGTCTGCATGGTTCCCTCGTTCTGATACTCGACGCTGATTGCGTCGGTGATGCGCGCCACCACCTGCGTCACCTCGAGCGAACTGGTGTTCATCTGGTCGAAGGCGTCGCGCGCCTGATTGGATAGCTCGACGCTGCCATCGACCTGCCGCATGCCGGATTCCATGGCATCGACGGCGCGTGCCGTGCCGGTGTGGATGCTGTCGACCATGGCTGAAATTTCGGCGGTCGATTTTGCCGTCCGTTCGGCCAGCTTGCGCACCTCGTCGGCGACAACGGCAAAGCCGCGCCCCTGTTCGCCGGCGCGCGCTGCTTCGATGGCGGCATTGAGGGCAAGCAGGTTGGTCTGGCTGGCAATGTCGGAAATGACGCCGAGGATGGAATTGATCTGGGCGGACAGCGTGCCCAGCTCGCGGATGTGCGTGGCCGTGACCTCCACCGACTTGGCCATCGATTTTGTTTCTTCCGCTGCCTTGCTGGCCAGCGCCGCGCCGCTGTCGGAAATCTTGCTCGACCCCTGAACGATCTGCTCGGCTTCCCTGACCGCATTCATCACCTGACCCAGGCTTTCGGAGAGCATTTCGCCATTGCTGACCATGCTCCGGGCGACTTCCAGCTGCTGATCGCTGCCGCTGGCTACCTGCGAGGTCGCCGATGCCATCTGGTTCGCCGTCTGGGCGACCTCGTGGGCGTGGTTGGCGAGGGTGCTGACCAGCTCGCGCAGATGCGTCTGCATGGCGTCCAGCCCGGCCAGCAGGCTGTCACGGTCACCATCGGCAACGGTGATCGGCTGCGTCAGGTCGCCGATGGCCACGGCATTTGCCACCTGACGGGCGTAGCCGGGCTCGCCGCCGAGTTCGCGGCGGACGTAGGCCAGCGTCGTGATGACGCTGGCGATGCCGACCACAATGGCCAACGCCGACAGCGCCAGCACGATATTTCCGGCCTGCTCGGCCTTGCCCGCCACTTCATGGCGTTGGGCATCGGTGGCCTTGTCGATGCCTTCAAGGTCGTCGAGCAGGGCCTTCTTCAGGGCTCGCCAGGCCGGCGTTTCCTTGCTGTTGATCAGGCTCTTCGCGTCGTCGGTGCGGCCCGCCTTGATCGCCGCGAGGACTTCCATCTGGGCATCGGCCTGGGCCTGGGCGAGCGGTCCGAGGCGAGCCAGCGAACTGCTGAAGCCGTAGACCGACGAGGCGGTGCGGCTGGCCGCCTCGCGCGCCGCGGCGAAGTCCTTGCGGGCTTTTTCGAGATTGTCGAAAGCCTTGGGGTTGCTCGGGTCGAGGACAATGTTGCGCAGCGCCTGACCCATTTGCAGGCCCTGGCTGTACATGTCCTGATAGCCGTGCTGCAGGGTGCCGATGCCATCCAGGAAGCTGCCGAAACGGGCCGAGGTGTTGCGCAGACCACTATTGGCGACGACAACGGCGGCAATGAAAGCGGCCATGATCAGGGCCATGCCGAGTAAAAGCCGGTTACGGAAGCTCATTGCCTACCCCTTTAGTATTAGGGTTTTATTGTACGGCCCGATCATGGCCGAAGCTAGCACGATCAGCCGGCGGTGATCATTCCATCGTTGAGCCTGAGGGCATTGACCAGCAGCAGTTCGCGTTCAAGGCCGGCGACCAGTCGCTCATCGGAGAGGTTGAGAAAACGGGCATTGACGTCGACAGCGAAAGGCAGCGCGAGGACGAAGGCGGGAAAGTCGGCTTTCGGCAACTCGCGTTTTTCCATCATCGCAAACGAGACAATGACCTTGATGGCGTGCCAGGCCAGTTGCCCGATATTGCTGCGAAAGTTGCCGAGACGCCGGAAGGCCCGCTCGAAAGCCGCGTCGACCGCTGAAAAAGGTCTGCCGTGGCCGGGAATGACGATGTCGATGGGCAGGCGGGCGAGCATTTCAAGCGTTTCCTGCGTGCTGGCCAGGCCGTCGGCTTCGCCGAGCAGTTCCGGGAAAATGACGCCGAAGCCGTTTTCCCACAGCGCATCGCCGGAAATCAGGATGCGCTTTTCCGGGTTGTAATAGGCCAGTGCTTCCATGTCGTGGCCGGGAACGGCCAGCGCCTGCCAGTTGAGGCCGCCCATTTCGATTTCGTCGTTGGCGTCGATCAACCGGTCGTGCTGGAAACGGGCGCTTTGCTGGCCGAGCGGCGAGAGCAGAAGGGCATCCTTGTCCCATTCGGCAATGACGGCATGCAGGCCGGCCGGAACGGTGATTTCGCAGTCGAAGGCGGCCTTGAGCGCGGCGTTGCCGCCGATATGGTCGGAATGCGAGTGGGTGTTGATCAGCCGGCTCAGCGTTCGGCCGGCGAGCGCATGACGGACCAGATCGACGGTCTGTTCGGCATGGGTGACGTAGCCGCTGTCGACCAGCGTGGCCTGATCGCCGTCAAAAAACAGGATGTTGTTGGCCGATAGCCAGCCGCGTTCGAGGACGAGCAGGCTGGCCGGGAGGTCGGCGGTCATTCCGGCGTTTCCGGACTGTCGTCAGGATCGACCGGTTCGATTGTCGTCGGTACGACCAGTTCGGCCACGATGTCCGGGGCGCTCATGGGCGGCCGGCCACAGCCCAGGCAATAGCCGGAATCGGGGTCGGCCATGCAGATGCCGACGCATTGGTAGAGTTCTTCGTCGTTCATGTCGTGTTGCTGCTGCGTGTATCGCTTTCCTGCGGGGCCTGTTCGCGGCGGCGCCGGGCGACGTTGGCCAGGATGTGCTGCTGCCCGGCGTCGTCGAGGCGCGACCAGGCCGTGATTTCGTCAATGGTGCGCAGACAGCCCTGGCACAGGCCGTTGCGCCCATCCATCTTGCAGATATTGATGCAGGGTGAGGGCGTCGCTGGTCGCGGACCATTTCAACGGCTTCGAGGGCTTCGTCGCGACTGATTCTGGCCAGCATGGCCAGATGAAGACGGCGGTCGCGGGCAGTTAGTTCCGGGAAATTGAGGGTATGGGCGTTGATATCTCCGTTGTTCTGGTCAGAAACGACGCCCTGACGGTCAACCGTGATGCTCACTGGCGTCAAATGCAGGGCGGGTTCCGGCGATTTGAGGTAGTCGGCGAGCGCGTCGATCAAGTGTTCCGGCATCAGCGATTCGGCTGTGTGGCGCAATCTGGCGTCGAGTTCGGCCAAGTGACGGGTGCCGACTTCCAGCGCATGACCGCCGGATGTGCCGCGCAGGACGGTGAGATGGGCCCGCTCGACAGAAACATCGGCGCGCAGGCCTTCGCGTTCGTCGCGCAGGGCCTTGACGTGGGCGCGGAAGGTGTGGAGCAGGCTTTCCAGCGCCTTGCAGCGCAGGCCGTGCAGGGTGGTGTCGAGTTGGCAGCTCGGTTCGATCAGCGTCTGCCCGGAGAAATAGAGCACGAGCTGAGGGACGTCGTTGCGGATGACGTCGCCTTGTTGCGCCATGCCGAGCTGTTTTTTCTGTTGCCGGCGGGCAGCGAACATGGCGTAGAAATAGTCGCTTTCCCAACTGCACGGCTCGGCGAGAAAGTCGCGCACGGCCTGACTGCGGCCGAGCATCTGGTCGATGTCGCCCGCCGTGGCAAACAGCGCGTGCACCAGCGGATCGTCGGCGAAGGCCTTGCGGTTGATGTCGATCGGCCCGGGCAGCGAGGCGACCAGGCCGTCGCAGTAGCCGAGAGCGTACTGAACCGGGTTGCTCAGGTGTTTTTCGAAACCCGGGGCAGCCTTGAGCATCGGATCGACCAGCTCGGCCACGCGGTCGAGTGCCTTGCGCAGGGACGGATCCGGCGGTGGGGCTGGCTTGAGAAAATCAGCGACGGTGGAGAGAAGGCTCACTCGGCTTTGGTACAAAGGGCCCGGCCGGCCTTGGCGCCATTCGGGCGGTTGATGGCGCTGGAAATCCAGTCGCCGACAGCTGCCAGTTTAGCCAGATCGATGCCGGTTTCAATGCCCAAACCCTGCAATAAATAAACAACGTCCTCGGTGGCCACGTTGCCGGAGGCGCCTTTGGCGTAGGGGCAGCCGCCGAGGCCGGCGATCGAGCTGTCGAAAACCGCCATGCCCATCTGCAGCGAGGCGTAGATGTTGGCGATGGCCATGCCGTAGGTGTCGTGATAGTGGCCGGCCAGTTTTTCGATGGGTACCTGTTTGGCGCAGGCTTCGATCAGGCGCTTGACCGAAGCCGGGTTGCCGACGCCGATGGTGTCGCCGAGCGAGACTTCGTAGCAGCCCATGGCGAACAGCGTTTTGGCGACATCGGCCGCTTG
This sequence comes from Betaproteobacteria bacterium HGW-Betaproteobacteria-6, assembly GCA_002842145.1. Taxonomy (GTDB): domain Bacteria; phylum Pseudomonadota; class Gammaproteobacteria; order Burkholderiales; family Rhodocyclaceae; genus Azonexus. The sequence continues at coordinate 15,561 of PHCF01000074.1, read as the reverse complement.
TTTCGGTGCGACAGCGCCTTCGTAGGGGCAGCCGACGACGCAGGAAACATAGCCGCGGACCGGGATTTCGAGTGCGGAAGCGGCAGAAACGATGGGTTCAAAGCGCTTCAGACTCTCGGCAATCGAGCAATTGATGTTTTTTCGGGAAAAACTCTCCGAGGCAGCGCCAAAAATGGCAACCTCGGTGGCGCCGGCTTCAATGGCCGCGTCAAATCCCTGCAAATTTGGCGTTAAAACCGGGTAGACCGTAGCAGCGTGTCGTTTGATGCCGCGCATCACCGCCGCGTTGTCGCCCATCTGCGGCACCCATTTCGGCGAGACGAAGGAGGTCGCTTCGATGACGCGTAGCCCGGCCTCGGCGAGGCGTTCGATCAATTCGATCTTGATGTCGGTCGGAACAACCTGCTTTTCGTTCTGCAACCCGTCGCGCGGGCCGACTTCGACGATTTTGACTTTGGTGGGCAGCTTCATCATTCCCCCTCGAATTCGACCAGTTCGGCGCCATCGCTCACCTGTTCGCCGGCGGCATAGCAGAATGTCTTGACGATGCCGGTGGCGGGGGCGGTGATAGTGTGTTCCATTTTCATCGCTTCGAGGATGAGCAGCGGCGCGCCTTTTTCCACCTTCTGGCCGGGCTGGGCGAGCAGGGCGACGACCTTGCCGGGCATTGGCGCGGTCAGGCCGCCGCCTTGGGCGCCGCCGGCTTCGACAAGATGTAGCGGGTCGTCACGAAGAAGTAAGTGCGTGCTTCCGTTGAGAAAGATGCTGCGTTTTTCATCGACGGCAACGACGCTGGCGATCATCCGGCGGTCGTCGAGTTCTACGGCGAAGCGGTCGCCTTCGAGCTTCTTGCCACGGGCCAGCGTGGTCTGGCCGTTGAGCGTGATCTGCCACTGGTCGCCCTGGTAGCGAACCATGGCTTCGACCAGGCTGCCGCCATCGCGAAAGCCGATCAGGCGGGCGGCCGACAGGTTCATGCGCCAGCCGTCGCGGGCATGCCAAGGCGAGCAGGGGTCGCCGCTGGTCTTGGCGGCCTGTTTGGCGGCGTGCTGTTCCCAGAGCAGTTCGCCAACCGTCGCGACGAGCAGCGCATCACGCGGCACGGCCTGGGCGGCGGGGAAGAGGAATTCCTTCTGGCGTTCGATGAGGCCGGTGTCGAGATCGGCGCCGGCAAAGGCCGGGCAGGCGACGAGGCGGGAGAGGAAATCGATGTTGGTCGTCACGCCGGCCACCTGATAGTCGGCCAGCGCCTTGCGCATGCGGGCCAGCGCGGCGTCGCGGTGCTCGTCCCAGACGATAAGCTTGGCGATCATCGGGTCGTAGAAAGGCGTGATCTCGTCACCTTCCTCGACGCCGGTATCGACGCGGACATTGAGGCTTTCGGCCGGTGGCGACAGACGGACCAGCTTGCCGGTCGAGGGCAGGAAGCCTTTGTTGGCATCCTCGGCGTAAATCCGCGCTTCGAGGGCGTGGCCGCGAATCTGCAACTGTTCCTGGGCGAGCGGCAGCGGCTGGCCGGCGGCGACGCGCAATTGCCATTCGACGAGATCCTGGCCGGTGATCATTTCGCTGACCGGGTGTTCGACCTGCAGGCGGGTGTTCATTTCCATGAAATAGAACGAGCCATCCTGATTGGCGATGAATTCGACGGTGCCGGCGCCGACATAGCCGACAGCCTTGGCGGCGGCGACGGCGGCCTTGCCCATTTCGTGGCGGCGCGCATCAGTCATGCCGGGGGCAGGCGCTTCCTCGAGCACCTTCTGGTGGCGGCGCTGCACCGAGCAGTCGCGCTCGAAGAGATAGACGCAATCGCCCAGCGTGTCAGCGAAGACCTGAATCTCGATGTGGCGAGGCTTGGTGATGTATTTCTCGATCAGCACGTGGTCGTTGCCGAAGCTGGAAATGGCTTCGCGTTTGCACGAGGCGAGGGCGTCGGGGAAATCTTCCGATTTCTCGACCAGGCGCATGCCCTTGCCGCCACCGCCGGCCGCGGCCTTGATCAGCACCGGATAGCCGATGGCGTCGGCTTCCTTGTGCAGCAGTTCCGGCGTCTGGTCATCGCCGTGGTAGCCCGGGGTGAGCGGTACCGCGGCCTTGCCCATGAGCTTCTTGGCTTCGGATTTCGACCCCATGGCGCGAATGGCGGAAGCCGGCGGGCCGATGAAGGCGATGCCGTTGGCGGCCAGCGCATCGGCGAAATCGGCGTTCTCGGAGAGGAAGCCGTAGCCGGGGTGGACGGCCTGGGCGCCAGTACGCTTGCAGGCATCAACGATCTTGTCGGCCACCAGATACGACTCGCGGGCGGCGGCCGGGCCGAGCAGCACGGCCTCGTCGGCGAGACGGACATGGCGGGCGTTGGAATCGGCCTCGGAATAGACGGCGACGGTGCGGATACCCATGCGGCGGGCCGTCTTGATGACCCGGCAAGCGATCTCGCCACGGTTTGCGATCAATATTTTGTTGAACATGGCTTATTCCCCAATCCAGTTGGGCTGACGTTTGTCGAGGAAGGCGGCGATGCCTTCGCGGGCTTCCGGCGTGGCGCGCAGGTGGGCGATGCGGTGGGCGGTGTCGTCGACCAGCGTGTCGTTGATCGGCCGGCCGCTGACGGCGCGGATCAGATCCTTGGCAGCGACCTGGGAAAGAGGGCCGCCCTGGAGCAGGGAATCGACGATTTCCTGCACCTTGGCATCCAGTTGTTCCGGCTCGACGGCTTCGTGAACGAGGCCGATTTCGCGGGCCCGGGTGGCGTCGATGCGCTCGGCCGACTGGAAGTAGCGGTAAGCCTGACGGGCGCCGATGGCGCGCAGGACGTAGGGCGAAATGGCCGAGGGGATGATGCCAAACTTGACTTCGGAGGTGGCGAAAACGGCCTTGGTCGAGGCGACGGCGATGTCGCAGGCAGCCGCCAGACCCATGCCGCCACCGAGCGCGGCACCCTGGACGCGGGCGATGGTCGGCTTCTTCATCTCGGCCAGTACGCGCAGCATCTTGGCCAAGGCGCGGGCGTCGTTGAGGTTGTCATCGAGACCGTTGTTGGCGGCGCGCTTCATCCAGTTGAGATCGGCGCCGGCGGAGAAGCTCTTGCCTCTTCCCGCCAGGATGACAACGCGGACATCGGCATCGTCATCAAGCGCCATGCAGGCCGCGGTGAGTTCGGTAATCAGGGATTCGTCGAAGGCGTTATGGAGGTCGGGGCGGTTCATCCAGATGGTGGCGACCGGGCCGGTGAGTTGTATTTCCAGGGCTTGGAAGGGCATTTTGTTGTCTCGTCTCGTTTTGTTTTAGCTGATTTGTTTGGTTAGGCTTGGGGTTCCGCCTTGTTGGCGGCATTACTTTCTTTTGCTTCGCCAAAAGAAAGTAAGCAAAGAAAAGGCGACCCTGGGTCGGTGCCGGCTACGCCGGTTCCCTGTGCTACTCGGGGCTGGCGGGGGCTGCGGAACTCGGGCTGCGCCCTCAGACAGTCCTCGCCCTTCATCCGCCAGCCCCTGCGTTGCTCGGCATCTCTCAAGGGGCCCGGTGAGGCGTCCACGCCCGACCGGCAGATTTCATTTTTGGGCTTTTTTTCCGGTTGACCGTAGGAATGCCAATTCAGGTCGCGCTGGCTAAAAGTGGACGCTTTTCGGGTCCCCGTGGAAGGCGCTGAGCAACGCAGGAAGGCCGGGGGCAGTCGGCTGGCGTTGTCTGAGCCGCAGGCGAGTTTAGCCAGCCGCCCGGCGTTCCGAGTAGCGCAAGGGACCGGCGAAGCCGGCGCCGCCCCCGGGGTCGCCTTCTTTTTGGCTACTTTTTCTTGACGAAGCAAGAAAAAGTACGCCCGCCAGCAAGGCGGAACCCCAGGCTCATTCAACGGAATCCCTAGCCAATTCGAGGAAACAATCATTTGAATCCCCTCTCCCGAATCAACCCAGCCATCGGCTGCCCATCCAGTGCCGCGATCAAACTAGCCTGATTAGCCGCCGGCTGGTTCTGGCTGACCTTCCATTTGCCGACGAGACGCGTAATCGAAATCTCGATCCCGACAACCGCCCCAAGCATCTTCCCGATGTAGTCCGCCGGCGCATCATCGACCGACCACGGGTGCGGCAAACCGCCTTCGTGTTCGGCCGTCAGCGCATGCAACTGGGCCAAAAGCCAGTCAGCATCTTCGATCAGGCGCAGTTCGCCATAGGCATGCACAGCCGTGTAGTTCCAGGTCGGTACGACCTTGCCGTGTTCGGCCTTGGTGGCGTAGCCGGAGGGGCTGATGTAACAGTCAGGGCCTCTGAAAATGGCCAGAATTTCCCGGTTGACCGTAGTATTCGCGGCCAGCGGGTTGGCCCGCGCGACGTGGCCGCGCAGGGTGCCGTTCGGGCCGGTGTCCGCCGCCAGATGCAGCGGGATGTGGTTGGCGTCGAGGCCGTCCGCACCCTGCGTGACCAGCGTGGCGAGCGGATGCGCCCGCATCAGCGCATGCATGACGCCGACGTCGGTTTCCGCGAAGTGCTTGGGCAGGTACATCGCCTTACATCCGGAAGATGCCGAACTTCGTTTCTTCGGCCGGCGCGTTCATCGACGCCGACAGCCCGAGGCCGAGCACGCGGCGCGTATCGGCCGGGTCGATGATGCCGTCGTCCCACAGTCGCGCCGAGGCGTAGTAGGGATGGCCCTGAGTTTCGTACTGCTCGCGGATCGGTGCCTTGAATTCGGCTTCTTCCTCGGCGCTCCAGCTCCCGCCCTTGGCTTCGATGCCGTCGCGCTTGACGGTGGCCAGCACGCCGGCAGCCTGTTCGCCGCCCATCACCGAGATGCGGGCGTTTGGCCACATCCACAGGAAGCGCGGCGAGTAGGCGCGGCCGCACATGCCGTAGGTGACCATCTTGGCGCCGTCGCGGGCGATGCCGCCGTTTTCGTACTTGCGGCCGACCATGAAGCCGGTGATGTTCTGCAGGAAAACGAGCGGAATGCCGCGCTGGGCGCACAGTTCGATGAAGTGCGCGCCCTTCAACGCCGATTCGCTGAACAGGATGCCGTTGTTGGCGACGATGCCGACCGGGTAGCCGTAAATCCGCGCAAAGCCGCAGACCAGCGTCGTGCCGTAGCGCGCCTTGAATTCGTCGAAATCGGAGCCATCGACGATGCGGGCGATGATTTCGCGCACGTCGAAAGGCTTCTTCGCGTCGGTCGGGATGACGCCGTACAGTTCCTCGGCGGCATAGGCCGGCTCGCTCGGCACGGTCAGCGAGACTGGCGGCTGCTTCTTCCAGTTCAGATCCTTGACGATGCGTCGGGCAATGGCCAGCGCGTGGGCGTCGTTCTCGGCCAGATGATCGACGACGCCGGAAATGCGCGTGTGTACGTCGGCACCGCCCAGGTCTTCGGCCGAGACGACTTCACCCGTGGCGGCCTTGACCAGCGGCGGGCCACCCAGAAAGATCGTGCCCTGATTCTTGACGATGATCGACTCGTCGCACATCGCCGGCACGTAGGCGCCGCCGGCCGTGCATGAACCCATGACGGCGGCGATCTGCGGAATGCCGGCGGCCGACAGGTTGGCCTGGTTGAAGAAGATGCGGCCGAAGTGTTCCTTGTCCGGGAAAACCTCGTCCTGCATGGGCAGGAAGGCGCCGCCGGAATCGACCAGATAGACGCAGGGCAGGCGGTTTTCCAGGGCGATTTCCTGGGCGCGCAGGTGTTTCTTGACGGTCAGCGGGTAGTAGGTGCCGCCCTTCACCGTCGCGTCGTTGGCGACGACCATGCATTCGACGCCGTTGACCCGGCCGATGCCAGCGATCACCGAGGCGGCCGGCACGTCGCCGCCGTACATGCCGTAGGCGGCGAACTGGCCGATCTCGAGGAAGGGCGTGCCGGGATCGAGCAGGCCGTTGACCCGCTCGCGCGGCAGCAGCTTGCCACGGGCCAGATGCTTCTGACGCGCCGCTTCCGGACCGCCGAGGGCGATCTTCTCGACCTTGTCGTGCAGGTCGGCGACCACGCTGGCCATGGCGGCCGCGTTGGCCTGGAAGTCGGCCGAGCGCGGGTTGAGTTGGGATTTCAGGATGGTCATGTCTCCTCGCTTCTTTTATGTGTGCTTAACCTGAATGGGGGCGGATGCAAAAATGGGCGCTACAACTGCTTTTCCTCTTTCAGCCACTTGCTGACCGGCTCCGGCCGGTAGGCAGTCATGGTGGCTAGCAGCTTTTCGATGTCGGTGTCGGCCAGCGCCATGGCCCGGTTCTGGGCGCGCAGGAAGCCTTCGGCTACGGCCTTGTCGAACATGGCGAGCAGCGGGTCGTAGAAATCATTGACGTTGAGCAGGCCCATCGGCTTGGCATGAAAGCCGAGCTGGCCCCAGGTCAGGATTTCGCAGAATTCCTCGAACGTGCCGAAGCCGCCGGGCAGGGCGATGAAACCGTCGGACAGCTCGGCCATGCGCGCCTTGCGGGTGTGCATCGAATCGACGACCTCGATGCGCGTCAGCGCCCGGTGATCGACGGCGCGACCGGCGACTTCCTTGCCCATCAGCGCCTCCGGGATGACGCCGATGACCGTGCCGCCGGCTTCCAGGCAGGCATCGGCGACAGCGCCCATGAGGCCGATGTTGCCGGCGCCATAAACCAGCTCGATGCCACGCGCCGCGAGCAGGCGGCCGAGCTTTTCAGCCTCGGCCCGGTAGATCGGGTTGCTGCCGGCGTTGGAGCCGCAGAAGACGCAGAGTCGTTTCATGTCTTTTCCTTGCCGCTCAGGCGTAACGCAACGGTCTCCGGCGGGCAGTTGAAGCGTATGGGCAGGATGCTGGTGCCGATGCCGGAGGTAACCCAGGTCGGTGCCGGAACATCCGGAATCCAGCCATAGGCATGCTGGCGCGGGGCGCGTCCAGGCGTGATCAGGGCGCCGAAGAAAGGCAGGCGAACCTGGCCGCCATGCGTATGGCCAGCGAATGCAACGAGCGTGCTCCGGGGCAGGGCGGGCGCATTGGCCGGATCGTGCATCATGACGATCAGCCGTGCATCGGGAGGCACTGAAGAAAACGTTTTTTCAGGGCGGGCATGGCCTGTCATGTCATCGCCGATACCCGCCAGCCAGAGTTTGCCGCTCGCCGTCGGCAGCGGGATGGCAGCGTTCTCGATAACCCGGATGCCTCGTTTTTCGAGGGCTTGGCGCACTTGCTCTCCGTCGTGCCACCAGTCATGGTTGCCCAGCGTCGCAAAGACGCCGAGCGGCGCCTTCAGACGGCCAAGTTCCTCGGCGATCCGGGACGGTTCGACCGTCTCTCCGCCCATCACGCCCTGTATGACGAAATCGCCCGGCAGCAGGATCAGGTCGGGACTGCCGGCATTCAGCTGATCGACCACCTTGTGCAGCATGGGCAGTCCGGCATGCGGCGCGCCGACGTGAAAATCGGCGGCAACGGCGATGGTCAGTGGCGGCTCAGCCCAATCCGGCGCTACCAGTGTCAGGTTGCGCTGGTGCAGCCAGCCTGGCTCGAAGCCAAAGCTCCAGCCGGCAAGCATGAGCAGCGTACCGAAGACGATCAGGCTGAGTCGTTTCATGATGATGGAGCTGGCCTCAGAAGCCGCCGGTTTTCAGCCAGTGTTCGATTTGCGGCAGGCGGTCGGCGCCGAAGAAGGCTTCGCCGTCGATGAGCACGTAAGGCGAACCGAAGACGCCGAGTTTCATCGCCTTATCGACTTCGTCCTTGAGGCGCTCCTTGATTTCCGGGCTTTGCAGGGCGGTGGCGAGGGCTTCGCGGTCGACGCCAAGTTGGCCGGCAATGTCGAGAACGGTGTCGGGCGATGAAATATCCCGGTCATCAACGTAGAGGGCGCGGAACGTGGCGTGGGCGAATTGCCTGGCCAGCGCGCAGTCCTGGCCGTGCAGCCAGTAGTAGGCGCGGGCGGCGGCCTGCGTGGCGAGCGGGAACTGGCTCGGATGCCGGTAGGAAATGCCCATAAAGCGGGCCGAGCGGGAAAAGTCGTGCAGCGAGTAGCTGGCCTTGGCCGGATTCTGCATGGTCAGCGGCGCGCTGCCCGTGGCCTTGAAAATGATGCCGAGCAGGATCGGGTGCCAGCGCACCTTGCGGCCATATTGCGTGGCGAGGGCGTCGATTTTTTCGCTGAGCAGGTAGCCGTAGGGGCTGGAAAAATCGAACCAGAAGTCGATGGGGCTCTTGTCGGTGTCGCTCATTGTTGTCTCCTCGTTGGGGCTACGGTCGATTTCATTTTTGGGCTTTTTTTCCGGTCGACCGTAGCATTGGGGTTGAATTACTCGGCGGCGATGCTGCGCCCGATGACCAGCCGCTGGATGTCGTTGGCACCCTCGTAGATCTGGCAGATGCGCACGTCGCGGTAGATCCGCTCGACCGGGAAGTCGCTGGTGTAGCCGACGCCGCCGTGGATCTGGATGGCGTCCGAGGCAATCTTCTCGGCGGCTTCGGAGGCGAACATCTTGGCCATCGAGGCTTCCTTCAGACACGGCTTGCCGGCATCCTTGAGCTGGGCTGCTCGCCAGACCATGAGGCGGGCGGCGTCGAGCAGGGTGTTCATGTCGGCCAGGCGAAAATTGACGGCCTGGTGGTCGATGATGGGCACGCCGAAGGTGACGCGTTCCTTGGCGTAGCGCACGGCGGCTTCGAAGGCGGCGCGGGCCATGCCGATGCTCTGGGCGGCGATGCCGATGCGGCCGGCTTCGAGGTTGGACAGCGCGATCTTGTAGCCTTCGCCTTCCTTGCCGAGCAGCGCCGAGGCGGGTACGCGGCAGTTCTCGAGGATGATCTGCACGGTGTCGGAAGCGTGCTGACCCATCTTGTCCTCGGTGCGGCCGACGATGAAGCCCGGCGTGTTGGTCGGCACGAGGAAGCAGGAAATGCCCTTCTTGCCGGCCGCCTTGTCGGTTACCGCGAAGACGATGGCCATCTGGGCGTGCTTGCCGGTGGTGATGAACTGCTTGACGCCGTTCAGCACGAAGGCATCGCCATCACGGTCGGCGCGGGTGGTGATCGCCGCTGCGTCGGAGCCGGTGTGCGGCTCGGTCAGGCAGAAGCAGCCGAGCTTTTCGCCGCGGGCCAGCGGCTTGAGCCATTCTTCCTTCTGCGCGTCGGTGCCGTATTTCATGGTGATGCCGCAGGCCAGCGAGTTCTGCACCGAGACGATGGTCGACGTGGCGCCGTCGCCGGCGGCGATTTCTTCGAGGGTCAGGACCAGCGACATGTAATCCATGCCGGCGCCGTCCCATTCCTCGGGGACGACCATGCCGAGCGCACCGAGTTCGCCGAGTTCCTTGAGCGCCTCGGCCGGGAAGGTGTGGTGCTTGTCCCATTCTGCGGCGAAGGGGGCGAGGCGTTCCTGCGCGAAGGCGCGCATGGTGTCGCGGATCATTTCCTGTTCTTGCGTGAGAATCATGCGGTTTTCTCCAGAGTATTTTTTTGTCGTGTGGTCAGCCAGACGCCGGCGATGACCAGCAGGCCGCCGGCCAGGACGGCCGGGCGGAGCCGCTCGTCGAGCAGCAGCGCGGCCTGCAGGACGGCGAAAACGGGGACCAGATTGATGAAGACGGAGGCGTGGCCAGCGCCGAGCTGATGCACGGCGGCGGTGAACCAGGTGTAGGCGATGGCCGTGCCGAACAGGGCGAGAAAGCCCATGCTGGCCCAGACGCGCCATGACCAGCCGGCCGGGTCGATGTCGCCTTGCAGCAGCGCCGCCAGACCGAGCAGCAAAGCACCGCTCAGGCTGGCGTAGAGCGTCGTGGCCAGGGCCGAGAAGCGATGCGTGGCCTGCCAGCCGAGGAAGGTGTAGGCCGCCCAGCTCGCCACGCAGCCCAGGATCAGCCACTCGCCGAGTCCGACATCACCGTTGATCAGGGCCAGCGGATCGCCGTTGCCGATCACCGTCAGGCAGCCGGCAAAGGCGATCAGGCTGCCAATCGCCTTGCGCCCGGTCATCCGCTCCTTGCCGGTCAGCCAGGCCAGGATGACGATGACCGCCGGGTTGAGCGCGACGACCAATGCGCCGCGTCCGGCCGAAATGCGTTGCAGGCCATAAAAGAAGCACAGGCCGTAAAGAAAGATGCCGAAAAACCCGAGCGCCCAGACCAGCCCCCACGCCCGCCCGTCCTGTGGCAGCGGAATGCTGCCCTCGGTAAAGAGCAGCACGCCGGCGACGATGGCGCCGGACAGCACGAAGCGCAGCGAGGCGACGGCCAGCGGCGCCGTCAGCTCCTGGGCAATGACGCGTCCGGCGATCCAGGTTCCACCCCAGAAAAACATCGCAGCGATCAGCTTGGCGTAGGTCAGGGAATTCGGCTTCTGCGGCAATTACAGCATTTCCACCGCGAGGGCCGTCGCTTCGCCACCGCCGATACACAGGCTGGCGACGCCGCGCTTCTTGCCGTACTTCCTGAGGGCGCCGAGCAGCGTGACGACGATGCGGGCGCCGGAAGCGCCAATCGGGTGGCCCAGCGCACAGGCACCGCCATGGATGTTGACCTTGGCCGGGTCAAGCTTGAGGTCGTGTAGCGCGGCCATGGTGACCACGGCGAAGGCTTCGTTGATTTCGTAGAAATCGACCGATTCTGCAGTCCATCCGGTCTTGGCGAACAGTTTCTGCATGGCGCCGACCGGTGCAGACGGGAACAGGGCAGGCACGCCGGCATGCGTCGTATGGCCGACGATGCGGGCGATCGGCTGCAGGCCGAGCTTGGCGGCTTGCGATTCGCGCATGAGGACCATGGCGGCGGCACCGTCGGAAATGGAGGAAGAGTTGGCGGCGGTGACCGTGCCGTCTTTCTTGAAGGCCGGTTTCAAGGTCGACACTTTTTCAACGTTGACCGCAAACGGGCCTTCGTCCTTGTCGATGACGACATCGCCCTTGCGGCCGGCGACGGTGGTCGGGGCGATTTCCCAGGCGAAGGAGCCGTTGTTGCTGGCTTCGATGGCGCGGGTTGTCGAGCGGATTGCGAATTCGTCCTGGGCTTCGCGCGTGAAGCCATAGGTGGCTGCGCATTCTTCGGCGAAAGTGCCCATCAGGCGGCCACGCGTTTCCTTGCTGTAGGCGTCTTCCAGGCCGTCCATGAACATGTGGTCGAACATCTGCCCATGGCCGAGGCGATAGCCGCCACGTGCCTTGGCGAGCAGGTAGGGCGCGTTGGTCATCGACTCCATGCCGCCGACCACGGCCGCGCCGTAGGAGCCGGCGAGGATGCCATCGTGGCCGAGCATGGTGGCCTTCATGGCCGAGCCGCAAACCTTGTGGATGGTGGCGCAGCCGGCCGAAATCGGCAGACCGGCCTGCAGTGCCGCCTGGCGGGCCGGGGCCTGGCCCTGCCCGGCTTGCAGCACGCAACCCATCAGCACTTCCTCAATCAGGTTGGCGTCAATGCCGGCGCGCTCGACGGCGGCCTTGATGGCTACGGCGCCGAGATTGGCCGCGGTCAGGGCGCTGAAGCCGCCCTGGAAGCTGCCCATGGCGGTGCGGGCGGCGGAAACGATAACGATCGGGTCATTCATGCTGTTTTCTCCTGCGTTTGTTGTTGATGTTCAGATGATGTTCAGGCGTCCAGCGCCTTCAGCGCGGCGTCGTAGCGCGAGCTCAGATCTCCCGGACAGTCGACGGTGATGCCGAGGTCGTGCATCAGGCCGTCCTTGAGGCCGTAGATCCAGCCGTGGATGGTCAGGGTCTGGCCGCGTGCCCAGGCATCCTTGACGACCGGCGTATGGCACAGGTTGCCGACCTGTTCCAGGACATTGAGTTCGCACAGCCGGTCATGGCGTTTTTCGGCGGGCAGCGCGTCGACCTGGGCGATGTGTTTGTTATGAACCTGCTGGACGTTGTCCAGCCAGAAATCGACGATCCCGACGCGCGCCTTGTTCAGCGCGGCGAGTACGCCGCCGCAGCCGTAGTGGCCGACGACCATGATGTGCTTGACCTTCAGTACATCGATGGCGTACTGGATGACCGACAGGCAGTTGAGGTCGGTGTGCAGCACGAGGTTGGCGACGTTGCGGTGGACGAAAACCTCGCCCGGCAGCAGGCCGACGATTTCATTGGCCGGGACGCGCGAGTCGGAGCAGCCGATCCACAGCAATTCAGGTGTTTGCAGCTTGGCCAGCCGGTTGAAATAGTCAGCATCGACTTCCTGCATCTTGCGTGCCCAGGCGCGGTTGAAATCGAAGAGGTGCGACAGGTTTTCGCTGCGCACTTCCTCCTCGGACCAGTTGTCGAGGTCGAGCGCCATGAACATCGTGCCTTCGACGGGGGTCTGGTAGTAATTGGGCGCCTCGGTGAAACCCAGTTCGCGGTAGAGCTTCACGGCCATGCGCATGTTGGGCAGGGTATCGAGCATCAGCTTGCGGTAGCCGATTTCCTTGGCGGCCTTGATCGCCGCCATGGCCAGATGGGCGCCGATGCCGTGGCCGCGCTCCTCCGGCGTGACGTACAGGCGCTTCATTTCGCACACGCCGTCGCTGTCGGGCAGCGGTCGCACGCCGACGCAGCCGGCCGGCCGGCCGTCGACTTCGGCGAAGAACAGCCGGCCCTGCGGGCCGGCGTAGGCGCCGGGCAGAGAGGCCATTTCCTGGTCGAAGTTCTGGAATGACAGATCGACGCCGAGCCAGGCCGCGTAGTTGCGGAAATACTGGCGAACCTGCTCGAGGGCTTCGCTATCGTTGGCGGTGAGGGTGCGTAGGGTAACGGGCATGCTGTGTGGCTCCTTGTTGCGGCGCTCCTGTCCGGAGTGCCGGCAGGAGCGTGTTAGGCGGTTTCGGCGAACAGTTCGCGACCAATCAGCATTCTACGGATTTCCGAGGTGCCGGCCCCGATCTCATAGAGCTTGGCATCGCGCCATAAACGGCCGACTGGATACTCGTTGGTGTAGCCGACGCCGCCCAGCGTCTGGATCGCCTCGCCGGCCATCCAGGTTGCCTTTTCGGCGGAATAGAGAATGGCGCCGGCGGCGTCCTTGCGCAGCGTCCGGGCATGGTCGGTGGCGTCGCAGGCTCGCCCGACGGCATAGACGTAGGCTCGGTTGGCCATCCAGGTCGAATACATGTCGGCGACCTTGCCCTGCATGAGCTGGAATTCGCCGATTGCCTGGCCGAACTGCTTGCGTTCGTGGAGGAAGGGCACGACGACGTCCATGCACGCCGCCATGATGCCGAGCGGGCCACCGCACAGTACGGCGCGTTCGTAGTCGAGGCCGGACATCAGGACTTTGGTACCGTTGCCGACGCCGCCGAGGACGTTTTCTTCCGGCACTTCGCAGTCGTCGAAGAACAGCGGGAAGGTGTTGGAACCGCGCATGCCCAGCTTGTCGAGATGGGTGCCGTGGGTGAAGCCCTTGAAGTCCTTTTCGACGATGAAGGCGGTCATGCCCTTGGCCCCGGCATTCGGGTCGGTCTTGGCGTAGACGACCAGGGTGTCGGCATCGCCGCCGTTGGTGATCCACATCTTCGAGCCGTTGAGGACGTAGCGGTCGCCCTTCTTCTCGGCCTTGAGTTTCATCGAGACGACGTCGGAACCGGCGCTCGGCTCGGACATCGCCAGCGCACCAACGTGGTCGCCGGAGATCAGCTTGGGCAGGTATTTCTGGCGCTGGGCCTCGGTACCGTTGCGGCGGATCTGGTTAACGCACAGGTTCGAGTGGGCGCCGTAGGACAGGCCGATCGAGGCCGAGGCGCGAGAAATTTCTTCGAGCGCGACGATGTGGGCCAGATAGCCCATGTTGGTGCCGCCGTATTCCTCGCCGGCAGTCATGCCGAGCAGGCCCATGTCGCCAAATTTCTTCCAGAGATCGGCCGGGAAATGGTTGATGCGATCCACTTCGGCGGCGCGCGGCGCGATTTCGGCGTCGGCAAAGGCCTTTACCGCATCACGCAGCATGTTGATGTCTTCGCCGAGGCCGAAGTCGAGGCTGGGTATGTTCATGGTTTGTCTCCGTTATCGATTTATTTTTCAGTCTTGCCGTGCATGACCATGATGGTCTGCTGCATCAGCGCGCAAAGCGTTTCCCGGCCGTCTTTCACGGCAAAGACTTCGGCCTGGGTAACGATCAACGTCTTGCCCGGCCGCACCACCCTGCCGCGGGCGATCAGTTTTTCGCCGTCGGCCGGGGCGACCAGATTCATCTTGAATTCGACCGTGAGCACCGAAGCGGTTTCCGGCACGACGGTCATCGCCGCATAGCCGGCCGCCGAATCAGCGATCATGCCGACGACACCGCCATGGACAAAACCATGCTGCTGTTCAACTCCGGTCCAGTGCGGCAGGTGGATTTCCGTCCGCCCGTGTTCGATCACCGGCATCGTTGCCTGGATCAGCTCCATGGCGTTCTGACGGGCAAAACTGGCGCTGACGCGCTCGGCAAAACGGGGATCAACGATTTGGCTCATAGGGGGTGATTGTATTTACGTTGACGTTAACGTCAACTAAAGATCAAACATTTTTTACGGGGCGTTGCGACGGGCCAGCTCCCGTTCGCACTGGTGCTCGAATTCGGTGATTTCGGACAGCATCGCTTCGATGTCTTCGCGTTGCTGTTCCAGTGCAGCACGGCGCTTTTCCATGACGCGCAGGCATTCGAGCAATTGCGGCGTCTCGTCTTCGGTGGACGCGTACATGCCGATCAGATCCTTGATCTCGGCCAGCGACAGGCCGAGACGCTTGCCGCGCAGCGCCATCTTCAGGCGCGCCCGGTCGCGGCGGGTGAACACGCGCTTGCTACCTTCGCGTTCGGGCGAGAGGATGCCCTGATCTTCCCAGAAGCGGATGGTGCGGGGTGTGATGCCGAATTCCCGAGCCAGGTCGGAAATCGCGAAGGTGGTGGCCGTCTGGCTCAAATTGGTCTCCTCAAGGTGCGGCCAAGTTAAACAGATGCGGGGGGTTTTTTCAATCCGCTACCGTATGGTAAGTTGTTCGCCTACATATAAAAGGTTTGTCCATGCCCCTGCATTTTCCCCACGCCCATCCGCCGGCTGCCGGTGAACTGACTGAAGTCGCGCCCGGCGTTTTCTGGTTGCGCATGCCGCTGCCCTTCCAGCTCGACCACATCAACCTCTGGCTGCTCCGCGATGGGGCGGGCTGGGTCATTGTCGATACGGGTTTTCCGGACGACGCGGTACGCGCGATGTGGTCGCAGATACTGGAAAAGCTCGACGGGCCGGTGACGCGCCTGATCGTTACCCATTTCCATCCCGACCATCTCGGGCTGTCCACCTGGCTCATGGAAAAGACCGGCGCCCCGTTGTCGATGACGACCGGCGAGTTCCTGACCGCTCATGTGGTGTGGAACGAGGTGGGCGGTCACGGCGCCCGTTTCATGGTCGAACAGTTTCGCCAGCACGGGCTGGATGGCGAGCACCTGGCCAAGTTCGAGAAGCGTGGATCGGGTTATCGCAAGGCGGTGCCGGCGCTGCCCGAATACTATGATCGTCTGAAGGCCGGCGACATTGCTACGGTCGACGGGAAAAAATGGCAAGTTTTGATAGGTCACGGCCACGCGCCTGAACATATGGCGCTTTACTGTGTCGAACTCGGCGTGTTAATTTCAGGCGACATGCTTTTGCCGAGAATTTCGACCAATATCAGCGTTTTT
>PHCF01000221.1 GCA_002842145.1 Betaproteobacteria bacterium HGW-Betaproteobacteria-6 | reverse complement strand
ATCTGGCGGGCCATCTCCTTGACGAAATCGGTTTCGAAGATGGGATCGGCGGCAATGGCTTCAGTCATGGTCATACTCCTTGGGAAATGGGTTGGATTGGTTGGAAACCGGAATGAGTTGTGGCGCCGGCATGAGGCCGGGCACCAGGCCGATGGCGACGCGGGCGACGGCCAGCGCGCCGAGAAAGCCGGCAATGGCGCCGAGTGCCGTGGCACCGTCGCTGCCGTCGAGCAGGGAACCGAGCCAGGCGCCGAAAATCATGGCGAAGGCCGGGAAGAGATAGCCGAGGAAAGCCGAGAAAGTCAGGCGACTGGCCGGCAGCGCGATCATCACCATGTCGCCGGCCTTGATGTCGCCGGAAACCGGCAGGGTCAGCAAGGTGGCTGGACGGCCGCTGGCCATTTTGCCGATGCCGCAACTGCTGCCCTGCCCGCAGGACGAACAGCCGGCCGTTTCCATGGCCACGATGGCCTTGCCCGCGTCGACACGCTGGACGATGCCGCGGTGTTCGATCATGTTGGCGCTCATCCTTCCCACCCTTCTTCTTCCATGGAAGCGAAGCGATTCTCTTCCTTGGCCTTGGCCTGGGCGGCGATGGCGCGGTCGATCCAGACCACGCCGCCTTCGCTCATCGCTTTCGAAATTTGCCCCAAAAGCTCGTCGACCGCGTCAACCTCATCGACGCGGATCGGCTGGATGCCCTTGGCCAGCAGCTTCTTGATCGCCGAAGCGCCAATTGCCATGACATAAACCCCGGCGCAGCCTTCGAGGAAATCGACCTTGGCGCCGAGCTTGTCCTCATTGCCATCCATCGCCTCTTCGGCAAACTCGGCGACACCGACCAGCGTTGCCTTGTCCGGCGTGACTTCGTAGACCACGAAGCCCTCGGCCGAACCGAAGTGCTGATTCACCCGCGTCCGGTCGGTGGAGGCAAAAGCGACCTTGATCATGGCATCCGGCTCCTGCCTAATGGACCAGACCAGCTGCAGCCGACGAGATGACATGTTGTTTGCCGGCGCCATCGCGGTCTGCGAGTTCATGGTGTTGTCCCAGCATGAGGTTGGCGAGATCGAACAAGGCCTGCCGCGTACCGCGGTAGCCCACCCAGGTGCGGGCGTAACCGCCCACATGGTCGTATTGCGGAAAGCCGGCCCGGAGCAGCGGCAAGCCCAGACGCGAAGCGGTATCGGCAGCATGGGAATTGGCAACGATCAGTTGCGCACCGTTGCTGCGCGCCTCTTTTTCCATATCCTCGAGGTCGCCGACGATGACTTTGTCGATCGGCAACGCCGCCAGACTTTCATGCTTGTGGGTGGCCACGGCGCTGACAATTTCGGCCCCCATGCTGGTCAGGAAACGGACCTGCATGCCGACCAGATCGGGGTCGCCGGCCAGCGCCACACGGGCAAAGCCGATCATGAAATGGCTGTCGACCATGGCGTCCTGCAACTGGGCGCGGTGGCGTTCGATCTTCTCGGGCACCGGCTTGCCGGAAATCTCGGCCAGCGCTTGGGTGAAGGCATCGCAATCGTCGAGGCCCATCAGGCCGGCGAAATGGTAATCAGGCACACCGGTCCGCGTCTTCAGGACAGTCGCTGCCTTGAGCAACGACGGGCCGATGACCAGCGTTGCCGCCGACTCGCCCATGATCTCGATTTCCGAGCGCGGCGTACCGCCGATGGTCAGCGACGAGGTTTCGGCTTCGACCAGGTGGCCATCGAGCGAATCGCCGATGTCCGGGACAACGATGGGGCGCAGGCCGAAGGCCTCGACCCAGTCCTTGATCGCTTCGATATCGCCCGGCGTCAGCATGGCCGAGGCCAGCACGTTGACCTGCTTGGGCCGCTTGCCGACGCAGGCGCTTTCCGGCACCAGCGTTTCGATCAGGGCCTCGATGGCCAGCGCGTAGCCGCTTTCCAGACAGCCGACATAATCCGGCGTATTGACCGGAACCACGGCGACATGGGCAAACTCCGGGTGGGCCCGGCGGAAATCGCCGAGGCAGCGGTGGATGTCGGTGCCCTGCGTTTCCGACAGGCCGGTCGTGACAAGGCCGATGATGTCCGGCTTGCTCTTGTCGGACAGGGTGCGCAGCGCCTCGATGACGTTGTCGTCGGCGCCCATGATGCTCGACACCTGATCCATCGCAGTCGTCTGCAAGGGAATCGGCTCGCGGAAGTGACGGACGAAAAACACCTTGCCGAAAGCCGTGCAGCCCTGCGAACCGTGCATCAGTGGCAGGCTGCGGTTGAGGCCGAGGAAAGCCAGCGAGGCGCCGATGGTCTGGCTGACCTTGAGCGGATTGACCGCCAGCGCTTTCTTGGAGTGAATGATTTCAGCCATGGTTTTTCCTTAAGCGGCCAGCACGGTGCCGGGACCGCTTTGCTTGGCCCACGGCGCCGGCTTGCGCACGGCAGCCCACACCGGGCTTTCCATCGACAGCGCCAGTTGGCGAGCCAGTTCGCTCATGCCGGCGTAACCGGCGTAGCCGAATTCGCGTTCCTGGTTGATGTCTAGGAAGGGAATCCGTGCCTTGAGTGCCGTGTAGAGATTGCGCCCGCCGGCGATCAGGATGTCGGCCTTGTACTCGTGGTAGGTCGACAACAGCGCCTTCGGGCTACCGTCGTCGATCATCTTGGTGTCCTCGCCCATCAGCTCGCGGATGCGCGCCTTGTCTTCTTCGGTCGATTTCTTGGTCCCCGTAGCGACGACCTTCATGCCCAGATCCTGCAGGGCCGAAACGATGGACCACGATTTGACGCCGCCGGTATAGAGCAGCACGCGCTTGTCCTTGAGGCGGGCGCGCCACGGTTCGAGCGCGGCGTGGGCCTTGGCTTCCTCGCGGGCGATGACTACTTCGGTCCGCGCCGTGAGGTCCGGGTCGCCAATCAGCCGGGCGAAATCGCGCAGCGCGTTGGAGACATCCTGGACGCCGTAGAAACTGCCTTCGAAGAAGGGTTGACCGAAGGTGTCCTGCATCTTGCGCGCCACGTTGAGCAGCGCCTTGGCGCAG
>PHCF01000220.1 GCA_002842145.1 Betaproteobacteria bacterium HGW-Betaproteobacteria-6 | reverse complement strand
CGGCTCGGGCATCTTCAGGGCCGCACGCGCGGCCGCGAGGTGTGACCGCTTGTGGTTGGCGGCGAGCAGCCCGTAGTGGCGGATGCGCTTGAAACCGGGGGGCAGAACGTGACGCAGGAAGCGGCTGATGAACTCGGCGGCGGGCAGCGTAACCGTGCGCTTGCCTCCGGTGCGATTATCCCGAGCCCGGATTCGCACCTGTTCGTGATCGCAGCCGAGGAGGCGCTCGTTTGAAATTGCCACCCGATGCGTGTAGCGCGCCAGGTAGTCGAGCACCTGGGCCGGCCCGCCCGGCGGTGGTTTTGCATAGACCACCCAGTCATGCGCAAGTAGCGCGCGACGGCGCGCCTGCCACGCTGGGGGCTCAGCTTGTGGATCATCGGGAATCCGGTTGGTGCGCCGTGCCTGGTCGAGCGCATCGAGAAACTTTCCGCGAAACACCCGCGAAGCGACCTGCACCGGAAACAGGAAGCCTCTGCCACGGCCAGGCGTGTGCCACTGCCCCTCATCATCGAGTCCGCCGCAGGCAACGAGCGCGTGCACATGCAGGTGCGTGCACAGATCCTGCGTCCAGGTGTGCAGCACCAGACTGAAGGCTGGCGTGGCCCCGAGCCAGCGGGGATTGCTCGCCAGTTCGAGCAGGGTCGCTGATACAGAGCGGAATAAGGTATCGAAGAGCCAGCGTGGGTGGCGGGCGGCAAGTGGGTTCAGGGCATGGGGCAAGGTGAACACCCAGTGTGCGTAAGGCACCGGCAGCAACTCGCGCAAACGTGCAGCGCGCCACGCTTCCTTGGCCCGAGTCTGGCACTGCGGGCAATGCCGGTTTCGACAGGATCGATAGACATGACGCTCGGCCCCGCACGCATCGCAGCGTTCTCGCACCCCGCCGAGCGCCGCGGTACGGCAATCGACAATGGCCCGCCAGGCGCGCGCTTGGGCTGCCGATAGCGTGTGGGTTTGTCGGTAGGCGCGACCGTGCTCGCGAAGAATACCGGCCAGAGTGGGCCGCACCATGGCGGCTGCGCCTCACAGCCGGCCAAGCAGATCGAGCGGACTCTCTGAGGCCACCGCCCCGGGCCGCGCCAGGTGCAGGTAGCGCTGGGTGGTCGACAGGTGGCCGTGCCCGAGCAGCTTGGCGAGCGTCGCCAGATCGACGCCTGCCTCGAGCAGGTGGGTGGCGAAGGCGTGACGCAGCCCATGAATACCGCCGCGCTTCTGTATGCCAGCCCGTTCGCGGGCGCGATGGTAGGCGCGCTGCGCGCAGCAGATGTCGAACGACTGGGCAGCATCCGAGGCACGGGGAAACAGCCACTGCCGGGGCTTGCAGATGCGCCAGTAAAGGCGCAGCGCCTCGAGCAGGCTTGGGGTAAGCAGGGTGTAGCGATCCTTGCTTCCTTTGCCCGCTACGACCCGGATGCACATGCGGTCGGGCGCGCTGTCGATGTCGGCTACGCGCAGCGCACACACTTCTGAGACCCGCAACCCGGCTGCGTAGGTGGTCATCAGCAAGGTGCGCGAGCGCAGATTGCCGGCGGCCTCGAACAACCGTGCCAACTCCTCGCGCGAGAGGATCTCCGGCTGGCGCTGCGGCGTGTGGGCGCAGGGAATCGAGATCGCCTCGGCCTCGCGCCCAAGCACCGTACCGAAGAAGAATTTCATCGCACAGACCGCCTGATTGACGGTCGCGTAGGCGAGGCGGCGCTCGGTGATCCGGTGCAGTAGCCACGCCTTGACCTGCCCCGCATCGAGTCGGTCCGGGCTGCAGTGGTAGTAGCTCGCCAACTGCGCTACCACCGCAACGTAGCTCTCCTGGGTGCGCCCGGCCAAGCCGCGGAGCACCATCGCGTCGATCATCTGCTGACGTAACGGGGTCATGACACTTCTCCTTGAGGTCGGGGACATCCCCGGTTTCAAGGTAGGTCGTGTGCCAGCGCTTTATTAAAAACGCGGTGGTCGGCGAGCAACCGGCCACCGCGTAGCGGTTTAGTTCAAC
>PHCF01000219.1 GCA_002842145.1 Betaproteobacteria bacterium HGW-Betaproteobacteria-6 | reverse complement strand
GGCCAGCACGTCGGCCGCGCGGTCGGCCTGCGCAAGGCGCTGCGGCCCCAGGCGAACCACGGTGAAGTCCGACGTGCCGCCGCCAATGTCGGCGATCAGCACCCGTTGTTCGCGCCCGATGCGGTGCTCAAAGTCAAACGCGGCGGCGATCGGCTCAAGCTGGAAGTCCACCTCGGTAAAACCGGCTTCCAGCGCGGCCTGGCGTAACGTGGTTTGCGCCAGCCGGTCTTTTTCGGCGTCGTCGTCCACGAAATGCACCGGACGGCCCAGCACCGCGCGCCCCGGCAAAAATCCCAGGCTGGCCCCGGCACGCTGGCGCAGCTCGCGCAGGTAAATGGCGATCACGTCCAGAAAACTCACCTGGCGGCCGTCCACCACGGTCTGCTCGTGCAGCAGCGGGCTGCCCAGCAGGCTTTTGAGTGATCGCATCAAACGGCCTTCGACGCCGCTCAGGTACAGGGCGATGGCCTCGCGGCCGAAATGCACGCTGTGGTCTTCACTGTTGAAGAACAGCGCCGTGGGCATGGCGTGCGCCGCGCCCTCCAACGGCAAGGCCCGGGCGAGGGCAGCGCCTTCGGCCCAAGCCACCGCCGAGTTGGACGTGCCGAAGTCGATGCCGAGGGAGCCGCGGGGTGGCGTGGAAGGTGGCGTGCTGGTTTTTAAATCCATTTGTTATTTAACATAATATACATCGTATAAAGCCAAGTCCCGGCGGATACGCTCCAACCGCGACCCGGACTACCGCGCTGAACGCGCCAAAACCTTCCGGGCGACCTACGCGGCGCTCGGCCTGAAGCTGCCTGAGGTGGCGCAGTTGCTGCACGTCTCGCCGCGCACTTTACATAACTGGAACGCGGGCAAATACGACATTCCCTACGCGGCCTACAAGCTGCTCCGGGTGCTGCTGCATTACGAGCTGCCTGACCCGGCTTGGAAAGACTGGCATTTTGCCCAGGGCCGATTATGGACGCCTGAGGGCCACAGCATCGCCGCCCATGAATCCAGCTGGTGGTCGTTGATGGTGCGCATGGCAAAACAGTTTGGCGTCATGTCTGCCCGTTGCCGTGAACTGGAACGCCAGGTGGGGGCCGAAGGGTCGCACGGGGCGCGTCCGGTGACGCGCAGCGGCGGCGGGAGCGGCGCGGGCGAGCCGGGGGCCCTTGGGCTCGCCCAAGGGCCGGCGCGCAGCGCCGGGCCCTAATTTATTAATAGGACACATTAGGAAATGGGAACACCAAAAATGATAGCAAGGCCTCAGGATGACTACCAAAGCACTACAACCCCTGCCCTTTCCATGGTTAGTGGCCACTGACAAAGCTGCACGGCCCAGAACGGCCCAGGACGAAAAGAAGGGGGGGATGGGGGGTACCCCCCATGGACTGCGGCCAAGGGGTACCCGCTGGCCCTACAGCGCCCCAGCACGGCACTGGCGGGGGTGGCCCGGTGAATGCCTGGCACGGCCCGGGAATATCGAATGCGGCCACAGCCGGGAGAATCCCGCAGGATTATCTCGCGCCATGGAAAGCAAAATCAGCGTTATTATGTGAATAACTTGCAGGGGTGATTATGGCGAGACAGAAATATACATCGTATAAAGTCAATGATTTCCGCATCAACCTCAGAATCAACCACACATTTCACGCGCATCCTGTTGTCACCATTGACCTTTTGGCTGCTTTCCACGCACGAACGCTCCGATCAGGGCCGCAGATTCCGCCCGGCTGGCGCGATTGGCGAAGTCTATGGCGGTCAAGCCCAACTGGTTCTTGAGCATGGGGTCAGCGCCTTCTTCGAGCAGCAACTTGACCGCCTCGGGCGTGCCATAGCCGGCGGCCATCATGAGCGGTGTGGAGCCGTTGGGCGATTCGGCGTCGATGTAGGCATGGTTTTCCAGTAGCAGCCGCATCACGTCCAGGTGCCCGTGGGTTGCGGCGTAATGCAAAGGCGCCCAGCCGGGCTTGTTGACGTCGGCGTCCAGCGCGATCAACCGGCGC
>PHCF01000073.1:2104-23252 GCA_002842145.1 Betaproteobacteria bacterium HGW-Betaproteobacteria-6 | reverse complement strand
GTGTCAGGCGGGGCGAGTATCACCATTGATGGCGGCATTACCGTGCAGTGTCCGGGGACGATTACGGTGCAGGCGAGTAAGAAATCGTTTGGGGGGCCGGCTAAGTTGAGCTACCCGCTAACTACTTGGGCCAAATCCGAATTGAAATTGCCGTGCATGCAAGCGGCCGCAGAGAAAAGCAGCGCTTTTGTGAAACTTGATTAGCCATGGTGACAAAGTACGCAGGGTTCGCAGTCGATTCACCAAGTGAAATTGAGCGATGGATAAACAACACGGGTGAGACCACGCTGTTTGCCTTGGTTGATTTTCAGGCACTGAGTGTTAAGCAGAAGGGGGATTTTGTATCCGTTCTTGGCAACTCGGCGATTAATCTATACGACGATTTGTCAGGAACACGAATAGCTGAAACCTCGCTTGATGGTGGTGGGTACGGAAAGCCGGGCGGCTGTGCTTGAACTTCTATTTGATGGATATCCGCTATCTCTGCTAACAGGAACCTGCAGCCTTTCGGAGCTTGAAACACACCTACGAAGCATCCGCGAGGTCATGGTGCCCGATGATACGCATGCATTGTTTCGCTTTCAGGATGGCAAAGTTACTCAGGCTCTCTTCCCTGTAATTTCTCCGGAACAAGGAGGCTTGGTTCTCGGGCCTTTGCTTGGTTGGTATGTTCTGGATGCCTGTCGCAAATGCCATACGTTATTGTCTTCTGATCGAAAGAATAAGTCGGGACAGCTTCGGTTTGATAAGCGGCTTGTTTCAGCCTTGGATGCGCGGCTATTCGTCCATACCGTGGCTGCGCAAATCCGGGATACAGATAGCACTTTGCTCAATGGTTTAAGTCCGTGTGAAATTGAAAGTCAAATTCAGCAGCGCTTGGAAAAAGGTGAGTCATTCGGTTTGGATCTACGTGCTGATTTATCTTTGTATTGCGTACTAAGTTTCCAGTTTCCAGAAGG
This sequence comes from Betaproteobacteria bacterium HGW-Betaproteobacteria-6, assembly GCA_002842145.1. Classification (GTDB taxonomy): domain Bacteria; phylum Pseudomonadota; class Gammaproteobacteria; order Burkholderiales; family Rhodocyclaceae; genus Azonexus. The sequence goes on along the minus strand of PHCF01000073.1, from coordinate 22,293 downwards.
CTTCGAGCGTATGCCCCCTTTTTCAGAGGCATTGCGCTATCGGGAAAATGGGAAAGAATCGTTCGGAATGGCCTTGGATCAGGTTTCATCAGAGGTCTGGGACGAATGGGATGCGCGTTTGGCGATGGAGGAAACAAAATGACGAAGCGGAAATATAGATGGCTACTGGTGTTGACCTCTTGTTTGGTGGGAGTGGTTGGGTGCGTTGCCAAAGAGCCAGACACCGTTAGCCTGACGGGGATTGTTTATAACTACTCCAGCGAAACTATTGCTTTTGTGAAAGTTGATGGGAAAGACATTGCGCGAGGCTTAGACGAGACTCCGAATGGGGGAGTAAAAGGTGGATCTGGTATGTGTTGCTTCGAATTGCCTGTGAATGCTCAGGTCGTGGACGTTGAGATAACCCTCTGGAATAAGGTGAAATTTCGTACACCAGCTTCTATCGAGAAATGGTGGCCCGATCTGGCGCATTACGGTGTAGTACATATCTTGCCGGGACGAAAGGTTGTTATGCAGGTGACGCCGTCCTATCCAGCTCCGCGTAAAGACCTTTTGGAATTAAGGCAACAAGAGTTGGGGTTAGAGAAAAAAGTGTTGTTTCGCGCATGGTCATCTGGGCCAATTGAGCGTGTTGACGGAAAGTAATAACGATGGCTGATGCGATTACCCCAAAAGTTCAGGCTGTGGAAAATATGGTGAAACGTGCTCGTGGAGCGACGCGCAACCCGAATTCGCCAGCATGTCCAGTTTGCAATATCAAGCTCTGGATCAGTATGTTTTTCGATGGAACAGGAAATCATCGGGAGAAAGATTTCCCCAAATGCCATTCCAACGTGGCCGCCTTGTTTGACGCGCATCTTGATGAACGTTTTCAAAGGCAACCGAGAACGTGAAGACGATTTTCGCATCATGCGGCATTTGCTTACTTTTCTCGCACGTACCCCAGAAGGGCGTGGAAATGCAAAAGCAGCACCGAAGAAAGGTGCTGTAGACGCTGCCGTAGAACATTTTTATGAAAATTACGTTCATGATTCCTTCGAGCACTTTTCGCTGACGGGGGGAACGTTACAGACCGATGCGAGCAATGCCGATTATTACCACCTGCGGACCGTATTGCAGCCGGTTGGCTAGCTGAAAAATTCTATTTGAGGCCGCATGGGAGCGAGAGCTGTCGAGGCGGCAGCCTCATCGCTAGCTGCGGTTTCATTTTTTGCCAAATTTTCCGGTTGACCGTAGGAAGCCAAAGCATCGGCGGCGAACACGCCCCCGTCCGCTTCGACGCCCGTCTCAACCCACGCCCCACCGCCCCCGGCCCGATGAGCGCCATCGTCGTCGGCCCCGACGAACTCTGGTCCGACGTCCTCGGCTGCATCAAGATCCGCTTCCACTGGCAATAATGCGAAACGCCGGAAGATCAATCATCGCTGATTTTTCGCTTGCCAAAAACAATTTACTGTACAAAAATACAGTCATTGATTATTAGCGGAGGCCGGCCATGAAACTCACGCCACGTCAGCAGGAAATTCTCGATTTCATTAGAAGCACGCTGGAGGTGCTCGGCGCGCCGCCGACGCGCATGGAAATCTCCAGCGCCTTCGGTTTTGCCTCGCCGAATGCGGCTGAGGACCATCTCAAGGCCCTGGCCAAAAAAGGGGCTATCACGCTTGAGCCCGGCTCGGCGCGCGGTATCCGGCTGGTCGAACAGCTTGGCCTGCCGCTGATCGGCAGCGTTGCCGCCGGTTCGCCGATTCTGGCTGTCGAAAACGTTCAGGGCCGTTACGCCTTCGATGCCGGCATGTTTTCACCCAAGGCCGATTTCCTGCTCAAGGTGCGTGGGCTGTCGATGATCGATATCGGGATGTTCGACGGCGATCTGCTCGCCGTACACAAGACCAACCAGGCGCGTGACGGGCAAATCGTCGTCGCCCGGATCGACGATGAGGTCACCGTCAAGCGCCTGGAGCGCAGCGGCGGGCAGATCAAACTGATCGCCGAAAACCCCGATTTCCAACCGATCATCGTCAATCCCGGAGAGGTCGAGTTTGCCATTGAAGGCATCGCCGTCGGCCTGATTCGCGGAGCTGTTTCAAAGCTGTCATGAACACCCAGCCGTTGCCGGTTGCCTTGGCGGATGTGCTGGCCCGGGGCGATGTCTGGCGCGGCGACACGCTGGCCGCGCTGCCGGAAAGCGCCATCCCGAGCGGTCATGCCGAACTCGATGCCGAATTGCCGGGTGGCGGCTGGCCGCGGGGCAATCTGACCGAAATTCTCGTCGACCGTAGCAGCGTCGGTGAAATGAGCCTGTTGCTGCCGGCGCTGGCCCATCTATCAACCGATGGCGGCTGGCTGGCGCTGGTTGCACCGCCTTGGTTGCCGCACGCCCCGGCCTGGGCGGCGGCCGGTGTGGCGCTGGAGCGGCTGGTTGTCGTCCAGGCTGGCAAAAGCGTTGGCTGGAGTGTCGAACAACTGCTGGCCAGCGGCGGCTTCGCCGGCGTGCTGGCCTGGCCCGAAGCGAACATCGATGCCCGTGCCTTGCGCCGGTTGCAAGTCGCGGCCGAGGGGCGTTCGGTTTTTGCCTGTTTATGGCGGTCGACCGTAGCTGCCGATAACCCGTCGCCGGCGCCGCTGCGTGTCATGGTGAAGGCGGCGGCTGACGACAGCGACCTGTCGGTACGCATCATCAAACGGCGCGTTCGCCGGGAGAAATTCGCGTGCTGTGGCTGGCCCTGCACTTTCCCTTGTTGCCGCTCGAGGCCCTGCCGCTGCGCCAGTCGCCTAGCGCGGTCGTCGCGCGTGGGCGGGTGCAGGTGGGCGATGTCGAGGCGATGGCGGCGGGTGTTTGTGCTGGCCAGAAGTTGTCGACGGCGCTCGGCCTGCAGCCCGGTATGGCCGTGTTCGAACGCTGCACGGCCCGCGAAAAGCAGGCGCTGGACAGCCTGGCTTGCTGGGCCGGACGCTTCACGCCGACGATCAGCCTGGTGTCGCCGGATACCCTGCTGCTCGAAATCGGTGGCTGCCTGCGCCTGTTCGGCGGGGCTGAGGCGATCATCGCGGCGGCGCTCGCTGGCTGCGCCGAGCAGTCCTATTCGACCCGTTGGGCGGTGGCGCCCACGCCGCTCGGGGCGCACTGGCTGGCGCGGATGGGCATGAGCCAGATTCTTCCGGAACTGGCAGCCATGCACTCGGCCCTGGCCGCCTTGCCCTGTACTGTCCCCGGCTGGCCTGACGAAGTGACGAACCGGCTCGAATCATTCGGCCTGCGGCACCTGGGCGATCTGCGCCAACGGCCTGGCGCCGGTTTGCGGCGGCGCATCGGCAACGGGCCGGTCGACGATCTGCTGCGGGCCTGGGGCGATCTGCCCGATCCGCAAAAATCCTTCGTCTTCCCGGAAAGTTTCGCCATCGATATCGAGCTGCCATCGCGTGTCGAACACGCCGAGGCGCTGGTTTTCGCTGGCCAGCGCCTGTTCGCGGCGCTGGCTGGCTGGCTGCATGGCCGGCAGTTGCTGGTCCGCCGCTGTTCGCTGCAATTGACCCACGACGACGGGCCGCCGACGTTGCTGGCCCTCAATTTCGCCGAACCGGCGACCGATGAGGGGCGTTTCGTCCGTCTGCTGCGCGAGCATCTTTCCCGGCTGCACCTTGCGGCGCCGGTCGAAGCCTTGCGCTTGCAGGCCGACGAACTGGTCGACAAGCCCGGCGCCAGCGCCCATCTCTTCGAGCAGGCAACGGCCGGGGAGGGCACGCTGGCCTGCCTGGAGCGCCTGCGCGCCCGGCTCGGCGAAGGCGCGGTGCAGGCGCTCGGCGAAATGGCTGATCATCGGCCCGAATGCGCGACGCGGGCGCATGAAGTCGATTTCAATTTTGGCCGTTTTTCCCGGTTGACCGTGGCATCGCGAGAAATGGCGGTAGAGGCCGGCTACAGCAACCGATCCCGGCCGCTGTGGTTGCTGCCGACGCCGCAGGCGCTGGCCGAACGGGCCGGCAGCCCGCAATGGCATGGCCCGCTCAAGCTGCTGTCGCGCGCCGAGCGGCTGGAAAGTGGCTGGTGGGACGAAGGCGAGGGCGGGGCGACCGGCGATGTGCGGCGCGACTATTTCGTCGCCCGCAATCCGCTCGGCCAGTGGGCGTGGGTTTTCAGGAACGCCGACGGCTGGTTCCTGCACGGCCTGTTTGCTTGAGCGGGTACCGGTGAAACCATGTCGCTACCCGATTACGCCGAGCTGCATTGCCTCTCTAATTTCACTTTCCTGCGCGGCGCCTCGCATCCGGCAGAACTGATCGAACAGGCGGCGGCACAGGGCTATGCGGGATTGGCACTGACCGATGAATGCTCGCTGGCCGGTATCGTGCGGGCGCATCAGGCAGCCAAACAGGCCGGACTCAAGCTGATTGTCGGTAGCGAAATGACGACGGTCGACGGCCTGAAACTGGTCTTTTTGGCCAAGAACCGCGAGGGCTACGGCAACCTTTCGGCGCTGATTACGCTGGCCCGGCGGCGAGCTGAGAAGGGCGCTTACACGTTGCAGCGGCACGATCTCAATGTCGTGTCACCCAACGGTGCGGTCCCCGACTGCCTGGTTCTCTGGGTGCCGGGCGAGAGCGCCTTGGTCGAGGATGGACTCTGGCTGGCCGAACGCTTTCCCGGGCGGGCGTGGATCGCCGTCGAACTCCACGCCGGGCCGGACGATGCGGCCCGTCTGGCCGATCTGCAGGCGCTCGGCGCAGCTTGTGGCCTGCCGCTGGTGGCAGCTGGCGACGTCCATATGCACGTCAAGGCGCGCCGGCCGGTGCAGGATGCGCTGACCGCGCTGCGTCTGAAAACGACGGTTTTCGAGGCTGGCTACGCGCTGTTTCCCAATGCCGAGCGCCATCTGCGCACCCGCCTGCGCCTGTCGCGCCTCTATCCGCCGGAACTGCTGGCCGAAACGCTGAAGATCGCCGAGCTGTGCAGCTTTTCGCTCGATGAACTGCGTTACGAATACCCGGAGGAAATCGTCGAGGCTGGCCATACGCCAACCTCCTGGCTGCGCCACGAAACCGAGCGCGGCTTGCTTGGTCGCTATCCGCAAGGCGTTCCGGATCAGGTGCGCAAGCTCGTCGAACACGAACTGACGTTGATCGCCGAGCTCAAATACGAAGCCTATTTTCTGACGGTGTACGACATCGTCTGCTTCGCGCGCAGCGTCGATATCCTGTGCCAGGGACGCGGTTCGGCGGCCAATTCGATTGTTTGTTTCGCGCTGGGCATTACCGAGGTCAGCCCGGATCGCTCGGGCATGCTGTTCGAGCGTTTCATCTCGAAGGAGCGTGGCGAACCGCCCGACATCGACGTCGATTTCGAACACGAACGGCGCCCCGAGGTCATTGCCTACATTTACCGAAAATACACGCGCGAAAGGACGGCGCTGGCGGCGGCGCTGATCACCTACCGGACCAAGGGTGCGCTGCGCGATGCGGGCCGGGTGCTCGGTTTCGAGACGGCGCGCATCGACGCCCTGACCGCCTCGCTGGCCTGGTGGGACAAACGCGAGCAACTGCCCGAGCGTTTCGCCGAACAGGGCCTAGACCCGGCTTCGCCGCGCGTCGAAAAATGGTTGTGGATTGCCGGGCAGTTGCGCGGTTTTCCGCGCCATCTGACCCAGCACGTCGGCGGTTTCGGTGATCCAGTGGGACAAGGACGATCTCGACGCCGTCGGCCTCATGAAAGTCGATGTGCTGGCCCTCGGCATGCTCTCGGCCATCCGCCGCATGCTTTCAATTTTGGGCAAATTTTCTCCCCCAAGGGGACTTCCTTCGGGGCGCGGAGGACCGTGGAAGATGGCCGACATCCCGGCCGAAGACCCGGCAACCTACGACATGCTCTGCCACGCCGACAGCATGGGCGTCTTCCAGGTCGAATCGCGCGCCCAGATGGCCATGTTGCCGCGCCTGCAACCGCGCTGCTACTACGATCTCGTCGTCGAGGTGGCGCTCGTCCGGCCCGGGCCGATCCAGGGCGACATGGTCCATCCCTACCTCAAGCGGCGGCAGAAGAGGGAACGCATCGAGAAAATTTCGCCGGCCGTCGATGAGGTGCTCAAACGCACCTGCGGCGTGCCGATTTTTCAGGAACAGGTCATGCAACTGGCCGTCGTTGCCGCCAATTTCACGCCCGGCGAGGCCGACCAGTTGCGCCGGGCGATGGCCGCCTGGAAGCGCAAGGGCGGGCTGGAACCCTTCGAGCAGAAACTGCTTGCCGGCATGGCCGCCAACGGCCTGCCGGAAAGTTTTGCCCGACGCATCATCCAGCAGATCCAGGGCTTCGGCGAATACGGCTTTCCCGAGTCGCACGCCGCCAGCTTCGCGCTGCTCGTCTATGTTTCGGCCTGGCTCAAGCGCCACCATCCCGCCATCTTCCTGTGCGGCCTGCTCAACAGCCAGCCGATGGGCTTCTATTCGCCGTCGATGCTGATCCAGGACGCCCGGCGGCACGGCGTCACCGTCTTGCCGCCCGACGTTACGGCCAGCGACTGGGACAGCATCATCGATGACACCGGCGCCGTCCGCCTTGGCTTGCGCGAGATCAGTGGATTCCCACAGGCAGTGGCCGAGCGCATTGCTACGGTCGACCGGGAAAAATGCCCATTTTTGAATATTGCCGACCTCGCTGCCCGGGCCGGCCTGCACCGCCGCGACCTCGATCAACTGGCCGCCGCCGATGCCCTGCAAAGCCTGGCTGGCCACCGTCGGCAAGCCGCCTGGGCAGCCGGCGTGGAAAAACCAGCGGCGGCGGTGCAGGGCGATCTCTTCGCCGGCACCACGATCCGCGAGCCGGATGCCGACCTGCCCGTGCCCAGCGAGGCCGAAAACCTCATCGCCGATTACCGCAGCCTCGGCCTGACCTTGCGCCGTCACCCCCTGGCGCTGCTCCGCCAGCATTTGTTTGAGCGCCGCTTCGTCACGGCAGCCAGCCTCAAAACCGCCGGCCATCGCGCCCTGGTCCGTGCCGCCGGCATCGTCGTCGGCCGCCAGCGGCCGGGCACGGCAACCGGCATCGTTTTCGTCACGCTCGAAGATGAAAGCGGGCTGGTCAATGTCGTCGTTCATCCCCAACTCGTCGAAAAGCAACGCCGCGAACTGCTCGGGGCGACTTTGCTTGGCATCTACGGGCAATTGCAGATCGAAGGCGAAGTCGTTCACCTCGTCGCCAAGCGACTGGTCGATCTATCGGCTTGGCTGGGGCGACTCGAAACGTCGAGCCGGGATTTCCACTGATCTGTCACGATCAACAGCCATCCCGTTGATCGCCTGGCCAAGATAAATTCCGACCGAAACTGCTTGATAATCGACACATTCTTCCCATAGACGGGTTTGATCATGTTTGAAAACGAAGCATTTGCCCCGCAGCTATCGTCCCAAGGCGTGGCGACTACCAAGCGAGCCGAGGAGCTAGCCAGCATGGACACCTCCTGTCTGCTCACCGCTTGGGCGGCACACGAGGCCGAATTGCGGGGGTTTTTGCGCCACCGTTCTGGTTTGCCCGAAGAGGCAGACGACCTGTTGCAGGAAGTTTTCATCCGGGCGCTGCGCCAGGATGCTCAGTTCTGCGTCATCGAAAATCCCAAGGCCTGGCTCTTTCAGGTCGCCCGCAACATTCTGGTTGATCGTTTCCGCCATGCCCATGAGCATGCGCCTCTGTCCGATGATATTCCCGAGGCGTTGCCCGACGAAGCGCCGACAGTCGACGCTTTAAGCCAATGCCTGCCGCGGGTGCTCTCCGAACTGTCGGCCGATGACCGACTGGCAATCACCTTTTGCGACATTGAAGGACATTCGCAGCAGGCCCTGGCCGAACATCTCGGCATTTCCCTGCCGGGGGCAAAATCCAGAATCCAGCGGGCCCGGCAGCGACTGCGCGAGCAACTGATCTGTGCCTGCCAGGTCAGGTTCGACGACAACGGCGATGTCTGCTGCTTCGTTCCACGGCCACCACTCACGGAGGCGGCTGACAAATAGCGCAGGCGCAACCCGTTTTTGCCAAAAATCAGGGGCAGCGGCATGGGCTGGTACGGTCAACGGTAAAAAATGCACAATTTCTGCATCCTTTTTTGAGCTTCTCCGTCTTCGTTGTCAGAACGTTAAACAACACGGATTGAAGCTCTCCATGAACACCCCGATTCTGACCGAACGAAAACCACTTTCCTTGAACGCCTGGGTCGCCGGCCTGCTGCTCGGCGCGGTGTTGTGGGTACTGGCCTACAGCCAGCTCACCCACTTTGCCGACGCCATGATCGGGCTCTTTGGCCTCAGCCATGGCAACCACCTCGGCGAGGCGGTGCATTTCTTCTTCTACGACACGCCCAAGGTCTTGCTGCTGCTGACCGGCATCGTTTTCCTGATGGGCGTGATCCAGACCTTCTTCTCGCCCGAGCGAACCCGTGCCTTGCTTTCCGGCAAGCGGGTCGGGGTCGGCAACGTGTTGGCTGCAGCGTTGGGGATCGTGACGCCCTTCTGTTCCTGCTCGGCCATACCGCTGTTCATCGGCTTCCTCTCGGCCGGTGTTCCGCTGGGCGTGACTTTCTCTTTCCTGATCTCGGCACCAATGGTCAATGAAGTGGCGCTGGCGCTCCTGTTCGGGATGTTCGGCTGGAAAGTCGCGGCGCTCTATCTGGGGTTGGGGCTACTGGTAGCCATCATAGCGGGCCTGATCATCGGCAAGTTGAAGATGGAGCGCTATCTCGAAGACTGGGTACAGGCCATCCACGCCGGGGAAATCCCGGAAATCGAGGGGGAAATCTACACCTGGCTCGACCGCTTCCAGGCCGGCGGCCGCCACGTCAAGGAAATCGTCGGCAAAGTCTGGCCCTACATCATGGGTGGCATCGCCATCGGGGCGGCGATCCATGGTTATGTGCCCCAGGATTTCATGGCCTCGATCATGGGCAGGGATGCGCCCTGGTGGTCATTGCCGGCCGCTGTTGCCATGGGGGTGCCGATGTACACGAACGCGGCGGGTGTCATTCCCATCGTCGAAGCACTGATCGGCAAGGGGGCAGCGCTAGGTACGGTGCTCGCGTTCATGATGAGCGTGATTGCCTTGTCGCTGCCCGAGATGATCATCCTGCGCAAGGTGTTGCGGCTGCCGCTGATCGCCACCTTTATCGGCGTCGTAGCCAGCGGCATTCTGCTGGTTGGCTACGTGTTCAATATCGTTTTGTAATCAGGTGAAGGGGGCGCTGCGCCCCCCTTCGCCTTCTTCTATCCTCTATTTCCGGAAAGGAAAACGCATCATGAAAGACATCAAGGTTCTCGGTACCGGCTGCGCCAATTGCCGTAACACCATCAAACTGATCGAAGAGCTTGCCGCCGAAAAGGGCGTCGAAATTTCGCTTTCCAAAGTTGAGCAACTTCCCGAAATCATGAAATACGGGGTGATGTCCACGCCGGGTGTCGTGGTCGACGGGAAGGTTGTGCACGCAGGTGGAATCCCGGACAGGAACAAGATTGCGACCTGACTATAACCATCATCCCCAACCCCGACAGAGGAGGAACGAGACAATGAAAACGATCAAGGCACTACTTGGCATATTGCTGCTGTGTACCCAGTTGGCCCACGCCGACACGCTCCTGAAAACCGAAAAACTGACTGAAGGCGTCTTCGCGCTAGTTGGCCCAACCGGTGCCCGGCTCCATGAAAACTATGGGCTGAATGCCAATTACGGTGTGATCGATACGCCGGAAGGCGCCATTTTGATCGATTCCGGGGCGTCGACCATAGCAGCCAAACTGCTGGAGACCGAAGTGCGCAAGCTGACCGGCAAACCGGTACGCTGGGTCATCAATACGGGGAGCCAGGACCATCGCTGGCTGGGCAATGCCTATTTCGCAGGGCAGGGCGCTGAAATCCTTGCCCTGGAACGTACCGTGGCAACACAGAAACGACTCGGGCTAGGCCAGATGGAATCGCTTAAACCCAGCCTGAAAGAGCAGGTGGATGGCTTGCAGGCCATGGCGGCAAGCAAGCCCCTGGCAGTCACTTCGGCCAGCCTCACGTTGGGCGGTCGTTCCATCGAACTGCGCTACTTCGCCGATGCGCATTTCCCGGGGGATGCGGTCGTCTGGCTTCCCGCCGAGAAAACACTCTTCTCCGGTGACCACATCTACGTCGACCGCATGCTCGGCATCCTGCCCGAGAGCAATAGCGAAGCCTGGCTGAAGGCCTTTGATCAGGCCATTGCGTTGCAACCGGTGCGCATTGTTCCGGGCCACGGTCGCGTTTGCGATGTCGCCAAAGCCCAGCGCGATACGGGTGACTATCTGCGTTTCGTCGTAGCGGGGGTGAAGAAGTTTGCCGAGGACATGGCCGGGGTTGAGGCGGCAGTATCCGCCTTGGGAAGCGATGCTCGTTTCGGCTATCTGGAAAACTCGGCAGAACTGCACAAAGGCAATATCAACCGGGCCTATCTGCGGATGGAAAGCGCGCAGTAATTTTGTTAGCCATTTGAATAGAAAATTGGGGATCAAAAATGGCGAAAAGCCGAATTGATCGCCAATTTGCTGCCGCAGAACGGGCTATCCGCCCGTCGAAGACATGACCCGAATGATCTTCTCCGGCCGCTCGCTGAATTCGTGGCGCTCCGGCTTGCGATCAATGGCCGCCTGAATTTCTGCCAGCAACCGGTCGTCGCTGGCACCGCTGCGAATCAATGAGCGCAAGTCGAGGCGATCTTCCTGACCGAGGCAGAGGTGGAGCATGCCGTCGACGGTCAGGCGGACGCGGTTACAGGTGGCGCAGAAGTGCTGCGACAGCGGGGTGATGAAGCCAAGGCTGAACTGCCCGTCCGGGCTGACCAGATAGCGTGCCGGGCCGCCGCCGGGGATCAGGCCGTCGATCAGGCCGAACCTGGTTTTCAGCGCAGCGATCAGCGGTTGCAGGCTGGCATACTGTGATTGGCGGCCAGTTTCGCCCATCGGCATGGTTTCGATCAGGCGCAGGATGAATTTTCCCTGGCGGCAAAAGTCGACCATCGCTTCCAGCTCGTCGTCGTTGACGCCGGCCAGCCACACCATATTGATCTTGATTGGCGCGAAGCCGATTGCCCGTGCCGTGGCCAGCCCGGCCAGGACATCGTCCAGGGCGTCGCGCCGGGTGATTTCGGTAAAACGGGCCGGCTGTAGCGTATCAAGGCTGACATTCAGGCGATTAACCCCGGCATCGCGCAATGTCCGCCCATGCTTCCTGAGTTGCGTACCGTTGGTGCTCAGCGATAGGTCGTCTACCCCGGGAATGGCCTTGATGCGGCGGGCCAGACTGGCCAGGCCGTTACGCATCAGCGGTTCGCCGCCGGTCAGCCGCACCCGGCGCAGGCCGAAGCGGGCGAACAGGCCGACCAGGCGTTCGATTTCGTCAAAATTCAGCCAATGCTCGGGCTCCTCGTAGCCGCTGAAATCGCCGGGCATGCAATAGGCGCAGCGCAGGTCGCAGCGGTCGGTGACCGAAAGGCGCAGGTATTCGATGCGGCGGCCAAAGCGATCGGTGAGCCGCATGGCCGCTTCAGGCTGCCAGCGGTTCGGCGGTCAGTCGGGCGTGCCAGGTGGCGACGTCTTCCACCGCCTGTTCCAGCACCATGCCGGATTCGATACGATCCATGATCAGGCGTTGCAGGATGGCACCCAGCATGTCCACGTTGGTCGCCATCATCGGCTCGACTTCGCGCAGGAACTGGACGGTGGGCGGGTCGTAGGAATAGGCGCCGAGATGGCGGTCCAGATCCTTGCTGGTGGCTAGCGCGTAGCACAGGTCGTAGATCAGGTTGAAGCTGCGTTGCGCCTGGAGCGTATCGGCGGGCGGGAGGTTCATCCGCACCTCTTCGGCCAGATCACGACGAAAATCCGCCAAACCGTAATCGGCCCGGGCCTTGACGACATCTTCCAGTGAAAAATCCCATTGCATGTTTGTCTCCTTTTTTCAGCCAAAGATGGCGGTGAAGGCGTCTTCGTCATCGGTGCACACCGGGCAGGTTTTTTCCGGTACGGCGGAGACGAAATGGCGGTCGCAACGCGAGCAGCGCTGCTTGTTCATGGACATCAGTACCCGTACCGGTTGCTCGGCGCGGGCGTCGAAACTGGCCTCGGCATCGAGCACCCGCGGCTGGCAGACTTCAAGACATACCTGGCAGGCGACGCAGCGGTCGAAGCGGAACTGCAAGGCCCAGGCATCCGGATTCTCCTCAATCTGGAGGGCACCGGTCGGGCAGACGCGAAAGCAGGCTTCGCAGACTGTACACCCCGGCTGCAGCGTCAATTGCATCAGCGGCAGAGCTTCATGCAGTTGGACCGGGAAGGCTTGCCCATCCTTCTGCTGGGTGACGATTTGCAGCAGTTCGCGGCGCTCGGGCAGCGAGTAGGGGCCGGGGCGGATGGCTTTTTCCGGGGCCGGCTGGTTATCCGCTGGCGGCGTGGCGAGGATGACCTCATCGATGCCGCGGCCAATCAGGCGGCGGAACAACTGGCGGCGGGCCGGGGCGAACTCGGCTGCCGTTTTTTTATCCTGACTGCGATTCAGCCCCCTGCTTGGCGGGGCCAGTTGCGGCAGTGTCCAGTTGATCGGAGCCTCCGGGTTATTCGAACCCTCCCGAGCGCCCTGATGCAGGACATCGACGGCTTCGAGACTCAACGCCAGTTGGGCGGCGCCGGTCTTGCCATGCGGACAGTCGGCACAGTGCCACTGGCCGCGCAATGCAAGCGGGATACCGCGCTTCGCCAGGTAGCCCAACGTCACGCCGTCGACCGCGCCGAGGCAGGGCACGATGGCATCGGCCGTCTCGCCCGAGGGCGCGCAGGCGACACTCCAGGTCGGTTGTTTGATCGCCTGGCGCAGCAGGTCGATTACCTTGAAATTGTCGCTGGTCCAGGCGCCGGTCGGGCAGGCGCTAATGCATAAGGCGCAATTTTGGCAATTTTTCGGGTTGACCGTAGCACCCTCGTCATTCAGCGCAATGGCGTCATGCGGGCAGGCATCGGCGCAGCGCTGGCACTCGCTGTAGCGATAGCGGTAACGGGTGCATTGGCTGAGGCGAATATTCGGTGTCGCCAGACTCATTTTTTCTTGCTCTGCAGCTTTTGCAGCGGCTCGCCGGTTTCGCAGGTGTTGTGCGGGATGACGAACTGTAGCGTGGCGCCTGGAGCGCCGTCGCCGAGCGCTTTGCCGGCCGGCGCCGCGGTAGCGCCGTGCCAGCCTTGCAAGCCGCCTTTGACGGCGAGGATCGGTTTGCCCGGATATTGTTTCTCGAAGATGCCGGCGATGCGTAGCGCCTCGCCGTCGGTGTCGGCGAGGACGACGATGGTGGCAGTCGGCTTGATGCGCAGCTCGGGACGGTAAGGCAATGCTTCGGGGAGCGGCGTCTTGGCGCGATTCAGCGCATTGCGGCCGTCGATGACGCAGCAAGGCGGATGGTTGCGCAGGGCGGCGGCCAGTTCGCTGCCGCCGAGCAGCGCGACTTCGGCATGGAGCAAACCGCCGACCAGCAGGCCGGCCAGCAGACACGGTAATGAACGGGCTTTCATGAAACTGCCTCGACGGACTCGTTGGTCGCGGCCGGGCATTGCCATTCGTCGCGTCGTCGATAGAGCGCCGGCGGCAACGCCAATTGCTTGACCTGTCCGAAGGCGATCCAGTCGGCGAGCGGCGGCGCTTCGCTGGCACGGGGCGCGACCCACAATTGCCCGCCCAGCTTTTCGACCAGACCGGCGCACAGGTTGAGATCGCCGTCGCCATCGATATCGGCGAGGAGCAGCACAGTATGAGCCCCTCGTTCGACCATCTGTCCGATCCACCATTCGGCGTGGGTGCCGGTCCCCGAGCCATCGGCGCGCAAAACTTCCCAGGTAGGCTCGCAGATTGACGGTGTAACTACTTTGAAATCGGCGTTGGAAACGGTCTCAAAAGCCCAGTCGACCGCAAGATTGCGCACCGGTACGGCGAGGCCGATCCGCTCCTTGCCGTATCTGGCAACCAGCCGTTCGATGACGCCGCTGTCGAGCAGGGCCGCTTCGCCGATCAAGACCTGACGCGCCCCGGCCGCCAGCAAAACCTCGGCCCGTGTTTCGTCGCCCGTGGGCAGGATGACGGCGGCGCATTGCCCGACGCAGCCGTCGACCGCCGGGCCATCGACGAGAAATTGGACTTCCAGGGCCGGATCAAAGCTTGCAGCGAGGCAGCAGAAGCTGATGCTCATGGCGAGCTGTGGAAATACTGAAATTTCGGATAGGCGAACGGATAGAGCGGACAGGGATCGTCCGGCGCCAGCCCGCAGAGCATCGGGCGCAATTCTTCGAGGGCGCCGACGATGGGCTCGATAGCGACGCCGAGATAGCTTGGCCGGTATTTGTTCAGCGCCATGATCGCGTCGTCGGTCATGAGTAGGGAGCCTTCCTGATTCTGGTTCTGGGTGAAAAACAGGGCCAGCACGGCGAAGGCCAACGCCTGCAAAAACTCGGCCTCGGGATCCTTCTGGCCGAGCACGCTGTCGCGGATCAGCCGCGACCAGCGTTCGTTCAGCCAGTCGTGCAATTGACCGAGTTGGTTGTCGTCCCACATCGCCGCGACTTCGCTCCAGTCGAGCTCGGAGAGCACCTGGCGGTCGGGTTGCGAAAACGGGCGGGCGTGTAGATCGAGCAGCATGGCGTCTCCTCAGAAGCGCAGGTCGTGCAGTTTATGGACGCCGCCGGCCGGCTTGTCGGTCGCCGGCGGGCAGCCACCGCAGACCGGTTCGTCGGGGTTGAACTCGACCTTGATTTCACTCTTGGGCACAACGACGCGCCCCATGTCGATATCTTCGAGGCGTTTCAGCCCCATCGCGGCAATTTCCTCTTCGGCGAAACCGCCGAGAAACTTGGCCATTTCCCGGAAGAAGGAATGATTCGAGGCGCGACCGATCAGCCGGCAGTAACCGCGCACCCAGAGGCCGAGATGCTGCGTCCAGAAACGCTTGATGTCCTTTTCCAGGCGCCGGTATTCGACCGACTGGTCGGCACCGAGCGCTGCTGCGCAGCGTTCGAGCAACTCGGCGACGAACAGCAATTCGACGCCCAGTTGATCGGCGAAGACTTCGAAGCGCCCCTTGTTCAGCGTAAAGCCGGCCTCCCGGTAGATCTGGCTGACCTTGAAATTGGGCTCCTGCTTGAAACGCCCGGTCAGGCGCACCGACTCGACCGGCGGAAAGCCACCGGACGAGGCGAACAGCGTAGCGTATTCGCAGGCCAGCGTCTCGGCCAGTTCGTCCAGCCCGCTAGCGAGAAAGTCGGGCGCAAAACGAACGCCGGCCTCGCTCAGTCGGCCGAGCAGCGCTTCATCACGCAGAGCCGCAAGAAGCTCCCGGCTTGGCTCCTCGACAAAGACACCGGCCAGCAGCCGGTAAATGCTCGCCCGCGCCAGACACTCCTCGCGCAGTTGCCCGGCATCGATCTCGTCAGGAATTGCATAAGTGCCGTTGGCACGCTCAATGGAAAAAACCGTATCCAGCATCATTGCTCCCGAAAAAAACGGCCCACCAGCACGAATGCCGGCGGGCCGAACCTCTTTACAACCGAACTCCGTACGGGCGCCAAACGTTGTGCCGGTGTTGTTCCCGCCGGTGGGAACAACGCACGATCCAGCGCCTCGCTGATCAATGCCCGCCGCCCGCCTTGTGCTTGACGCTGTCCGGGCCTGCCCACGCGGCCATTTCCGGATGCATCTTGCGGTGCAGGTCGCCGGTGTAGGCATAGCGCATGGTTTCCTTGTAGGCCGCCACGTGCTTCTCCCAATTCCCCTCGCTATCCCCGTACTTGTCGTTGGGGCCGGCCTTGGTCACCTTGACCACGGTGTCGTACCAGCCCTGCGAACCGCCAATCGGGTCGGCCACCACAGGGATGATGTTGTTCGGATGCACGCCCTTGTCGTCCCACCAGACGTTGTTGAGATCGGGGTCGTCGGCGCCGTGGCTGTATTCCCCCTTCTTGTCCTTCAGTTTCAGGGTCGCCAGACGGCCGTATTCCCAGTGGCCGAAGCCGGTCGGGATCGACACCACCTTGGGATGGATGCCTTCCGTGACGTAAGCCTTGGTCACCAGATGGCCGACCGCGCTTTCGACGCGGACCAGGTCGCCGGTCTTGACACCCAGCTTGGCGGCGGTTTCCGGATTCATCCAGGCCGGGTTGCTGTGGGCGATTTCGGCCAGCCATTTGACGGCAGCGGTACGCGACTGCTTGTGCACATTGAGCTTGAAAGTCGACAGGATCAGTTCGTCTTCCTTCATCGCCTCGTGCCAGGGAATGCGCTTGAAGGTCGGCATCGGGTTGAAGCCGTAATCGGCCCACTGGTCGACGCGGACGTTGATCAGCCGGTTGCCGGTCGGGAAGCCGACGCAGTTCTTGCCCTCGCGGCGCACGCCGATCGCCTTGCCATTCTTGCTGATGATGCCCTTGCCATCCACGGTGGCACCGGCCATGTCGGCGGCCGACAACTCCTTCAGGTAGAGCCCGTAGTCGGCCTTGATTTCGCGGCCTGTCTTGTCGGAAACCTTGCCGGTCTTCGGGTCGAGCTTGCCGTAGATCGGCCAGACGCCGTGCTTCTTCAGGAAATCGAGGCCACCGGCTTCCTTGAGGCCGGGCACGTTGTCGAAGTGATGGCGCATGTAGTCCTCACCATCCTTGAAGTCCCAGAACTGCTTCATGCCGCGTTTGCCGTCGGGGTCCAGGTTGTGAATGATGTCGCGCAACAACACGCGATTCTCACGCGATTCGCCGAGCGACTTGTGCACCGGCTGGCGGATGCCCAGCCACGGCCACAGCGAGTTAGGCATTGACTCCGGTTCCCAGCGTTCGAGGTAGGGGCAGTCGGGCAGGATCAGGTCGGCCAGCGCCGTTTCCTCGCCCATGAAGGGGCTCATCGACACCAGGTAGGGAATCAGCTTTTCGTCCTTGAACAGCTTGCCCCAGACCGCCATCGAACCGGGATTGGTATAGACCGGATTGTCCTGGTAGGTGAAGTACACGTTGATCTTTTGCCGGCCTTCGGCAATCCAGAACGGCACCAGGTGGCTGACCTTGTGCGCGGCCAGCGGATACTCCGGCGGATGAGCGAGCACCGAGTCATGTGCCGGCTTGCCCGGCTCGGGCATCGGCTGCGGCCAGCCCATGCCGCGCGGCAAACAGTAGCCGCCTTTCTTCTCGACGTTGCCGGTCATGATCGGCAGCATCATGCAGGCTTTTTCGTTGTACGAACCGTAAAGGTGCTTGGCCGGGCCACGATAGGTAAACAGGGTGGCCGGCTTGGTCGTCGCGAACTCGCGGGCGATGCGCTCGATGGTGGCGACCGGCACGCCGGAAATCTTGGCCGCCCACTCCGGCGTGTATTGCTTGTAGTGTTCCTTGAGTTCGGCGACCGTGACATTGGTCCAGTTGTTGATGAAGTCCGAATCCTGCAGATCCTCGCGCAGAATGACGTGGCCGATGGCCAGGGCGACGGCCCCGTCGGTGGCCGGGAAGACCGGAATCCATTCGTCCGAGAAACCGGCGGTGTTCGACAGGCGGACGTCGAAGGTGACGATCTTCATCTGGTTGTCGACCCTGCCCTCCGTCACCCGCTGCGACAGCGGATTATGGAAGTAGGAGGCTTCCAGCACGTTGGAACCGAAGTTCAGCACGTACTTGGCGTTGGCGAAGTCCGGCGTCTCGATATCCGGCCCCCAGGTCGGCTCCATGCCGATCTTCTTCGACGATTCGCAGACCGAGGTGTGGTTGACCACCGTCGCCGAACCCAGGGTCTTCATGAAGCGGTCAATGCTGCCGCCGGTACGGTTGCGGCCGTACTTGAGCATGATGGTATTGGGATCTTCCTTGAGCGCCGCGTCGAGCTTCTCGGTCAGTTCGGCCAGAGCCTCGTCCCAGGTGATGCGCTTCCACTTGCCTTCGCCGCGGGCACCGACCCGTTTCAGCGGGTAGAGGATGCGATCCGGATCGTAGCTGTACCACATACCCGAATTGCCCTTGGCGCAGAGGCGGCCACGGGTCGACACGTGCTCGGGGTTGCCTTCGAGTTTGACCACCCGGTCATTCTCGACATAGGCGATGGCCCCGTCCTGGATGTTGCAGACGTGACAGTTGACCGGGATGGCCTTGCGCTCGGCGCCGCTGACCGGACCGAAGTCCTTGCCGCCAAGATCGTTTTCCATCGCTGTCAGCAGACGGGGGGCAGCGGCGGCAGCGGCGCCGCTGCCGGCACTGACCTTGAGGAAGGTGCGACGTGTGACTTTTGGCATTTCCATGTTCTCTATCTCCTCGTGACCTGGATCAGTACAGGGTCTGTATTTGTTGCGGGGCCATCAGCAGCACGTAGCGCAGTGCTGCGCTGCCGGCCAGGATGAGCAGGGCAGAGACCAGCACGACACTGGGGCTCCTGCCCATCGGTGCAAACAACATCACGGCCGGGGCGACGCTGCCGGCGAGAAAGCCGACGCCGATGAAGAGCAGGCCCATGCTGCCGGTGGTCATGATCATGAAGGTCAGTTCGGCGGCCGAGCCGCCGTAGTTGGTGGTACCCATGATCGAGACCAGCATGACGGCCACGGCACCGGCCGACCACAGCATGTATTCACGCAAGACCTTTTGCGCTTCGGCGTTGCCCGCGGCGAGCAGGGCGCCGACTGCGGACCCTGAGGCAATAGCCAGGGCGACGAAGAGCACCGGCATGATCGGCGTGTTCCAGACCGGCCGCGACTGGTGCACCGTCAGGTCGAAGCCGGTGTAGATCGGCAAACCCAGGGCGAGCAGGGCGGTGATCAGTGCCAGCAATTGACCGTTCTTTTCATTGCCCTTGCGCAGCGCCAGGATATAGACGACGGAGGCGATCCCGAAGGCGACGATGTTGAGCGCCCCCCAGGCCAGCGGCGAGGTTAAGTTCAAGTAGGCCGGATTGAGAATGTTGAGAAAGCGCAGCGGCTGCGACAGATCGCCGATCAAGAGCAGGCCGCCTACACCGAGTAGCAAGAAAGAGCCGTAGGCCGCCTTTTCCCGCAGCGGGCGCAGCGCCGGCGTGCGCCAGGAGCCGTAGGAAATGAAGGAGAGGCCAGCGAGGATGCCAATCACGAAAAAGTAGACGGCATAACTCGCATGCCAAGACACATCATGGAACCAGACGTAATCACCCATGACTTTCCCCTTAGATCTTGAAGTGGTTCTTGAAGGCGGAGCGTTCCGGCTCCATCACTTCGCGCTTTTGGTAGGCGTCGCGGCCGAACTCGGTGGCGTTGCGGTCTGCCCCGATGTAGAAGACGTGTGGCTTGGTGCCTTCTTCCGGACGCAGCACCTGGGTTGCGTTCTTGGCCACCAGATAGGAAACCTCGCTGTTCGGATCGTTGAGATCGCCGAAGACGCGGGAGCGGCCGATACAGGTCTGGACGCAGGCTGGCACCAGATTCTGGGTGACGCGGTGGAAACAGAAGGTGCACTTGTCGACGACGTTGGTGATCGGCGTATAGGTCCGGTGCGACGGCAGCATGAAGCGGGCGTTGTACGGGCAGGCGGCCATGCAGCTACGGCAGCCGATGCAGCGCTCATAGCGTTGCAGCACGAAACCGCCGTCTTCCACCCGGAAGGTGGCTTCGACCGGACAGTTGCGAACGCACGGTGGATCCTCGCAGTGGTTGCACAGCCGGGGCAGGAACTGTTTCTTGACGTTAGGGTATTTGCCGACCACCTTGTAAGGAACCCAGGTCCGATTGACCCCGAGCGGCGTGTCGTATTCCGCCTTGCAGGCGACTTGGCAGGCCATGCAGCCGATGCAGCGGCGGGTATCGACCACCATTGCATAGCGCCGCTTGCCCCCACCGGTTGAAACTTTTGATCCTTCACTCATCTGCTTGCCTCCTCTGGTTGCAGTGGTGTGTTGCTGAACATGCTGACCTCGTCGTGGCGCGGCCAATAGCGATGTCTTTAACGCAACAAGCAGGCCATGGCTCAGGGCTAAGCCTTCAAAGGCTTGCCGGCTGGTTATCCGTGGTAATTTTCCAATGTTGAATCAATTGCCCGGGCGTTACGGTGGCGTAACACCCGGTTCAATTGCTGCAGCGCAAGGTGCTACGCCGGCGTAACGACGCAAAAAATCGACTGGATGGATTGACCGGCCGACGCTTATCATCACCTTCATGTCTGCCTCAGATCGACCT
>PHCF01000073.1:0-2065 GCA_002842145.1 Betaproteobacteria bacterium HGW-Betaproteobacteria-6 | reverse complement strand
GGTGAGCTTTCTCGGTAAATGGAGATCCTGGCTGGAACAGAAACTCGGCCGCTCGGTGGTCTTCGTCCAGCGCGGCAATTACCGCGAGATCGTCGACCTTCTGCGCTCGGGCAAGATTGATTTCGCCTGGCTGTGCGGCTACCCCTACATCCGCCATCGCCATGAATTCCGCCTGGTCGCCGTGCCCTTGTGGCGTGGCCAGCCGCTCTACCAGTCCTACCTGATCGTGCCAGCCGACGACAGACGGACCAAAAGCATCGGCGAACTGCGCGGCAAGGTTTTCGCCTACTCCGACCCCGACTCCAATTCCGGCTATCTCTATCCGCAGTACGTGCTGAACCAGCAAGGTGAAAAGCCCTCGACTTTCTTTTCGCGCACCTTTTTCACCTGGGCCCATCGCAAGGTGGTCGAAGCGGTCGGCGTCGGGCTGGCCGATGGCGGGGCGGTGGACGGCTATGTCTGGGACACGCTAGCCGAAGTGCGTCCCGACCTGACCGCGGCGACACGGATCATCGACCGTTCGCCTCTGCTCGGCTACCCGCCCTTCGTCGCCCGCGGCGACATTCCGACCAGGGAGCTGGAACGGTTCCGCCAGGTCCTGCTCGGCATGGCCGAAGATCCGCAGGGCGGCGAGCTGCTCGGCCGCCTGCGCCTCGACGGCTTCACCGCCGGCCAGCCGTCCCTGTTCGACGGTATCGCCCGGATGGCAGCCAAGGTCGGCCGGCCATGATCTTTCGCCGCGACCTGTCGCTGCGCTGGAAAATCCCGCTGCGCGTGATGGGAGCGGTGCTCGGCACGGCAATCACCGTCACCGCGGCCCTGGTCGTCTGGGAATACGACGAGATGCGCCAAAACCTCGAAGGCCACGCCAAGAGCCTGGGCCGCGTATTGGCCAATACGCTGGTCGCGCCGGTGCTGCACGACGACATCTGGCGGGCCTACGAAATCCTGCAATCGGCGCGCGAAACCTACCCGGCCGCCCCGGAATTGCAAGCCGAAGTGGTGCTGGTCACCGATGCTGATTACAAGGTTTTCGTATCGACCAAGCCGCGCGAATTTCCCATCGGTAGCAGCCCGGCCACCCGCGGTGGCGCTTATGCCCTGTTGCGCACAGGTATGGTCAGCGGCGACGCGATGGCCCAACGCGTCCTCGAACCCACCGACTCCCCGGTCTACTTCGTGATGTCGCCGCTGGTCGCTGACGGCGTAGCGCTCGGCCATGTCATCCTCGGCTACTCCAAGGTTTCCTTCGTGCCGCGCTTTATCGGCCTGGTCAAGCGGGCGGCGCTGGTCACTGTGCTGGTGCTGCTGATCATCGCACCGATTTCCTGGATCTGGGCCAGCCGCACCGGCGAGCCGTTGTTGCGCCTGGCCGAAGCGATGCGCCGGGTGCCCGGCGAGCTCGATGAATCGCGCCTGACCGACCTGCCGAAAAGCGGCGACGAGATCGGCCAACTGGCCGCCGCCTATCAACGCATGGTCGGCGAACTCAAAAACAAGCAAGAACTGGAACGCCAGATGCTCGTTTCGGAGCGGCTGGCCGCTGTCGGCCGTCTGACGGCGGGCATCGCCCACGAAATCAACAATCCGCTAGGCGGCATGCTGACCGCGATCAACACCTATCAGCGGCACGGCAGCGGTAACGATCCGCTGGCGCTGAGCACGCTGTCGCTGCTCGAACGCGGACTAACCCAGATTCGTCATACGGTCGGCGCACTGCTAGTTGAAAGCAAGGCCAAGGATCGCACCTTCGCCGCCGAGGATGTCGATGACCTGCTGATCCTGGCCGAGTCCGAAGCACACGGTCGGGGGATCGGTGTCGTTGTCGAGAGCAATCTCGACGGTTCGCTGCCGCTACCGGCAACGCTGATGCGCCAGATCCTGCTCAATCTGTTGCTCAACGCCTTGGCAGCAGCGGAGGAGGGGGGCGGCGTGCGCTTGGTCGTCGAGTCGACCAAAACGCGATTGCACCTGGCCGTGACCAACGATGGTGACTACATTCCGCAGGAACGCCTGGATACCCTGTTCGAGCCCTTCGCGACGACCAGCGAGCGCGGCAATGGTC
>PHCF01000072.1 GCA_002842145.1 Betaproteobacteria bacterium HGW-Betaproteobacteria-6 | reverse complement strand
AACTTGTTTTCTTAGGAGATTAAGGCATATGGCAACCCCGCAAGACGTCATCAAGATGATCAAGGAAAACGACGCCAAGTTCGTCGATTTCCGTTTTACCGACACCCGTGGCAAGGAACAGCACGTCACAGTGCCCATCTCCGCCTTCGACGAAGACAAGTTCGAGAACGGTCACGCTTTTGACGGTTCCTCCATTGCCGGCTGGAAGGGCATTCAGGCTTCCGACATGCAGCTCAACCCGGATCCGGATACCGCCTACATCGATCCGTTCTATGACGAAACCACCGTCGTTCTGACCTGTGATGTCGTCGATCCGGCCGATGGCCGTGGCTACGACCGCGACCCGCGCTCCATCGCCAAGCGCGCTGAAGCCTTCCTGAAGTCCTCCGGCATTGGCGATACCGCCTACTTCGGTCCGGAACCCGAATTCTTCATTTTCGACGGCGTCGAGTGGTCTGTCGACATGTCCGGTTGCTCCCTGAAGATCCATTCCGGCGAAGCTGCCTGGGGTTCGGGCGAAAGCAACGAAGGCTCCGGCTCCACCGGCCACCGTCCGACCGTCAAGGGCGGCTACTTCCCGGTTCCCCCGGTTGACAGCCTGCACGACATCCGCTCGGCCATGGTCCTGACCCTCGAGTCCCTGGGTGTTCCGGTTGAAGTTCACCACCATGAAGTGGCCAATGCCGGTCAGTGCGAAATCGGTACCGTTTTCAGCACCCTGACCAAGCGTGCCGACTGGACCCAGATCCTGAAGTACGTGGTGCACAACGTTTCGCACCAGTACGGCAAGACCGCCACCTTCATGCCGAAGCCCATCGTTGGCGACAACGGCTCGGGCATGCACGTTCACCAGTCGATCTGGAAGGATGGCAAGAACCTGTTCGCCGGTGACGGCTATGCCGGTCTGTCCGAAACCGCCCTGTTCTACATCGGCGGCATCATCAAGCATGCCAAGGCCCTGAACGCCATCACCAACCCGGGTACCAACTCCTACAAGCGTCTGGTTCCGCACTACGAAGCACCGGTCAAGCTGGCCTACTCCGCCAAGAACCGTTCGGCTTCCATCCGCATTCCGTACGTTGCCTCGACCAAGGCCCGTCGTATCGAGACCCGCTTCCCGGATCCGATCGCCAACCCGTACCTGTGCTTCTCAGCGCTGCTCATGGCCGGCCTGGATGGTATCCAGAACAAGATTCACCCGGGCGATCCGGCTGACAAGAACCTGTACGATCTGCCGCCGGAAGAGGATGCAAAGATCCCGACCGTCTGTGCCTCTCTTGAAGAAGCCCTGGCTGCCCTCGACAAGGATCGCGACTTCCTGACCCGTGGCGGTGTCTTCTCCAACGACTGGATCGATGCCTACATCACCCTGAAGATGGATGAAGTGAACAAGGTTCGTATGACGACCCACCCGGTCGAGTTCGATCTGTACTACAGCTGCTAATCGGCGCTGTGTAAAAAAGGGCGGGTTTCCCGCCCTTTTTTTGTCCACTTTTCCGTGCCTCTGCCGTTAAGTCCAGTACACTGAAACGGTTACAAGGAACAATGACAATGACACGTAGCCCGCTTGCCCTGCTGATTGCCATGTTGCCGCTCGCGGCTTCGGCGCAGACTATTTACAAGTGTGTCGACGGCAATGGCGCCACAACCTATGCAAGTTCCCGTCTTGAGAAGAACTGCAAGGTTATTTCCAGCGGGGCGGAAAACAGTTTTCCCGCTCCGCGGGCCAGAAAACCGACTGGAGCCACGGCAAATCCGTCGCCAGCGGATTTTCCCCGCGTTCAGGAAGATGCCCAAAAGGCGCGCGACGGCGATCGTCGCCATATTCTTGAACAGGAGCTGAGTGGCGAGCAGCGCAATTTGAAGCAGGCACGCGAGGATCTTTCCGCCCAGCAGGCTGCTGGCGTGAACGGTGGCGCCCTGGCGCCTTACCTCGATCGCGTTGGGCGGCACGAGCGGAACATCCAGGCGATCGAGAAGGAACTGGGGAACTCGAGGTAATAGGTAGCGCGGTTGGTTCTTGGTGGTTAGCGAAGTTTGAGGGGCGCCGAAGCGCCCCTTGTTTTTGCCAAGAGCGACTGACCTATAATTAGTTTCTGACTTTATACCAGGCCGCATAAAGCGCTGGCAGGAAGAGCAGGGTGAGCGCCGTGGCAACGATCAGGCCGCCCATGATGGCGACGGCCATCGGCCCGAAGAAGTCGTTGCGCGAAAGCGGAATCATGGCCAGTACCGCTGCTGCGGCGGTCAGTACGATGGGCCGGAAGCGCCGAACGGTTGATTCGACTATCGCCTCGCCACGCGGCTTGCCCGCCGCCATGTCCTGCTCGATCTGATCGACGAGAATGACCGAGTTGCGCATGATCATGCCGAACAGCGCAATGGTGCCGAGCAGCGCCATGAAGCCGAAGGGCTGCCGGAAAACAAGCAGGAACAGCGCGATGCCGATAATGCCGAGCGGCGCCGTGAGCAGCACCATGACGACGCGCGAGACGCTTTGTAACTGGATCATCAGGATAGTGATCACGGCCAGCACGAAGAGTGGAATGCCGGCCATGACCGAACCTGAACCCTTCGAGGACTCCTCGACCGAGCCTCCGGTGGCGATGCGGTAGCCGTCGGGTAGCCTGGCCTGGATGGCGTCGATTTCAGGTTTGATGCGGTCGACGACGGTGGCCGGTTGAATCTTGCTGTAAAGGTTGCCGCGCACGGTGATCGTTGGCTGGCGGTCGCGGCGCCAGATCAGACCGGGTTCGAAGCTGTGCTTGAGATGTCCGATCTGGCTCAGCGGCACACTCTTGCCGGCCCTTGTCGGTACTGACAGGTCGTCCAGCGAAGACAGGTGGCTGCGTTCTTCGCGGTCACCGCGCAGCACGACGTCGATGCTCTTTTCACCTTCGCGGTAGCTGGTCACCGTGTAGCCGTTCAGGGACATGTTGAGCAGGGCGGCAATGTCCTGGCTGGAAACGCCGAGCAGGCGAGCCTTGTCCTGATCGATTTCGATCTCTACCGCTTTGGACAACTCGCTCCAGTCCATGTTGATGTTTGATAGTTCCGGGTTCTGGCGCATGACCTTGGCGATCTGGTTGGCCACCTCGCGCAGCGTGGCGATGTCCTCCCCGGAAACGCGGTATTGCACGGGATAGCCCACCGGTGGCCCATTTTCGATGCGGGCGACATTGCCCCGGGCGGTGAAGCTTTCATTTTCAAACAGTTTGACTAGTCGACCGCGCAGTGCCTCGCGTGCCTCGATATCGCGCGTCACGATGACCACCTGGCCGACATTGCTGGCCGGCAGTTGCTGGTCCAGTCCGAGGTAATAGCGCGGTGCTCCGGATCCGACGAAGGCCAGGTAATGTTCGAACTGGTCGAACTCGGTCTTGTCCTTGTCCAGCCACTGCTCAAGGCGCTTGGCTTCGGCGTCGATGGCAGCAATTGAGGCGCTTTCGGGCAGCCGTAACTCAACGTTGAGTTCGAGGCGGGTCGAGTTCGGAAAGAACTGCTTTTGCACCTTGATCATGCCGACGATGGAGAGTGCAAACAGGATGATGGTGATGCCAATGACCAGCCAGCGCCGCCCAACACACCAACTGACCAGTTGGCGAAAGCGGGTATAGAAGGGCGTGCCATAGACATCGTGATCTTCGGCGTGACCCGGCCCGTTCAGGCCGAGCTTGTCGAACAGGCGGGCGAGGCGGGGCAGGCGTTTTTCCAGGCGGTTGCTCTGGTGCGCTGCCTGGGGGTTGGGCAGCAGCTTGTAGCCCAACCAGGGGATGGCGATGACCGCGGCCAGCCATGAAATAAGCAGGGCGACGACATTGATCTGGAAGAAAGCGAAGGCGTATTCGCCGGTCGACGACTTGGCCAGGGCAATCGGAATGAAGCCGGCGACGGTGACCAGCGTGCCGGAGAGCATCGGTCCGGCCGTGCTGGTGTAGGCGAAGGAGGCGGCACGGGTGCGCTCCCAGCCCTGCTCCATCTTCACCCACATCATCTCGACGGCGATGATCGCATCGTCGACGAGCAGGCCGAGGGCTAGCACCAGTGCGCCAAGCGACACCTTGTGCAGGCCCACATTGAGCAGGTACATGGCGAGGAAAGTGGCGGCCAGAACGAGCGGGATCGAGATGGCGACGACCAGGCCGGTGCGGATGCCAAGGCTGATGAAGGTGACCAGCAGGACGACGATCACTGCTTCGGCCAGGGCCTGCGTAAAGGCTTTGACCGAGCGGGCGACGGCTTCGGGCTGGCTGGTTGCCACGCCAATGTCGACGCCGACCGGCAAGGTTTCCTGCAGCGTGGCGATGCGCGAGTTGAGGGCCTTGCCGAGTTCGATGATGTCGCCGCCCTTGGCCATCGAGACGCCGATGGCAAGGGCTGGTTTGCCGCCGAAGCGGACTTGGGTGCCGGGTGGGTCGATTGTGCCGCGCCGGATTTCGGCAATGTCGCCGAGCCGGAAACTGCGGCCGCCAGCCCGGATCAGCGTATCGGCGACAGCCTGCAGGCTGTTGAAAGCGCCGCCGGGGCGAATCTGGATGCGCTCACTGGTCGTCTCGAAGAAGCCGGTGCCGGCGACGGCATTTTGCTGGTTCATCGCCTGGATGATGGTCGCCTGGTCGATGCCTAGCGTGGCCAGCTTGGCATTTGAGAGCTCGACGTAAATCTTCTCGTCCTGAATGCCGAATATTTCAACCTTGCCGACCTGCGGTACGCGCAGCAGTTCATCGCGAATGCGCTCGGCCTGGTCCTTGATCTGCGGATAATCGAAACCTTCCGCGGTCAACGCGTAAATATTGCCAAAAACGTCGCCGAACTCGTCGTTGAAAAATGGTCCCTGAACGCCGGACGGCAAGGTGTGGCGGATGTCGCCGACCTTCTTGCGTACCTGGTAAAAGACGTCAGGTACGTAGGCCGGCGGTGTGCTGTCCTTGGCGAAGAACATTACCGTGGATTCGCCGGGCCGGGAGAAACTCGAAACGCGGTCGATGTAGGGGGTTTCCTGCAGCTTTTTCTCGATCTTGTCGGTCAGCTGCTGTTCGACCTGCCGTGCGGTGGCGCCCGGCCAGAGGGTGCGGATCACCATGATCTTGAAGGTGAACGGCGGGTCTTCCGCCTGGCCGAGTCTGCCATAGGAAAAAACACCCATCAGCGCGATGGCGAGCAGGAAGTAACCGACCAGCGTGCGGTGATGCAGCGTCCAGTCCGACAAGTTGAAGCGGTGGCTCATGGCTCAGCGCTGCCGGTCCGGCGCCGTGGCCTGCCTGGCCTGAACTTCCTGGCCGTCAACCAGTCTGCCAGCGCCGCTGATGATGACCTGCTCGCCGGCCGCCAGTCCGCCGCTCAACTCGACGCCATCCTCTCGGAAGCGGACAACCGTGACCGGGCGGGACGCAACCTTGCCGTCCTTGACGATGCGGACCAGCGGCCCTTGTCCGGCGTCGATTACAGCGCTTAGCGGGATAAGCAGCGCGCTTTCGACTGCGCCATCGAGGGCGACGCGGGCCGTCATGCCGAGCCTGACCTCAGGCGTCGGGTTGAGAATGCGGATGCGTGCGGCGTAGGTGCGGGTTGCCTGGTCGGCGGCGGGCGACAGTTCGCGCAGCTCGCCGCGCAAACTGATTTTCGGGTCAGCCCACAGGCTGACGAGCAGGGTTTTGGCGGCTTTCAGTTCGGCCAGACGGCTTTCGGGAATGGCGATGGCGACTTCCTTTTCTTCCGGGCGGGCGACGCGCAGCACGGCCTGGCCAGCGCCGACGACCTGGCCGGTATCAGCGAGAATGGTGGTGACGATGGCCGGAAACTCGCTGCTCAAGGTGCCATAAGCCGCCTGGTTGCCGCTGATGCGGCTTTGCGAGCGGGCTTGCTCAAGGCGCGCCAGTGCGCTGTTGTAGGCGTTGTCCTTGGCCTCGAAAGCAGCCAGGCTGACGAATTTTCTGGCGACCAGATCGGCGTAGCGGGCGCGCTCGGCGCGTGCCGTGGCATGCTCGCTTTCGGCGGCTGCCAATTGGGCTCGGGCGGCGGCTGCCGCCAGTTCGAGGTCGGCCGGATCGAGGCGGGCAAGGGCCTGACCCGTCCCGATTTCAGCGCCGGCATCGACCAGGCGGGAAGCGATCCTGCCGCCGATGCGGAAGGCCAGGTCAACCTCGTGTCGGGCGCGGATTTCTCCGGTATAGATGCTGCCCGTTGAAGGTGCGCTTGCGGCGGGCTGGACAAGTACTGTCCGGGCCGCCGGCGGTGGCGGCTCGTTCTTGCTGCAGCCACCGAGAAGGGCGGCAATGGCCAGCAGCGAAGCAGTCGCGCGAGGAGCGATCTTGATCATGTGAAAGGGATCCGGTGAGCAGTCCATGGATGATAATGAACGATTGGTCAGTAACGCAAGTTATCATCAGCAGGGGGTGTCGAATGGCTACAATGGCGGGCATGAACGTTACTCATTCTTCCTTTGCCGGCCTTGATCTGCTGGCTTCGGCGGTGCTCTTGCTCGATGAGGGCCTGGCCATTCGCTACATCAACGCAGCCGGTGAAAACCTGCTGGCCGTGAGCAGTCGCGCCGTGATCGGCCAGCGCTTGACGGCGGTCTGTACGTGTTCCGCGACCTTGCAATCGGCGCTCGACAACGGGCTCAACAACAACTGGGGTTACACCGGCCAGAACATCGAGTTGAAGCGCAGCGATGGCGAGGCGCTCAACATCAACTGTACGGTGACGCCGCTGCGTCCGGATATCGCACCGGGTGTTCGCCTGCTGCTCGAGTTGCAGCCGATCCAGCATCATCTGGCGGCGACCCGCGAAG
Source organism: Betaproteobacteria bacterium HGW-Betaproteobacteria-6 (assembly GCA_002842145.1). GTDB lineage: Bacteria > Pseudomonadota > Gammaproteobacteria > Burkholderiales > Rhodocyclaceae > Azonexus. The sequence goes on along the minus strand of PHCF01000072.1, from coordinate 21,584 downwards.
AGCGCCTGATCGAGCAGCAGCAGGTCAGCCGCGAGTTGATCCGCAATCTGGCCCACGAAATCAAGAATCCGCTCGGTGGCATCCGGGGGGCCGCGCAATTGCTGGAACATGAGCTGGCCAATCCGTCGCTCAAGGAATACACCCAGGTCATCATCAAGGAAGCGGATCGCTTGCAGGACTTGATGCAGCGCCTGTTGACCCCGCATCGGGCGATGTTGCCGACGACGGTCAATATTCACGAGATCCTCGAGCGGGTGCGCAGCCTGCTGACCGCCGAGTTCCCGGGCTCGCTGAGCGTTCGTCGCGATTACGACACCAGCCTGCCGGAACTGGTCGGTGATCGCGAACAACTGATTCAGGCTGTTCTCAATATTGCCCGAAATGCGGCACAGGCAATGGGTGGCGAGGGTGAAATCGTCCTCCGGACGCGCTCGTTGCGGCAGGTCACCCTGGCCAAGAAGCGCTATCGCCTGGCCATGGAGATCAAGGTTATCGACAACGGCCCGGGCATTCCCGACGAAATCCGCGAGCGCATGTTCTATCCGCTGGTTTCCGGGCGTGAAGGCGGCAGCGGCCTGGGTCTGACTATCGCCCAGAATTTCATCCAGCACCATCACGGGACGATCAATTGCGTCAGCCGGCCCGGCCATACCGTGTTCACGTTGAATCTGCCCGTTGAGCAGTCGCTGGGTGCTGGAAAAAACCCTGTCCCGCGAAGGTATCCCGTTCAAGAGTTTTGCCTCGGCCAGCGAGGCCATTTCGCAGCTCGAACAAGGCATCGAGCCGCCGCAGGTGCTGATGTCCGACATCCGCATGCCCGGCCAGTCCGGGCTGGAGCTGCTGCAGGAAGTGAAAACCCGTTTTCCGTCGGTGCCGGTTATCATCATGACCGCCTACTCCGATCTGGAAAGCGCGGTTGCCGCCTTCCAGGGGGGGGCCTTCGAATACCTGCCGAAACCTTTCGACGTCGACCAGGCGGTCGAGTTGATCCGACGCGCCATTGATGAATCTATGCACCAAAGCGGTGCAGCCGAAGAAGAGGGGCTGGTCCCGGAGATTCTCGGCCAGGCGCCAGCCATGCAGGAAGTCTTCCGCGCCATCGGTCGGCTCGCGCTGTCGCACGCGACCGTGCTGATTACCGGCGAGTCGGGTTCCGGCAAGGAATTGGTGGCGCGCGCCCTGCATCGGCATAGTCCGCGGGCCGACAAGCCGTTCATCGCCATCAACACCGCGGCGATTCCCAAGGATCTACTCGAATCCGAACTGTTCGGCCATGAGCGCGGTGCCTTTACCGGCGCCCAGGCCCAGCGGCGTGGCCGCTTCGAGCAGGCCGAGAGCGGCACGCTGTTTCTCGATGAAATCGGTGACATGCCGGCCGAGTTGCAGACCCGCTTGCTTCGCGTCCTGTCGGACGGGCATTTCTACCGCGTTGGGGGGCATTCGCCGATCAAGGCCAATGTCCGGGTTATCGCGGCGACGCACCAGAATCTCGATACGCGGGTCAAGGATGGCCTGTTCCGCGAAGACTTGTTCCATCGCCTGAACGTTATCCGCATCCGCCTGCCGGCCCTGCGCGAACGGCGTGAGGATATTCCGCTGCTGGCCCGCCATTTCCTGCAGAAAAGCGCGCGGGAGTTGGGCGTCGAAACCAAGCGGCTTACCGAAGCTGCCCTGAAATACATGAGCGGCCTCGATTTTCAGGGCAATGTCCGGCAACTGGAAAATCTTTGCCACTGGCTGACTGTCATGGCGCCGGGGCAGCAGGTCGATGTCAGCGATCTGCCCGGCGAGTTGCGCGAGGCGACGCCGGTGTCACTGGCGACCGACTGGGAAAGCGCCCTGGAAGGCGAGGCCGACCGTATGTTGGCGCGCGGCATTCCGGACATCCACGGCGTTCTGTCGCAGGTTTTCGAGCGCATCCTGATCGCCCGGGCGCTGGCCCACACCGGCGGTCGGCGCATCGAGGCGGCGCAGGCACTGGGCATTGGCCGCAACACGATTACCCGCAAGATCGCCGAACTCGGCATCGATGGCGGCAAGGAGCACGTGGCGGAGTAAAATCCGCCGCATGACACTGATCGATCCCGTCTTGCTGAAAGCGCGGCTGGCCAGCCTGGCCGGCCGCTTTGACGTCGATGCGCTCGATGAATGCGACTCGACGAGCAGCGAACTGATGCGCCGGGCCGAGCGCGGCGCGCCGTCCGGCTCGGTTGTCGTCGCCGACCGGCAAAGCGCCGGGCGTGGCCGGCGCGGACGGAGTTGGCTGTCATCGCCTGAATCCAGTCTGACCTTCTCCCTGCTCTGGCGATTTTCCGGCAACGCGGCGAGCCTGAGCGGCTTGTCGCTGGCCGTCGGCGTCGGCTTGGCGCAGGCCATGGAAAGCCTGGGCGCCAAGGGTGTTTTTCTGAAGTGGCCAAACGACGTGCTGCTTCGTTCCGGCGACGATTTCGCCAAGCTGGCCGGCATCCTCATCGAGCTGTCATCTGACCGCCGTGGTACGCAGGCGATTATTGGCATCGGTCTCAATCTTGCGCCACCAACGGGCGATCTGCCGCAGCCGGCGGCCGGCTTGAGCCAGGCTTGTCCGCACGCAATTGATCGCCACGATGTCCTGGCCGCCATCCTCGGTCAGTTGGCGGCAGTTCTCGATACTTTCACGGTCAACCGGTTTTTGGGGCTAAAAATGAAATGGCAGCGCTACCATGCCTGGCAGGATCAGGCCGTGCAAATCCTCAGCGACGGAGAAGAAGCGAAGCGCGGCCGCTGCCTCGGCGTCGATGACGACGGCGCCCTGCTGCTCGAAACTGCGGCCGGTGTCGAACGCATCTTTTCCGGCGACGTCAGCCTGCGCCGCACATGATCGTCTGTCTTGACAGCGGCAATAGCCGCATCAAATGGGGTGTCCATGACGGCAAGCAGTGGCTGGCCCAGGGCGCCGTCGCCCATGCCGAGGTCGAGCAGTTGCAGCGACTGGTCAGCGACTGGCCGCATCCGGCCAAGGTCATGCTGGCCAACGTGGCCGGTGTCGAGGCCGGCAAACGAATTCGCGAGCAGCTGGCGCCATGGCTGCCGGTATTTTCCGAAGCCCGCTCGGAAGCGGCGCGCTGCGGCGTCACCAACCGCTATCGCCATCCCGGCCAGCTCGGCGTCGACCGTTGGTGCGCGCTGATCGGTGCCCGTGGATTCGGCCGGACCGCGGCTATCGTGGTCATGGCGGGAACGGCGACGACCATCGATACACTCGACGCCGATGGCAATTTCCTCGGTGGCCTCATTCTCCCAGGTACTGAACTGATGCGTCGTTCGCTGGCCACCGACACGGCGGCCCTGCCGTTTGCCGCTGGCCGCCACGTCGACTACCCGCGGTGCACCGACGACGCCATCGTCACCGGCTGCATCGAGGCGCAGGTCGGCGCCATCGAACGGGCATTTGCCCGCGTGGCCAATGCCAGCTGTCTGCTATCCGGTGGCAATGCTGAATGGATTGGTCGTTTTCTTGTCATCCCGCATGTCGTGACGCACAATCTTCCGCTGGAGGGCTTGAGACGATTGGCGCTCGAGTAAATATCAAAAGAAGGATGATGGAAATCATATCTGTCGCCGACTTGAAAATCGGCATGTTCGTCGCGGAGCCGGATTGCCCCTGGTCTGAGTTTACGTTTGCCTTTCAAGGCTTCGCGATTTCGACCCCGGAGCAGGTCGATATTTTCCAAAGCAAGTGTCGGTTTGTTTATATCGACCGCTCGCGCTCGCTGAACGAACACTATGCGCGGCCCGAAGTAGAGAAGGATGGTCCGCTCAAATCGTCTCCCTTCGAGCGCATTCAGGTGGATGACGATCCCGGTGGTTGGCGGATTGACTCGCCTTTTGCCACTGAAAAGCGCCAGTTGCGTCGCCGTCGATTTCTTGATTTTCTCCACAGCCAGAACGACAACGATCAGGCCTGCGAGCTGTCGCGGGAACTGGCCTACGTTGAGCCGCGCTACGACATACTGGCTGATGCCTTGCAGCAGGCCTTCAAACTATTTTCCGAAGGTCGGGAAGTCGATGTCTCGATCCTGCGCGAGGGGCTCCGGGACATCGCCGGCAGCCTGCAGCGCAACCCCGATGCCGTGATGTGGCTGATGCGCTTAAAACAGCGTGACCAGTACAGCTTCGATCACGCCATGGAGGTCGCGGTCAACATGATTCTTATCGGCTCCCATATCGGCTGGCGCGATCAGCGCCTGCTCGAACTCGGGCTGGCCGGTGTGGTGCTGGATATCGGGATGATCCAGCTGCCGGCGGAATTGCTAAAGAAAGTCACTCCGTTCTCGGCGGATGAGTTGAAGGTAGTCCATTCCCATGTGGCCTGTTCGCTGGAAATGCTCTATTCACAAGCCAGCTTGCCGCATGACGTGATTACGATTGTGTCGCGGCACCATGAACGTTGGGACGGCAGCGGTTATCCACGTGCTCTGAAGTTCGAGCAAATCGGCATGGCCGCGGAGATTGCCGGACTCGCCGACTCCTTCTGCACCTTGCTCAAGGACAAACCTTATCGCGGCGCGCTTGGCCATCAGGAGGCTCTGGAAGAGCTCCACAGCCAGCGCGGCAAACAGTTCAATCCGGTACTGATGGAGCAATTCGTGCAATGCGTCGGACTCTATCCCATCGGCGTACTGGTTGAACTCAATACCGGCGAGGTCGGCGTCGTCATTCAGCAGAACCGGGTACAACGCTCCAAGCCGCGGGTGGTGGTCATGCTCGATGCCGACAAGCGGCAGGTGCGCGCCTACAAGGTTGTCGATCTACGCGAAGACAGGAACGCCTCCCTGAAAATTGCCCGGGCCTTGCCGCACAGTGCCTACGGACTGGCCGCCAATGACTACTATCTCGGATAGCCCCAGTTACATCGATTACCGTGCCTTCGGCGTGAGTGTGGAGGATATACGTTCGCTCCGCGCCCTCTCTGGTACCTGGAAAACAGCGCTGTCGCAGGTCGCCGAGCGCTTCGGGGCGGGCAAGGTGCTGGCCGAGTTTGTTGAGCGCACGGTCGAACTGCCTTTGTCGCTGGACGATGTGGTCTGGCAGCAGAACTGGATGCACTCATGGCACAAACTGAGCGGTTCGGGGTTTTCGTTGGCCGACATGTTCAGTCTCTTAAATCATGCTGTCTCTTTCTGCGAAGTCGATCTTTTCGGCAATTTGCAACAGGTTGGACGGGTGCAGCTTGACCTGTTTGCCATCCTTCGCCGCAGTGTGGTCGCTGCGGTCAGCTGCGCAATGGAACTGGGTGAGGAGGCGCGCCTGACAGAAGCCGGCCTGCCCGGTGAATTGGCCGCCTTGCGTAGCCTGCACGAGGCAGCCAACGCAGGTCGCCAGGTCGCTGTGCTGTCAGTTTCGATGGTCAACCGAAGGGCCTTTCCCCATCTTTCTGCCAACGAACTGCAGGCGATTCCCAGTCTGCTGACCGAGCAGCTCACGCGCCTCCTGCGCCCGCAGGATGTCGCCTTCGTTGGCCACGAAGGCGAATGGCTGCTCCTTCTTCCCGATGTGCAAACCATGGCCCAGCCGGCGCTGGCGGCTACGTTGATCCGTCGCGCGTTCGACGAGCCGGTCGTGTTGCTTGGGGGGCGCGCGGTCGTCCTCGATGTCGCGATCGGTGCGGCGATGATGCCGGACCATGGCCCGGATGCAGCAGCCGTGGTTTTCGCTGCCCGCCTGGCCCGGGCCAGTCTGCAGAAGTCGAATGAGCCGTTTGCCATGTTCGACGACAGCTTTCGACGGGATTGGCAGCAGCGCGAGCTATTGGGCGAAGAGTTGCGTCACGCGCTACGTTTGGAGTCGTTGATGTTGTATCTGCAGCCTCAGGTCGATGTCGCCCAGGGGCGCTGCATTGGCGCCGAATTGCTGTTGCGCTGGCGCCGGGACAATGGTGAATGGGTAGCGCCCCCGATGGTCGTCGAGCTCATTCAGGAAAACGGCTGGCGTGCACAGTTTACGGATTGGCTGTTCCGGGCGGCGCTGCGCATCAGCACTGAACTGGAGGCGGCCGGGGTGCCAATTTCCTTGTCCCTGAACCTGACAGCCGACGATCTGCTCGACGACGATCTACCGGAAATGGTTGCCCAATGTCTGGGAACCTGGCGCGTGCCGGGCAGCCGGTTTACATTCGAGTTGACCGAGTCGGCCATGGTGCGCGACCGAGCGCGCGGCCTGGCGGTGATGAAACGGCTGCGCGAGCTCGGCGTTCGACTGGCCCTGGATGATTTCGGTACTGGTTATTCTTCCCTGAGTTATCTGGCTAGCCTGCCGATCAACGAAATCAAGATTGATCGCTCGTTCATTGTCAGCATGTCCGATTCTTCCGAGGGGTTGCGCATTGTTCGCGCCATTATCGACCTGACGCACGATCTCGGCATGTGCTCGCTCGCCGAGGGCGTCGAGGAAATGACGCAGCGGGATCAGTTGCTGGCTCTTGGCTGCCAGAATGTACAGGGCTACCTTTATGGCCGGCCCATGCCGAAGGATGAGTTCATCGCCTGGTATCAGGCGCGCCAGTCTTGAACAATCACTGGCGAGCGGGGACAATCCGCTGTCATTGCGCCACCTCCGGGAGATTCCATGTTCGATCCGGTCATTAGCAGCCTGCCGGCCTTTGCCGGCTATTTCGCGACAGCCGTCGGGTTGCTTGCGGTCTTTCTCGTTCTTTACGTTTTCGTCACGCCCTACAGCGAACTGGCCCTGATCCGCGAGGGCAATATCGCCGCGGCGATCAGCCTGGCCGGGGCCATCATCGGCTATGCCCTGCCGATCGCCGTTTCCGTCGCGGTCAGCCATAACATCGGCGCCATGATCGGTTGGGGCGTTGTCGCCTGCGTCGTCCAGCTCGCGGCCTACATCGTCGCCCGCTTCGCGCTGCCGCAGATCAACCTGAATATTCCGCAGGGCAAGATTCAAGGAGAAACTCATGGCTCTGATGGACTTCATCAAGAAACAGTTTATCGACATCCTGCAATGGACCGAGGATGGCGACGGCACGCTGGCCTGGCGTTTCCCGATGGCCGAGATGGAAATCCAGAACGGCGCCAGCCTGACGGTGCGCGACTCGCAGGTGGCGATGTTCGTCAACGAAGGCACGGTCGCCGACGTCTTCGCACCCGGCATGGTCAAGCTGACGACGCAGACGATGCCGGTCCTGACCTACCTGAAGAACTGGGACAAGCTGTTCGAGTCCCCGTTCAAGTCCGACGTTTACTTCTTCTCGACGCGCACCCAGCTCGACCAGAAGTGGGGCACGCCGAACCCGATCACCATCCGCGACCAGGAATTCGGCATCGTCCGCCTGCGCGCCTTCGGTATCTATTCGTATCACCTGACCGACCCGAAAATCTTCTACCAGAAGATTTCCGGCACCCGCGACGCCTACACGCGCGAAGAACTCGAAGGCCAGTTGCGCAATACCCTGGTTGCCGGCCTGACCGACCTGTTTGGCGAATCCGGCGTGGCCTTCGTCGATATGGCGGCCAATCAGGACGAGTTCGGTAAGGCGATGCTGGCCAAGGCGGCGCCGATGTTTGCCGAGTACGGCCTGGCCCTCGATTCGCTGGTCGTCCAGAACGTTTCGTTGCCGGAAGAACTGCAGAAGATTCTCGACCAGAAAATCAGCATGAACATGATCGGCGACATGCAGCGCTACACCCAGTACCAGGTCGCCAACAGCATCCCGGATGCCGCCAGGAACGAAGGCGGCATGGCGGCGATGGGGGTTGGCCTCGGCGCGGGTGTCGGCTTTGGCCAGGTCGTCGGGCAGGCCATGGCCGGGGCGCTTCAGCAGCCGGCTGGCGCAGCGCCGGTGGCCGGATCGGTGTCGGCTGACGAAGTCGTGGCGACGCTGGAAAAACTGCATGGGCTGGTCGAAAAAGGCATCCTGAGTCAGGCTGAATTCGACGCCAAGAAAGCGGAATTGCTCAAAAAACTGAGTTGACCGTAGCACCGTGGCTGTCACTGCTCACTGCCCTTCCTGCGGGGCGCCGGTTGTCTTCAAATCGGCGTCCTCGGTCTTTGCCGTCTGCGAATATTGCCAGAGTACGCTGGTTCGCCACGACCAAAATATCGAAGACATCGGCAAGATGGCGGCGCTGGTCGAGGACCGTTCGCCGCTGCAACTGGGCTCCGAAGGCAGCTACAAGGGCGTCCATTTCGCGCTGATCGGGCGCATCCAGATCAAGTACAGCCAGGGCATCTGGAACGAGTGGCATCTGCTCTTCGACGACATGCGAAACGGCTGGTTGTCGGAGGCAGGCGGCGAGTATGTGCTCACGTTTGCCGAGCAGGTTCAAGAGCCGCTGCCGGCGTTTGACGACCTCAAGATCGGCCAGCGTTTCGTCCTGGCCAGCCAGACGTGGACCGTCAGCAATATCGAAAACGCCGAGTGCGTGGCCGGCCAGGGCGAGTTGCCGTTCAAGGTCGGCGCCGGCTACCCGGTTGCTGCGGTCGACCTGAGAAACCAGGCCAATTTCGCCACGCTGGATTATTCGGAAACGCCGCCGTTGTTGTTTGTCGGCGAGGCGGTCGACTTCGGCTCGCTGAAAATGGCCAATTTGCGGGACGGCATGGCGATTCCGACCAAGGCGGTCGAAGCCAGGGTGTTCCGCTGCCCCAGTTGCGGCTCGCCGATGGCGGCCCGCTCGCGGGAGATTCTCGCCGTCGGCTGCGCCTCCTGTGGGGCCGTGGTCGATACCGCGGACGAGAGTTTGAAAATCCTGTCGAAGGCGCTCGGCCGGCGCGACGAGCAGTACGCGCCACGCCTGCCACTGGGCAGCAAGGGACGCCTTGACGACAAGCCGGTCGAAGTCATCGGCTTTCTCGTCAAACGCTGCGTGGTCGACGGTCTCGCCTACCATTGGAGCGAATACCTCCTGGCAGCCGAGCACGGCAGCTATCGTTGGCTGACCGAATACAACGGGCACTGGAATGTCGTTGACGTACTGTCCAGCCCACCGGCGGGCGGCATGATCGAAGTCGCGAACATTCGTTATGGCAGCGAGGTTTTCAAGCATTTCTCGACCACGCAGGCGGCCGAGGTCGTCCAGGTGGCCGGGGAGTTTACGTGGCGGGTGAGGCGCGGCGAAACCAGTCGTGTCGTCGATTACGTGGCGCCGCCGCTCATGTTGTCGAGGGAATCGACGGGCAATGACCTGAGCTGGTCGCGAGGCAGCTACGTCGAGCCGCACGTGATCGCCGAGGCTTTCAGGTTGAAAGCCGATTTGCCCGAGCCGACCGGCGTTTTCGCCAACCAGCCGAATTCATGGCGCGAGACGAATCAAGGGATTTGGCGACTGTTCTGGAAGCTGGCGCTGGCCGCCATTCTGGTTCAGGCTTTCTTCATTTTCGTTTCCAGTGGCAAATTGCTGCTGCGCCAGGACTTTACGTTTGAGCCGCTGCGCGGCGATGAAGTGCAGACCCGCGAATTCGAGATCACCGGCAAGCCACGCAAAATCGCCGTGCATAACCAGACCTCACTCGACAACAACTGGATCGGCCTCGACATGATGCTGGTCAACAAGCTGACCGGCGCCGCCTGGCCAGCCGCCCGCGAGTTGTCGTTCTACAGCGGTTACGATGACGGGCGGTGGACCGAGGGCAGTCAGAGCGACGAAATCGTCTTCCTGAATGTTCCGGCCGGCACCTATTACCTGACGCTCGACCCCGATATGGCGCCCGATAAGCTGGTCGCCGTACGCGACCGTGTCGAGGTGCATACGGCCGGCGCCGGTTGGTCCAACTTCGTTCTGGTGATGATCTTTCTGCTGATTTTTCCCATCTTCAGCGCGACGCGCCATGCCGCCTTCGAGGCGCGGCGCTGGGCCGAAAGCGACCACGCGCCGGAGAGCAGTGACGATTCGGATGGAGACGACTGATGTTCGGGAAGTTGACGCTCGCCACCGGAGTCTGCGCCGTGCTGCTCTTTGCCTACGCCCAGCAGCAGGGCTGGAACCTGTTCGACAACGTGGCCAACCCGGCGCACGGCAACTCGGGCAGCAGCCGGACCTACCACAAGTAGGCTAGTCCCCGCCGCAGCCGCCACCACAACCGCCGCCATCTCCCCCGCTGTCTGAACTTCCCGAGTCGCCGGAACAGCCGCTGCCACCGCAACCGATGTGGCTGGCGCAGTAGCCGGTTCCGGCCGCGCCACCACTGGCCGCCAGGCAATCCAGGTGATAGACGAAACCGCCGGCGATGCCGAGCGCCGCATCCAGTGCAAACAGCCGGGGCAGGCGTGCCGGGCTTTTGGGATTGATTTTCTCGTGCGCGCAGGCCAGCCGCCAAGCACGCTTGAGGCCATCGCTGGCCTGGGTTGGCGTGCTCATCGCTTCAGCCGGCGTGTGGTGCAGGAAGCGACCGAAGGCGTGGCGGCAGAACTTGTCGTACTGGCGCGTGAACAGGATGAACTCATGCCACGCGTCATCGACCGCCTGGGATGGCATCGCCACCATGCGCCGGCCGGCCTTGTGGCAAAGCTGGAAGTAATCGTCGAGCGCCGCGAAAACCTCGCCGCGCTGCTCCGCGCTCAGTTCCGGCCGGCGCGCCGCCAGACGCTTGTCGAGAATACGCTGGTAAGGAAAGGCAGCGATATACGCCCCGCGCCGCTGCCGGCTCCAGTTGCGCCAGAACAGCGCGCCGACCAGAGCCAGCAACGAGATGAGGACGATCTTGCCCATTTTCAGCCGTTGATGTCGAAGCAGAGATATTTGATTTCGAGGTAGTCCTCAATGCCGTATTTCGAGCCCTCACGGCCGAGTCCGGATTGCTTGATGCCGCCGAAGGGGGCGACCTCGTTCGAGATCAGCCCGGTATTGACGCCGACCATGCCGTATTCGAGCGCCTCGCCGACACGCCAGCAACGTCCGACGTCGCGCGTGAAGAAATAGGAGGCCAGGCCGAATTCGGTGTCGTTGGCCATGGCGATGGCCTCGGCTTCGGTTTCGAATTTGAAAAGCGGAGCGACCGGGCCAAAGGTTTCCTCGCGGGCGACCTTCATGTCGGTTGTCACGTCGGCCAGCACGGTCGGCTGGAAGAAGTTGCCACCGCGTTCGTGACGGGTGCCGCCGCACAGGACGCGGGCGCCTTTGCCTACCGCGTCGGCAACGTGGGCCTCGACCTTGCTCAGGCCGGCGGCGTTGATCAGCGGGCCTTGGGCGACGCCGGACTCGGTGCCGTCGCCGACCTTGAGACCGCTCGCCTTCTCGGCAAACTTCCTGGCGAACTCCTCGTAGATACCCGACTGGACGAGGAAGCGATTGGCGCAGACGCAGGTCTGGCCGGTGTTCCGGTATTTTGCCGCCAAAGCGCCGTCGACCGCAGCGTTGACATCGGCATCGTCGAAAACGATGAACGGTGCGTTGCCGCCCAGTTCGAGCGACAGTTTCTTGATGGTCGGCGCGCATTGCGCCATGAGCAGGCGGCCGACGCCGGTCGAACCGGTAAACGACAGCTTGCGGACGATGGGGTTGGCGCATAGTTCGCCGCCGATGTCGGCCGGCTTGCCGGTTATCACGTTCAATACCCCGGCCGGGAAACCGGCCTGCTCGGCCAGCGCAGCCAGCGCCAGGGCGCTGAGTGGGGTCGCTTCGGCCGGTTTGATGACGACCGGACAGCCGGCGGCGAGGGCCGGGGCGACCTTGCGGGTGATCATGGCGAACGGGAAGTTCCATGGCGTGATGGCCGCGCAGACGCCGATCGGCTGCTTGATGACGAGCAGGCGCGTGTTCGAGGCCGGGCTGGGAATGCTCTCGCCGTAGGTACGCTTGCCTTCTTCGGCAAACCATTCGATGAACGAGGCGCCGTAGATGACTTCCCCCTTGGCTTCCGTCAACGGTTTGCCGCATTCGGCGGTGATGATCTGCGCCAGGTCGTCGGCGTTATCGAGAATCAGCCGGTTCCAGGCCTGCAATATCTGGGCACGACGGCGAGCGGTCAGGGCGCGCCAGGCTGGCCAGGCGGCATTGGCCGCTTCAATGGCGCGGCGGGTTTCGGCTGCGCCGCAGAGCGGCACTTCGCCGATCTGCTCGCCGCTCGCCGGGTTGATCACGGCGAAGGTCGCACCGTCGTCGGCAGCATTCCAATTTTGGCCATTTTTTCCGGTTGACCGTAGCAATTGCGGATTCTGAAGATTCATGGACTTGAAAATTCCTGTAAAAACGCTAAGTTGGCGTGTGTTTCAAGAAAGAGCCAGAGCCTGATGCGTGTTCCGACCCCGTTGCTTTCCATTCTGTTGACCCTGCTTGTCGCAGCCTGTAGCGGTCCTTCGCCGCGCCCTGGGTCGTCGCCGGAAACTATAGCGCAAGCCTCGCAGCAGGTCAGCGAAAAGGGCAACGAAGTCGTGTTGTACGCGCTCGGCCTCATCGGCACCGGCTACCGTTTCGGTGGCAAGAATCCCGAAGCCGGCCTCGATTGCAGCGGCATGGTCAGCTATATCTACGGTCGGGCGGCCGGTCTCAAGGTCAGTGGCAGCGCTGCGGACATCGCGCGCCATGGCCGGGCGATCGACCGGGCGGAATTGCGGCCCGGCGACCTGGTCTTCTTCAATACCCAGAACCGCTCGTTTTCGCATGTCGGCATTTTTATTGGCGATGCTCGCTTCGTTCACGCCCCGTCGACCAATGGTCGCGTTCGCATCGACCGCCTGAGCGACAGCTACTTTGCCTCACGTTTTGAGGCGGCCAGAACCTTCTTCGACTAAGCGCAGCCCCCGCTTCGGTCAAGACTCAATGGCGGCAATGACCTTTTGCAGGTCTTCCGGGGGCGTGATCGCTTCTGTTGAAGAGCGTGGCGTTTGATAGTTTAAGCAAAACCAATAATTCGGAAGAGCTTAATCGGCAGCCTTGCATGGACGCAAGGCAGCGCATGGGGGTAGAATGCCTCCCTCCCAAAGCGCTCGTAGCTCAGCTGGATAGAGTACTGCCCTCCGAAGGCAGGGGTCACTGATTCGAATTCAGTCGGGCGCACCAGAATATCAACGGGTTAGGTGATCATCACCTAGCCCGTTTTCATTTTGTGCCCACCTCGTGCCCAAAATGTGCCCATCCCGTGCCTCTGTTCTTCATGAGGCTTAGTGAAGAACAGAAAAATGACTACTGCTCTTCGTGCCCATTGTCGGTTGAGCTGTATTCGAAAAGATCTCCAATTTTGCAGCTGAACAGTTTGCACAAGCCATCGATAGTTTCGAGGTCGATGCGAGTAGCTGTTTCATTGTAGAGAAGCGTAATCGTATTTCTATGAAGTCCGGTTTCTCGGGCAACATCTACGATTTTCATTTTTCTTTCGCCCATCATTCGGGATAGGTGGCAGCGAACCATTTTCTTCTCCAATGCAAAAAATTCATCCAGAACGACAAAAAGTTCTTGAAAGATGTTTTTTGCTATGTATAATTTCATTCAGGACGACATTTTGACACATGGGGTGATCAAATGAAATCCAGTGTGATTTTAACTCTAGGAGAAAAACATGGCTCAAACCTATCTGACTACCGACGAGCTTTCCTCTCGGATCAAGTATGACTCTCGCACCATTCGGGAGCGTCTTAAGGATAGCGTCCTGCTCGAAGGCGTGCATTACATCCGTCCATTCGGAGGCCGCAAGATTCTCTTCATTTGGGAAAAAATTGAAGAGGATATGGGAGGCATCCATCCTCAAGTGTTCGCCATCCCGATGGCCAATGGGGGTGTCTGCCATGGGTAGCATCCGACAACGTAGCGATACGGGGCTGCTATTTGTCGATTTTCGATACCAAGGTCAGCGTTGCCGCGAACAAACAGCCCTTACCGACACGCCGGCTAATCGAAAGCGCCTCGGTAAAGTGCTATCCAAAATTGAAGAGGAAATTAGCACTGGGACTTTCAACTATCGCCAGTTCTTTCCTTCCAGCAAGAATGCTGCGAAGTTCGACCAACTAGCACCGGAGGTTTCCTTGACTGGCGCAGCTCAGGCTGTTGCAGGAGTGGGGATGGCGGTTGTCAAACCAACGCCCCTTTTCAAGGATTTTGCTGATATCTGGTATGGCGAAAAGGAAATCGAGTGGCGCGGGTCGCACAAGAAGACCGTTCGCGACGATATCGATAAACGTCTGGTGCCCCAGTTCGGGGAAAAGGAGGTCGGCAGTATCACTAAGGCTGACATCCTTGCATTCCGTGCAGACCTCGCCAAAGCTCAAGCACGGGGCAAGAAACAAACGTTGTCCAACCCCCGGATCAATAAAATATTGAATCCGCTGCGGCAAATCCTCTGCGAAGCCGCCGACCGTTTTGATTTTCGCACGCCGTTCCAGAATATCAAACAACTCAAGGTCAAACGGACTGACGTTGATCCCTTCTCATTGGAGGAGGTCAGGAAGATCATCGATACTGTCCGCATCGACTTCAAGCAGTATTTCACCGTGCGTTTCTTTACGGGAATGCGTACTGGCGAGGTTCATGGTTTGAAGTGGAAGTATGTCGACTTCGAGCGGCGCCTTCTGATGGTGCGGGAAACTATCGTTGATGGTGAAGAAGGCGAGACCAAAAATGACTCTTCGCAGCGCGACATTCAAATGTCCCAAATGGTCTTTGATGCCTTGAAAATTCAGGAGGCCGGAACTCGTAAGATTTCTGAGTATGTCTTCTGCAACAGCGAGGGTAGGCCGCTCGACTACAAAAATGTCACCAATCGAGTTTGGCGGCCGCTGCTACGTCATTTGGGGCTGAAAGTGCGGCGCCCCTATCAGTGCCGCCATACCGCAGCGACATTGTGGCTGGGTGCGGGGGAGAATCCCGAGTGGATCGCTCGGCAACTGGGACACACCACGACAGAAATGCTGTTCCGCGTCTATTCCCGCTATGTGCCCAACCTGACTCGTCGGGATGGATCGGCCTTCGATCGCCTGCTCACCGCAACGTTGGGGGGGGGCAATCCAGTTCTCGCTTCCAAAGCCACGACCATTACGCAGCCTTCAGAAAGGAGCTCGGTATGACCCCTTCAATCATTCCCAAAGATCTCAGTCAATGGCCGGGTCATTTCCGGCTGGTCAGTCTCACCCGTTTACCGGGCGGGCAGGGAGGCGTGGAGAATCGGGCGGTGCTCTACCATGACCGACTGTCCCTCGAAGTGAGCTGGCATTCTGCCAGTGTAGACACACGCCTGAAGCGCGGGTGTCTGGTTGCCCTCAAAGGGTTACCGGCGAATCCAGATGTACGGGCTAAGCAGCCGATGCCGATTGAGCGTTTGGAACTGCTCGATAAGCCACTGGCCTCACTTAACCCGTTCCAGACCATCCCGCCCTCGTGGCAATCTGACCGAGCAAGCATTGCGCTGGCGGCCAAGCTGTTTGAGACGCTGGAACGCCCCTTCCGGCATTTGCTCAATGTCGTGCTGTGGGATGGTGGACGCTGTTATCGCTTCCTGACTGGACCAGCAATCTCCTCGGACAGTCCAGCCCATCCCGGGGGTAACTTCCGGCAGGCGGTTGAGGTGGCCGAGCATGGCTATGAACTGCTCAAGGGGTTACCGGATACCTCTCTCTCAGTCATGGTCAGCGCAGCCTTGCTGGCGCATATTGGCAAGGCCGATGAGTTCCGGCGGACCGATGCGGGTTACACCCTCAGTGAGCGCGGTTACTGGGTCGGTGGACAGACCACCATACTCGAATGGCTAGCTGTGGCCCGGACCAAGGTAGTGATTCCAGAACACCAGTACCTGGCCCTGGTCCATGCCCTGATCGCCTCCCGGGGCAATCCGGCTGAGCGGCAGTCGCTTGAGGCAACGACGCTGGCGGTCGCCATTCGCCTGGGATCGCATCGTCAGGCGTTCACCGGCGGGCGCTTACGGAACTAGGGGAAAGGAGCGTCATCACTCAGCTGACGCAATCGAATACAAAAGTATCCCAACGCCGCTAGCCCATCGAGTTGAACCGAGTCGGTGGGCTAGCCTAATTTTGGGCTGTTCAACAATCGGTCGCGCAGTTCCTTGCCGGCTTTGAAGTGAGGAACGAATTTGCCAGGAACGGCGACAGCCTGCCCGGTCTTCGGATTCCTGCCCTGCCGGGGTGGGCGGAAGTTGAGCGCAAAGGAACCAAAGCCGCGAATTTCGGCGCGGTTTCCCTGCGTCAAAGCATTCGAGACGGCGTTGAGGATTTCCGTGACGGAAACTTCTGCATCATGGATCTGCAATTGGGGAAAGCGCTGGGCCAGTGTGGTGACGAGTTCGGAGCGGGTCATGTCGGGAATTTTAATGGAATCGTTTTGCTGCGGGGAAGGGCGGGTGGTCGGCCTTTGCGGCCGTTGGCTACAATGCTCCACTTCGTCTGCAATGGGGTGCTCAACGGCCGACGGACGAAAAATTGTCCCGAATGGCTGCTAGCAGTATCAAGCTATAGACGCCCCCGACCCATTCCGAAAGTTTACGCTTTCGCGAACGAGCGGTATGCAGCTCTTTAGTGTCCTGACCGAGTGCGGTCAATTCGATTTTGCTTTGCTAACATGGATAGAACCGGTGATAGAGAACTTTTCGGTCGTTCCGTCGGGACGATTCACCCAGAAGCACTTGGTGCCAAAGTCAGCAGTTCGAACACTAAAGTGAGTGATGCCACATCCAATTTTTTCGGCGGCCTTTGGGTGGTGCTCCAGCGCCGCTTGCAAAATCACTGCGTCGCTGGCGCTGACTCGGTCACCCACGTCGTACCGGTAGAGCATGTCCTTCAAATATGAAACCGCATCCCCTCTTTTGTCAAAGTGCATGGGACCGAGGCAAATGGGTTTAGCTGGCATGTAATCCTCCTATTCAGCGTTGATATTACGTGGCTACGTTGCTGGGCAGCGTCAGACGTTCGCGTACTTCGCGGATGATGATGGCTGGGATATCCATTGCTTGGAACTGACCTAATCGCTCACCTATCCACGCTACGCATCCCTCTTTGCTGAGGTCGTCGCGGGCAATCTTCTCGTATAAAGCAACGGCGCTCATGCGGGAAAGTCCAAGTTCCATGAGTGATAAAAGTGTTATGGACGAAATGCCAAACTCAAGTTGCGTGCCGATATCAAGTCCCTCAGCAATCAGGTCCTCACGGCCAATCTCGCGAAGATAGAGGTTCAGCACATCCATGTAAGCCGAAAGGTACTTCGGAGCCTTGAACCGAGCGATCTGCTCCACCAGATCCATCGTGCCGCGAATAAGGTCCGGGAGCTTGAAAGACTTGCCGGCATCCTGGTGCCATTCGATACTATCTCGGATGATCCTGGCCAGCGAGTACCCCTTTAGCCATTTGACGACGATCAACGCATACAGCCTGATGCGACTGTCGGGGGCAAAGGCGGGAAACAAGTGCGTATTGATTCTTCCCATGATCGTAATGAACCGGTCGTAGCTATCGTTGCTGGCGACTTCGGCCGGCAGCAGATTTTCCACATCGCCAGCGTACGTACGGAAGGCTTCGAGGAGGTGCTGAAGGCCAATTGCGCTTACCCCTGGATGTCGAGCGGCCAGATCAACGCCGATTTCGATCTGCGCTACCACCGCCCCTAGAGCTTGGTCGAGTTTAGCAATTGATGTAGCGTCATGGCGTTTTGCGAGACTAGCCGCTGATATGGAGCCGAGTCGCATGAAGGTGGTGAGCAGATAGGCACCAACCTGCTCAAATTTGTCCATCTCCGCAAGGCTGGCCAGGTCCGATTGGCCACGCTTGACGAGATAGTTAGCCATGTCGTCGCCAAGCTCAAGAACTGCGTCGCTTTCGCGTTTAATAGGATAGCGTGCGCGGCCAGGAACACCGCTAGGCCAAGCACTCGTATCCTCGGGATCGATGCATATGATGTTTCCTTGGAACTCGTCACCCCATCGACCTGCGCGACCAGCCAGATTCCAAAAATCATGTGGTTCCATTGGATGGCCAATCCCTTTGCGAGGGCCGCGCACTACGATCGTGCGACACGAGAGGTTTACGCCCTCGATCAAAGTAGAAGTACATACCAAGAAGCGAATCTTGCCCGATCGGAAAAGCCGTTCTATCTCTAACCGGATCAGCGATGGCATGTTGCCGTAGTGAAACGCCACACCGTGCTCAACTAGCGGCGCAAGTCGAAAGTCCTGGTGCACGCCCTTTCGAGCAAGTTCGGCGAGTTGAGAGAGCTCTGAATCGATGGACTCAAGCTCGGGCAAGAGCTGACTGATTAGATCAGCGACCTCTTCCGCCTCTCCTGCGCCATTCGTGTAAACGAGTGTTCCGCCTCTCTCACCGACAGCTGCCGCGATGAACGCTAGTCGCTTTCTTAGTCCCGCCGGCGTACTCGCAAGCTGAAGAATGCCAACTGGAAGTGTAGAGGTCTGCTGGCGAAGCACTAGGCTCCAGCGCTTCGATTTTCGAGGCACTTGGGTCGCAACCATAAGGTTCTGAAGGACGGTGGAGGCGTCGCTATCGATGGCGATGGTCTGCACACCGTCGGGCGCATCCGTGAGTAACTCTTCCGGGTTTTGGGTAGCGGGGCTGATAAACACAACTTTCAGCTTCGAGCTAGCTCGGGTGGCCCGCTCAATTGCATCCTGCAAAATCACGCCACGCTGATTGTCACCGATCTTGTGCGCCTCGTCCACAATAAGCAGGTCGATGGAGAATTCGTCGCTGAGCACGTTGGCGAGAAGGTGCAATCGTTCTTGCGTAAAGACAAGTATCACTCGCGTACCGCCAGTTCGTGCAGTCCTGTACTTATCGGTGAGCGGTAGGGACGAGACCTCGACCAATCCGGTCTCGCCGAGGAGATCCTGAAGATTGGTCTCTATTTCTGAAACCAGAGCACGGGTCGGGGCGAGGTAGACTGCCACCCGTGTCTCACCCGCAATCACTTGGTCGATCAGCCACTGAAGTACGAGAAACGTCTTGCCTGAGGCGGTAGGCGCGGATGCCGAGAGCCAGCCTTCCCCTACCGCATTGGTCCAAAAGCGTTGCTGGAAATCGTTTACTTGCAGCCAGACGCCGCTCGATTGCACCAAAATGGAACGGTCTATCTCGCGACGCTGAGCCTCTAGGCGCAACGCGATGCCCAGCCGCCCGTCGATGCCGGGTGCCAGCAACTCGCGATTGATCGCCAACCCGATAGCCCGGAAATTGGAGAGTTTACCCAAGAGTACGGCACCCGCATCTTTGAGCGCTTGATCGTCCGTCAAAGAAATTGCAGCAGTTGCGATTCGGAGCGCGGCCTCTTGATCAATCCGTTGTTCGGATCGAGCTAGTATGCTGCCGGCGAGTAGTAACCTTGGCCAATCAATCGTCGTCGAGGAGGAGATTGAGGGATCAACCAGCAGATTATCGAGTTCCATTCGAACAGTAAGTCGAGTAATCGCATCGAGTTCATCCCGAATGCCTACCTGGAGAAGCCACGATTGGAGTTCGGCTAGGCCCACTATTCCTTGCCCCCCATCGCCTTGAGGAACGCGGCCCGGAAGGATTTGGCCGACGGTAGCGGGATGCAAAAAAACTCGATTTCCATTTGTTCGAGTTTCTCCAATTTAAGCTGCTTTCCGATATTTTTGATCCAACTAGCGAGTTCGGTTCGGGAGGCTTCAACGATCTCGTCAGCAACCGCCTTCACGTCGCTTTTTGGGTAGAACGACGCGTCGAAGCCTACAAGGGCTACGCCGCAGTATTGGACTCGTTTAGACATTACCGAGGATCTGTCAAAATAATTCTTGAGCGCATCGGTGAGTGCCGGGTTGCTCAGGTCGGCCTTGTCACTCAGGAGCACTAGGTCACGCTCCCGTTCCGCCTCATCGTGTTCGAGCTCGATCAGAAACGGAGCGAGGGATTTGAGACAGTCGCGAATCGCAGCATTCGCATTCCCGTAGATTTTTGATTCACCCCAGTAGAGCTTCAAAATGCCTTCCGGTGTGACGCCGGCATATACTCCGTCTGCGCCGTGATAGTGCATACGTGTATCGGTCTTGAGATCCATCTTGCAAAGAATCTGTGGCATTTTGAGGAAACGCTCCGCCAGTAGGAACAACAGCATCTCTCCGCCTTCACCTGATTTGGCAAGATCAGTAAACGTACGCTTGGCTTGTGCGAAGAGCTCGGCAACTGCCTCCGTGCTATTGAACTTATTGTCGCGCGCCTTAGCGTGGGCGACCTTCGAGCGCGGTATAGCATAGTCAACGGCGGCGTTCCGCATAAATTCCGCCAAACGATACGGTTGAACACGGCCGTTTCCATCCACGGTAAGGCAGTGACAGTGAATCTTGACCAACTGCCCGGCAATGACAACGTCTCGCTCTACAAGCGTAAGGTGAACCTCTAGTGCTTCTGGGTTTCCTGTCAATGCAGACGCTAGGTCGGTGGCGGTGATGGTCGACAAACGACTTCCTCCTGAGATGGCCCCTTCAATAGTGCCAAGGCATTTTTGTAAAGTTCCGGCTAATTCTAAATGCATTTCTGGTCGTTGCATTAGAGGTTTTGTGCCGTTTTTCGCGGCGCGGTCAGTTAACTAGGGCACTGTACGGCTGGGCTTCGTTGTGGTCCCGTTGCAGAATGAGCGATGCTTTCGGGAAGAAGCACTCTGCCAAGTTCAGCATTCCATCGGTGACAATGGAATATGCTTGAACGTACAATCCATGATTAGGTACTACTCTCGCGGAGTCACACGGTAAGCCTTGCCATTTGACACCGGAAAATAATACGGGTCTGCCACCCTATTGATGCGGGGCAACCGGACGCTGCGCGATAAAACCGCGCAGTGCCGTTACCTTGAACGCGGGCCATCTACTAGTCACACACTGTTAACCAAAGGAGAACTCATGGCTAATTTGTTGTATGTAGACAATTCGAATGTATGGATCGAAGGCATGCATGTCGCGGCTTTCTCGAATGGACTAGCGCCAGATGTGTGGTCCGCGGTTAAGAACAAAATCTGCGATCAGTCGTGGAAACTTGATTTTGGCAAACTATTCCAGTTTGCTGGCGGTAACAAAACAGACGTAAGAAAGGCTGCTCTTTTTGGTTCACGCCCACCACAAAACGATAGCGTCTGGGAAGCGGCTCGCCGAAATGGTTTTGAGGTCATCACCTATGACCGCAATATCGCAAATCACGAAAAGAAAATCGACACTGACATTGTCGCCACGATGATCGAAGATTCGTACGAAATCCTGAAACCAGGAGATGAAATGACATTGGTGTCTGGTGTCTGGTGACTCTGACTATGTGCCTGCAATCGAGAAGTTAAAAAAACGCGGTATTGCTGTCCATGTAGTCTTCTGGAAGCACGCATCCAGAGAGTTGAAAGAGGCTGCTTCCACTTTTACAGAGTTGGATCAATTCCTTCAACACTTAGCACGTTAATAGGCGTTGGCAATTGTTTGGGCTTGCGGGGCTTTCAACGTCCGTTTGCTAACCAGGCTACTTCCACTTCAGGCACGGAGTACGCATTTGCCGAATAAGGAAGCTGCCGGTCGCCATAATTTGACTCCGACAGGCAGCTACCCGGCCCGACGTCCCCCCGGAATTGAGTAGCACGTGACTTTGGAGTCCAATCCCACCATCAAGGAGATTGGACATGAAGAAGCGATTCACTGAAGAACAGATC
>PHCF01000071.1 GCA_002842145.1 Betaproteobacteria bacterium HGW-Betaproteobacteria-6 | reverse complement strand
GACTCCCCATGAAAACCCCCCGTTAGCATCAGCTAACGGGGGGTTTCGCTTTTGGGCTCCAGATAACTAATCCGAACCCAATATAAAAAAATCGATTCAATTAAGTGCGGGTGATTAGCCTTATGGCCTCTGCAGCGGCCACCATACCGAAAACCGAGGTGACACAAACGGATGAGCCGAAGCCGGCGCAATTGAGGCCCGTTGAGGCCTTTTTAGTACCACAGATTGTGGCGCTATCAGGATAACGAAGTGGCTCAGTTGAATAAACGGCGGAAACGTTAAATTTTTTCTTTGGATCTTTCGGAAAACCATACTCACGCCGCAGTATCGAACGAACTTTGGCCAGTAGAGGGTCTTGGATGGTCCGACTTAGATCGGTGACCGAAATCCTTGTAGGATCGATTTTCCCGCCAGCTGCCCCAGCGACCACAACGGGAATATTGGCTTTACGGCAAAAGGAAAGCATGGCGGCCTTGGCGCGAACCTGATCAATCGCATCGATTACCACTGAATAATTATGATCGAGAATGCTTTTCACATTTTCAGGAGTAACGAAATCTTCGACAACCGAGACTGTGCAATCTGGATTGATTGCTAATATTCGCTCGGAAATGGCATCAACCTTCGACTTGCCGTAGATATCTCCGAGCGCGTGGATTTGTCGATTTGTATTCGATTCGGCAACCATGTCGAGATCGATTACCGTGATTTGTCCAACTCCGGTACGGGCGAGAGCTTCCGCACTCCACGACCCAACGCCGCCAATTCCAACAACACAAATATTTGCATTATGTAAGCGTTCTGCCCCATCTTTTCCGTAAAGACGGGTGACTCCACCAAAACGGCGCTCTCGATCAACAGACATCAGTTTTCAATTGTTTTTCGAATAACAGTATTGAACGGACCAATCCATTCGGGGGAGAACTGGTTGTCGCAGGCATTTATCTCAGCAATAGCCCGCAGTACTGAACGATTTTTTCCCCGGTGGATGTGTTTGAGCATTACAGCTTCGAACGCATCGATGATGGCTAGAATCTTGGCGCCTGCACAAATTTCCGTATCGCACAGCCCTTTTGGGTAGCCTCCTCCATCCGGCATTTCGTGATGCTGGGCAACCATTTCCGCGGCTGAAGTCCAATAGGGAATCCGTTCTAATATTCCAGCTGCAAAGCCCGGGTGGTTTTTCAGGGTGAGCTTGTCATCCGGGCTCATTTTGCCAACTTTCAACCAGATGGATTCTGGAAGAAACATCATTCCAAGGTCGTGTAGATAGACTGCTGCTTCCAACTGAGTAGGATCAACCGGGCTAGCCCCCGCCTTGTTGGTCTCTAGTGCAAGGCGAAGGATACGCATGGTTCGTCCCTTGAAAAGCGGCGAACGACTTTCAAATTGCAGCGCCAGTGAGCGGAAAAACTGTAAATCACTACTGGCGGCTTTTTGTTCCGGATTTGGAGTTCCTGGCCGCGGAGGGCGGCTTGATATATCAGGAATGACCGGAGGAAAGCCGGTAACGGCTTCAATCAACTCGGCACAAGCTAGATCTATCCGTTCAGTTGATTCCTGGGCGAGGGCTTCAATTCCCTGTATGAGGACTTCGAGTTGAAGGTTGTCGAGCGATTTGTTTGCCAGCAAGGCGTTGGTTGCCAACTCAAGGCGGTCAACGGCCAGTAAGATCATTTCTGCCAGCGGCTCAGAGAAAGGAATTTCACCTTCTCGAAAACGAGCCATCATTGTTTCTATCGGGTGCGCAATGGCGATGCCCAATTCAAATTTGCACAGCGAAGCATCGCCTTTGATGTTATGAACGGCACGAAAGAGGCCTGCAATAATTTCCCGATCTGTTCGGCTTTTTCTCAGGCGAGCGACATCGCGCTCGATTTCTGGCGCCCGGTCAGTCAGAGCTTCGGCAAATTCGTTCAGTGCTTCACGATCCTGGATCGTCGGCGCGATGATAGCCCGAATGTCCATCCCTTCTCCCTGCTTCCGTTAATCCGAGCAGTTTAACAAACTGGAGCGCGAAACAGCGTTCAACCTTGATTGTTCAGTCTTGACTGCACAGACGGCGCCACCTAAGATTCCGCGCTTCATCGAGGAATTACCTTACGTGACTTTGGAACAGCTCTACGCCCTGATTGGGCCTGACATGAAGGCCGTTGATGCGGTCATTCGCGAACGCCTGCATTCAGAGGTGGTCTTGGTTAGGCAGGTTGCCGAATACATCATCGGTTCTGGCGGCAAGCGCATGCGTCCCGCGCTAGTGTTACTTGCCGCCGGAGCGCTTGGCTATCAGGGGGCTCGCCATCATGAAATGGCTGCCGTCGTAGAGTTCATCCATACAGCAACCTTGTTGCACGATGACGTGGTTGATGAGTCCGCTTTGCGGCGCGGGCAGGGTACGGCTAATGCAACGTTTGGCAACGCAGCTAGTGTCTTGGTAGGCGATTTCCTCTATTCGCGGGCGTTCCAGATGATGGTGTTGGTCGATAACATGCGTGTGATGCAGGTTCTTTCCAATGCGACAAATATCATCGCTGAGGGTGAGGTCTTGCAGTTAATGAACTGCCACGACGCTGATGTTGATGAAGCGCGTTACATGCAGGTGATTCATTACAAGACAGCCAAGCTTTTTGAAGCAGCTGCGCAGCTGGGGGCTATTCTTGGTCAAGCATCTCCGGAAATCGAAACGGCGCTGGCTGCGTATGGAATGCATCTGGGCACAGCCTTCCAGTTGATTGACGACGTCCTTGATTATTCTGGTCACGAGGCAGACACAGGCAAGCACATTGGGGACGACCTTGCAGAGGGGAAGCCGACGTTGCCTTTGATCTACGTCATGCAGCATGGCACTGCCGAGCAGGCAGCATGCGTACGCAAGGCAATTGAAGAGGGTGGTCGCGACGATTTTCCTGCCGTGCTTGATGCGATCAGAAATAGTGGTGCTCTGCAACATGCACGGACCCGTGCCGCCCATGAGGCCGATCTCGCCAGAGCATCAATTCAGTGTCTGGGGGATTCAAATTATAAAAAAGCTCTGCTACAATTGACGCTCTTTGCAGTTGAGAGAAATCATTAAGTTTCTTTCTGACGTCGGAGTGTAGCTCAGCCTGGTAGAGCACTGCGTTCGGGACGCAGGGGTCGCAAGTTCGAATCCTGTCACTCCGACCAAAACACTGCATAGAAAAAAGCACCTAGCCATCCTTCGGGGTGGCTTTTTGCTTTCTGGGGTGATAATGGTTGAGGTATCGAAGTGTGGTAAAAGTACAAGCTTGCGGACTTTTCGTGAGCTTTTTTTGTACCCGGGGTAAATGATGAAATACCTGCTTTTGCTTGCTTTCCTGGCCGTGGTTTGGTTGTTGTGGTCCAAGCGTCGGTTAAACGGAGATGCAGATGCCTCGCCTCGCCAGGATGCCGCTCCCGAAAAAATGGTTGCTTGCGCGTATTGTGGTGTGCATCTGCCTGAGAGCGAGGGGATTGCCGTCGAAGGCCAGGTTTATTGCTGTGAAGCTCACCGCTTGGCAGGTGGCGCCAAGGAGCGCTGATGCAGAACTGGCTTTCGTCGACCTGGGAGGCCAATTGGCGTTCGTTCCAGTATTTCAATTTGTATCGGTTGGTGCTGGCCGCCTTGTTTTTTCTGGCGATTGTTTTTCCCCTTGAATGGACATCGCGATTGAAATTGGTTCCGTCGCCACTGATGTTCGGGCTGACTGGCGGCTATATGGTGGGAACGGTTGCCGGCCTGTTGCTGGCAACGCATTGGCAGCATCGATTCAATCGGCAATTGTCGTTTCAGATGATGGTCGATGTGGGAATCATTACTTCGGTGATGTATCTGGCTGGGGGGGTCGGCAGCGGCTTGAGCGTGCTGTTGCTGGTTTCGTTGGCGGCGGCCAGTCTGGTCGGGCGTGGGCGCCTGGTATTGTTCTATGCCGCGCTGGCTACCTTGGCAATTTTGTTGAGCCAGAGTCTGGGAATCGCCACCCGGGGGTTTGAAGAGTCGTCGATCGTGCAGGCCGGCTTCATTTCTGCCGGCTTCTTTGCTACAGCGATTCTTGCCCGAATGCTTGGCCAACGGGCCATGATCAATGAGGACTTGGCGCGTCGGCGTGGGGTGGCGCTGGAGAACCAGATGCTGATCAGTCAGCGGGTTGTCGAGCGGATGCAGGATGGGGTGTTGATTGTTGCCCCGGGCGGGGGGGTAAGTCGCAGCAATCCCGTGGCCAGATCG
The DNA here is from genome assembly GCA_002842145.1 of Betaproteobacteria bacterium HGW-Betaproteobacteria-6. Classification (GTDB taxonomy): domain Bacteria; phylum Pseudomonadota; class Gammaproteobacteria; order Burkholderiales; family Rhodocyclaceae; genus Azonexus. The sequence goes on along the minus strand of PHCF01000071.1, from coordinate 24,912 downwards.
ATGCTGGGTTTGTCCGAAGGCAACGGGACTGGCGATTTGCTTGCTCAGGCTCCCGCACTGGCAAGTGCATTGGCCGCGTGGGATAAGCGTGATGGCGATAACAGTTTCAGTTTCGCTGGTGGCGATGGCCGTGAATTGCGGGCGCGTTTCGAGCGGACAGCGAGTTCGGATGGTGAGGTGCTGGTTTTTCTTGATGACGTTGGACGGATAAAGGAGCGCGCCCAACAGTTGAAATTAGCCTCTCTGGGGCGGTTGACCGCAAGCATTGCTCATGAAATCCGCAATCCGCTCTCTGCTATCGGTCATGCAGGGGAGTTGTTGCGCGAGGAGCGGCGTGGCGAGATGCAGGATCGTTTGCTCCGCATTCTCAACGACAATGTCCTCCGGCTTGATCGGATTGTCGGCGATGTACTGGAACTTGGGCGTCAGAGCCGTGCTCAGCCTGAACTGGTACGCCTCGATGAGTTTTGCGTTGCATTTGTCGAGAACTTCACCGCAACAGAATGCCTGTCGCCGGGGATCGTTGTCCTTGAAAACCTGTCGCCGCTCACGCTTTGCTTTGATCGTTCCCACTTGCATCAGGTGCTCTGGAATCTGGTGAGCAACGCGTTGCGCCATTCTAGTCGTGGTCCTCGGGCGGTCTGCATCGAACTCGACGGTGGCCGGGGCGACGGCCGGGTAGAATTGCATGTGGTCGATGATGGTCCGGGTGTTCCGGAAACAGTGCGCGAGCAGATTTTTGAGCCATTTTTTACGACGCACACGCTGGGAACGGGGCTGGGCCTTTTTATCGCCCGTGAATTGTGTGCGACTAACGGGGCAAGCCTGGAACTGGCTGCTTCCGTATCCGGGGCGCATTTCATTGTTGCAGGGAGAAACGACACGTGTCTGTTGCCAGAACTGAGCGGCGCCCACGCGGCGAAATGAGCCGGGTCCTCGTCATTGACGACGAGGCTGATATTCGCGAACTGATCGATTTGACGCTGGTCCGCATGGGGCTGGCAACGGAGTGTGTCGGCTCGGTGGCCGAGGCCCGGACGGCGCTCGATGCCGAGGTCTTTCAGCTTTGCCTGACAGATATGCGCCTGCCCGATGGCGATGGCCTGGAGATTGTTCGCTACATTACCGAGCACCATCCGCAAACGCCAATTGCCGTTATCACCGCCTATGGCAGCGCTGAAAACGCCGTTGCTGCCTTGAAGGCCGGCGCCTTCGATTATCTGGCCAAGCCGGTCGGCCTTGAGCAGCTGCGCACCCTTGTCAAATCGGCCCTGCGCTTGCCGGGTGGCGGGCAGGATAACGAAAATCCGCTGCAATCCTTGATCGGCGATTCGCCGAGCATGCAGCAAGTGCGGGCGATGATCGAGAAGCTGGCGCGTAGCCAGGCACCGATTTATATCTCGGGTGAGTCGGGGAGTGGCAAGGAACTGGCAGCGCGTCTGATCCATGGTCGCAGTGCGCGGGCCGCCGCCAGCTTTGTACCGGTGAACTGCGGAGCAATTCCCGAAAATCTCATGGAGAGCGAGTTCTTCGGATATCGCAAGGGGGCTTTTACCGGCGCCGATAGCGAGCGCGAAGGCTTCTTTCAGGCGGCCCATGGTGGCACGCTGTTCCTTGACGAGGTTGCCGATCTGCCGCTCGCCATGCAGGTAAAGCTGTTGCGCGCGATTCAGGAAAAGCGGGTGCGAAAGGTGGGGAGTGTTGCTGAGGAACCAGTCGATGTCCGGATCATCTGCGCCACGCACAAAAATCTGCGTGAGCTGGTCGATCGAGGCGCCTTTCGCCAGGATTTGTATTACCGCCTGAACGTCATCGAACTGCGCATGCCGCCCTTGCGCGAGCGGATGGAGGATATCGCACCGCTGGTCGAGGCCATCCTGCGTCGGGTCTTTGGCGATTCGCCGCCCAAGCTGTCGAGCGGAGCGGTCAAGGCGCTATCGTTGTACTCCTTCCCGGGCAACGTCCGCGAACTGGAGAATATTCTCGAGCGGGCGACGGCGCTGTGTTCGGACGACCTGATCGAGGTCGAGGATCTGCATATCGGACCGGAGGAAATGGCTGGTGGCGAGGAGCAGGGACGCGGCGCCGAAACACTCGACGAATATCTCAACCGCCTCGAGCGGCAGGCCATTCTCGAAGCGTTGCAGAAGGCCGAGGGCAACCGCACAGCGGCGGCGCGCTTGCTGGGGGTCACCTTCCGTTCGATGCGCTATCGTCTCGAGCGCCTGGGCATCGAGTGATGGCGTGGCAGCCTGACGGTTGGCTGGCTGGCGTCCGCTGGCTGCCTTCGCCGAACTTTGGCGAGCGCCCGATTGGCGCGCCGGTGTCGCTGGTCGTCATCCACAACATCAGCTTGCCCCCCGACGAGTTCGCTGGCGATTGGGTTGAAGACTTTTTTCTCAATCGCCTGGATCCTACGGTCAACCCGTATTTTTCGACAATTTTCGAATTACAGGTCTCGGCCCATTTTTACATCCGGCGCGATGGTCGCGTTATCCAGTTCGTCGGCTGCGATCAGCGGGCTTGGCATGCAGGGCAATCGTGCTGGTGCGAGCGCGACAACTGCAACGACTACTCCGTCGGTATCGAACTGGAAGGCTCCGATACGCAGCCTTTCACGGCCGAGCAGTACGCCGCTCTGTGGGATGTGCTCGATGCCTTGCGCGCGCGTTATCCAATTGCCGCCATCGCCGGCCATTGCCACATCGCGCCCGGACGGAAGACCGACCCCGGACCGTATTTCGACTGGCCGGCGTTACAGGCGCGCTATCCGGATCTGGACTTACCGGCCGAAATAACGGCTTAGGCGTTCCGCTGCTTCGGCCAGTCGGGCAACCTCTGTCGTGTAGGCGAAGCGGATATGCTTTTCCGGTTCGTTACTGCCGAAATCGAGGCCAGGCGTTGCCGCAACTCCGGTTTTTTCAAGCAGATCCTTGGCCAGAGTAAAGCTGTCGTCGGCCAGCGCTGAACAGTCGCAATAGAGGTAAAAGGCGCCTTCGGGGCGGGCTGTGACGCGGAAACCGATCTGCTCCAGCGCCGGGGCGAGGAAGTCGCGGCGACGACGAAACTCGGCGCGGCGCATTTCGAGGAGGGCGACGGTTTCCGGTTCGAAGGCCGCCAGTGCCCCGTACTGGGCTGGCGTCGAGGGGCAGAGTGTCAGGTTCTGCGCCAGCTTCTCGACATCGCGGACATAGGGCTCCGGGATGACCATCCAGCCCAGCCGCCAGCCCGTCATCTGAAAATATTTGGAAAAGCTGTTCAAAATCCAGATGTCGTCGCCAGCAGCGCAGGCTGTCGGCGCATCGATTTCGTAGGTCAGACCGTGGTAAATCTCGTCGACCAGAAAATGACCGCCATTCTCGCGGCAAACCTTGGCCAAGGCTTTTATTTCGGGGAGCGTCAGCAGGGTGCCGGTCGGGTTGGCCGGCGAGGCCACCAGCAGGCCGGCTGTATTCGGTTTCCAGTGCTGGCGTAGCAATTCTGGCGTCGGCTGGAAATTGGTCTCCGGGCCGACCGGGATGTTCTGCGGTCGACCGTCAAAAGCGCGCAAAATGTGACGGTTGCACGGGTAGCCCGGATCGGTCAGCAGCCACTCGCTGCCCGGATCGGCCAGGCAGGCAAAAGCCAGGTTGAGGGCGCCGGAGGCGCCGTTGGTCACGGCAATGCGGCTGGCCGGTACGCTGACGCCATAGCGCTGACGGTAGAAGGTGCTGATCGCTTCGCGCAACGCCGGCAAACCAAGCGCCTCGGTGTATTTGGTTTTTCCGCTTTTTATCGCGTTGGCCGCCGCATTCGCGATCGGCTCCGGTGTCGGGAAGTCCGGTTCGCCGACTTCCATGTGGATGATGTCGCGCCCTTCGGCTTCGAGCTGGCGGGCGCGGGTCAGCAGTTCGACAACGTGAAAAGGTTCGATGTCGGCGAGGCGTTGGGCGGGGCGGTACATGCGGTTCTCCAAAACAAAACGGCCACCCGGAGGTGGCCGTTCATCATAGCGGAAGCAGCTATCAGGCGGCGTTCTTGAACAGCGCCATTTCGAACAGCTCGCGCTTGAGCGTGAACTCGCGCGGCAGCTTTTCGCCCATCTTGTCGAACCACTCCTTGTGGCCGGCCAGTTCGGACTTCCAGGCGTCGGCATCAATGTTGGTCAGGCCTTCAAACTCGACCTTGGTGATTTCCAGACCGGTCCAGTCGATGTCTTCGAACTTCGGCATCCAGCCGAGCGCGGTTTCCTTGGCGGAGACGGTGCCCTTGCAACGCTGGACGATCCACTTCAGGACACGCATGTTGTCGCCGAAACCCGGCCACATGAATTCGCCCTTTTCGTTCATGCGGAACCAGTTTACGCAGAAGATCTTCGGGGCGGCATCGACCGTTTTGCCCATCTTCAGCCAGTGGTTGAAGTAGTCACCCATGTGGTAACCGCAGAACGGCAGCATGGCGAACGGGTCGCGACGCACGACACCCTGCTGGCCGAAGGCGGCAGCGGTCGTTTCGGAACCGAGAGTGGCGGCCATGTAGACGCCGTAGTTCCAGTTGAAGGCTTCGTATACCAGCGGCACGGTGGTGGCGCGACGGCCGCCGAAGATGAAGGCGGAAATCGGCACGCCAGCCGGATCTTCCCAGGCGCTATCGACGGACGGGCACTGGCTGGCTGGTGCGGTGAAACGGGAGTTGGCATGAGCCGCCTTGCGGCCGTTCTTGCCGTCTTCCGGCGTCCAATCCTTGCCTTGCCAGTCGATCAGGTGATCCGGAGCCTGCTTGGTCAGGCCTTCCCACCAGACGTCGCCGTCGTCGGTCAGCGCGACGTTGGTGAAGATGATGTTTTCCTTGAGCGTAGCCAGCGCGTTGAAGTTGGTCTTTTCCGAGGTGCCCGGGGCGACGCCGAAGAAACCGGCTTCCGGGTTGATCGCGTAGAAGCGGGTGACGCCGTCCTTGTCGACGCGCGGCTTGATCCAGGCGATGTCGTCGCCGATGGTGGTGATCTTCCAGCCGTCGAGGGTCTTCGGCGGAATCAGCATGGCGAAGTTGGTCTTGCCGCAGGCCGACGGGAAGGCGGCGGCGACGTAGGACTTTTCACCTTCCGGGGATTCGACGCCGAGGATGAGCATGTGTTCGGCCAGCCAGCCCTGATCGCGCGCCATGTTGGAGGCGATGCGCAGCGCAAAGCACTTCTTGCCGAGCAGGGCGTTGCCGCCGTAGCCGGAACCGTAGGACCAGATTTCGCGGGTTTCCGGGTAATGCACGATGTACTTGACGGTCGGGTTGCACGGCCACTTGGCATCCTGCTGACCCGGTTCGAGCGGGGCGCCGACGGTGTGGATGCAGGGGACGAATTCGCCATCGCTGCCGAGCACGTCGAAGACGGCCTTGCCCATGCGGGTCATGGTCTTCATGTTAGTCACGACGTAGGCCGAATCGGTGATCTCGAAGCCGATGTGGGCGATCGGCGAGCCGAGCGGACCCATGCTGAACGGGATCACATACATGGTGCGACCCTTCATGCAGCCCTTGAAGATACCGTTCAGCTTTTCGCGCATGACGGCGGGCTCTTCCCAATTGTTGGTCGGGCCGGCGTCTTCCTTCTTGGCAGAGCAGATGTAGGTGCGGTCTTCGACGCGGGCGACGTCGGACGGGTCGGAGAAGGCCAGGTAGGAATTCGGACGCTTGGCTTCGTTGAGCTTGATCAGCGTGCCGGCCTCTACCATTTCGGCGCACAGGCGGTCATACTCTTCCTGCGAGCCATCACACCAGTGGATGCGGTCAGGCTGGGTCAGGGCGGCGATTTCGGCGACCCATTTCTTCAGGCTTTCGTGTTTAACGTAGTCGGGGGCATTCAGCGGTGCGGTCATGGCGATGTCTCTCTCTCCAAGTTTCTGAAATAGCTAGGTTTCACGCCAGTCGCCGGGAGCTGCTGCCAAGACTTCGAGCGGCGCTGAGGCCGTCGGCTGGGAAGCCCGTAATTATGCATCAACTCAGGGTAAACATCTACTTGACTTGTCGGGGCTAAGTGATTTCCACGGGTGAAAGCGCTGACATTGCATGATATTATGTTCCGCGATTTGAAAATGCGTTTCACAATACAAAATGGAGACAAACATGGATTCTCGTCAATTACGTGAAGCAGCGCTCTACTACCACCGCGAGCCCAAGCCGGGCAAAATTGCGGTCACCCCGATCAAACAACTTACCAATCAGTACGACCTTTCGCTGGCCTACTCGCCGGGCGTGGCCTTCGCCTGCGAGGAGATCGTCGCCGATCCGCGTGAAGCGAGTACGCTGACTTCCCGCGCCAATCTGGTCGGTGTCATCACCAATGGTACGGCTGTTCTCGGCCTTGGTGCCATTGGCCCGCTCGCCGCCAAACCAGTCATGGAAGGCAAGGGCGTGTTGTTCAAGAAATTCGCCAACATCGATGTTTTCGATATCGAAATCGAAGAGCGCGACCCGGACAAGCTCATCGACACCATCGCCTCGCTCGAACCGACTTTCGGCGGCATCAACCTCGAAGACATCAAGGCGCCGGAATGCTTCTACATCGAAAAGAAGCTGCGCGAACGCATGAAGATTCCCGTCTTCCATGACGACCAGCATGGCACGGCCATCGTTGTCGGCGCGGCTATCCTCAACGGTTTGCATTTGATCGGAAAAGACCTGTCGACCGTGAAGATCGTCACTTCCGGTGCGGGCGCCGCCGCGCTGGCCTGCCTTGATCTGCTGGTCATGCTTGGTGCGCCGCCCAGCAATATCTGGGTGACTGACATCAAGGGCCTGGTCTATGAAGGCCGCGTCGAAGAGATGGATGAAATCAAGGCGCGCTATGCCAAGGTGACCGATGCCCGGACGCTGGGCGAAGTGATCGCCGACGCCGATGTCTTCCTTGGCCTGTCGGCCGGCGGCGTCCTGAAGCCGGAGATGGTCGCAAAAATGGCGGCCAATCCGCTGATCATGGCCCTGGCCAACCCGACGCCCGAAATCACGCCGGAACTTGTCAAAAGCGTCCGAAACGACGCCATCATTTGCACCGGTCGCTCGGACTACCCGAACCAGGTCAATAACGTGCTGTGTTTCCCCTTCATTTTCCGGGGGGCGCTCGATGTCGGGGCGACGACGATTACCGAAGAAATGAAGATGGCCGCGGTCAAGGCCATCGCCGAACTGGCCCGTGCCGAGCAGTCGGAAGTCGCTGCCCGGGCCTATGGCGAGAAGGTCGCCAGCTTCGGCCCGGAATACCTGATCCCCAATCCGTTCGATCCGCGCCTGATCGTCAAGATTGCCCCGGCGGTGGCCAGGGCCGGAATGGATTCAGGCGTCGCGACGCGGCCGATCAAGGATTGGGACGCCTACATACAGGGCTTGAATGAATTTGTGTACCACTCCGGCATGATCATGAAGCCGGTCTTCTCGCAGGCCAAGATGGCACCCAAGCGTATCGTCTTTGCCGAGGGCGAGGATGAGCGAGTGTTGCGTGCCATTCAGGTGATTCGCGATGAAGGTCTCGCCAAGCCGATCCTGATCGGGCGAACCAGCGAAATCAAGCGTCAGATCGAAGCGGCCGGTCTGCGTATTCGCCAGGGCGAAGATTTCGAGGTTATCCACGCCGACAACTGCGCTTTCTTCGACGCGCATTTCGACGAGTTCTCGGCGACCTATCACGGCTTGATGGAACGTAAGGGCGTGTCGCCCGACTATGCCCGCCGCGAAGTGCGTCGCCGCGCCACACTGTATGGTGCGCTGATGGTTCGCCTGGGCTACGCCGACGGCCTCATTTGCGGCACCTTCGGTCGTCACGAAACGCACCGTGATTATGTCGAGAGCGTGATCGGCAAACAGGCTGGCCTGGATCGTTGCTACGCCATGAACCTGCTGATGCTACCGGGCCGCACGGTGTTCATTGGTGACACCTATGTCAATTACGACCCGACGGCCGAGCAACTGGCCGACATGACCCTGCTCGCCGCTCAGGAAATCCGCAATTTCGGCATCCAGCCCAAGGTGGCGCTACTCTCGCATTCGACCTTCGGCACGGAAGACACGCCGACCTCGCTGAAAATGCGTGAGGTTCTGGCCATCCTCAATCAGCGGGCGCCGGATCTTGAAGTCGAAGGTGAAATGCACGGTGACGCCGCACTTGATGAGCGCATTCGCCAAAGCGCTTTCCCGAATTCGCGCCTCAAGGGCCAGGCCAACCTGCTGATCATGCCGACGCTGGACGCCGCCAATATCTCGTTCAACCTGTTGAAGGTGGCGGCTGGCGACAATTTGACCATCGGCCCGATCCTGCTTGGTGCGGCCAAGCCGGTCAATATCCTGACGCCAACGGCGACTGTGCGGCGTATCGTTAACATGACAGCGCTAACGGTGGTCGATGCGGTCTAGTTTTTTCTTTAAGTTATTGTTGTATCTATATATTTAAATTGATATTTCATGGCCTCCTGCTAAACTGGGGTAACATTTGCCCGATATTGGCAGGAGATTGTGAATGAAGCGTAAATTGAAGGCCGCCTTGTTGGTCGCCGCCTTGCTGGGCTTCGGTGTCCAGACGCCTCTGTCGGCGGCTTCGGCCAAGAAGGCAGAGCCGTCGGCGACCAAAAAAGGTCAGGTCAAGGCAACCAACAAGCAGCCTGTACGGAGCACGACCGCTAGCGGAAAATCGTCCCGATCCGCGGCCGGAAAAGCGCAGCGGAATAAAGCGGCCTCAGCAGGCGTGTCAAACAAGTCCCACGTTGTCCGTAACGCGTCGAAAAAGCTGGTTCGCCACACCGCATTGACCGATATGGATCCGGGGCGTTTGGCGCTCTACTCGGCTTCGGTTCTGGTTATTGATCAAAGCAATGGCCATGTGATGGTTGAAAAGCAGCCGGACATGGTTGTGCCTATCGCCTCGATTTCGAAGCTCATGACGGCGATGGTGGTGCTCGACGCCAGGCTCGATCTGCAGGAAGTCATCGCCATTGGCGACGAAGACGTAGACGGACTCAAAGGCACGCGTTCCCGTTTGCCGGTAGGGACGACAATGACGCGTGAAGCGGCAATGTTGCTTGCTCTCATGTCGTCCGAGAACCGTGCCGCGCATGCGTTGGGTCGGCACTATCCGGGCGGCATGCATGCCTTCGTCCAGGCAATGAACCGGAAGGCCCAGGCCTTGGGCATGTACAACAGTCGCTTCGAGGAGCCGACCGGCCTGTCCAGCAACAACGTATCGACCGCCCAGGATCTGGCCCGCATGGTGGCGGCCGCTGCGCGCTATCCGGAGATTCGCCGGTTCTCGACGACCGCGGAGGCGAAGATCGAATTGAAAGGGCGCGTCCGCGAGTTTCGCAATACCAATGCCCTGGTACGCAACGACAACTGGGAGATCGGTGTCTCCAAGACCGGTTACATTTCCGAAGCGGGACGTTGCCTGGTCATGCAGGCCAGGGTCGCCGACAAACCGGTGGTTATCGTATTGCTCGACTCGCAGGGGAAAATGACGCGGGTTGGGGATGCCAACCGGATCAAACGCTGGATGGAAAGTGCCAGCCTGGCGGCCGAGCGTAGCCCGGCGTAATTTGTCCTAATCCGTTTTGCCAAAGGCCGCCGTGTGCGGCCTTTATTTTTTGGGGCCGGTGTAACCGAGGGTTTTCGAGACCGCGTCGGCGGTCTGCTTGACCTGAAGCGCCCAGTCGGGGTCGTGGCGGTCGGCCGGGGCGGATACCGATAGGGCTGCCACGACATTGCCCTCATCGTCGTGGATGGGGGCGGCGACGCACTTGAGGCCAAGTTCGGCTTCTTCGTCGTCGTAGGCGATGCCGTGACGGCGTACCTTGTCGAGTTCCTTTTCCAGCGCAACCAGGCTGGTCAGCGAATGCGGCGTCTTGCCGGGCAGGCCGGTGCGCTTGGCATAGTCGCGCACGTTCTGGGCGCTTTCGGCGGCCAAGAAGAGCTTGCCTAGCGAGGTCAGGTGGAGCGGGGCGCGGCCACCGACGAGGTAGACAACGCGAACCAGCGAACGGCCTGACGAGGTGCGTTCGAGATAGACGATTTCGTCTTCGTGGCGGGCGCCGAGATTGATCGCTTCACCGATTTTTTCGTGCAGTTCCTGCATGAAGGGCAGGGCGACTTCGCGCATGTTGATGCGGGATTTGACGATGCCGCCGAGTTCAAGCAGGCGGATGCCGAGGCGATAGCTGCCGGCGTCGTCGCGCTCGACAAAGCGGGCGGCGCTCATGGCGGCCAGAATACGGTGCGCTGTCGAGGGATGGAGTTCGGTCGCCTGGGCCAGTTGCTTGAGGCTTGCCGAATCCGAGGACGCGGCGAGAGCATCGAGCAGCGACATCATGCGCTCAATGACCTGGTTCCTTTATTGGTGTGCTTTGAGTAGCATTGGCGCCACTTCGTTTTCTTGTGCGCCGCAATATTAGCATGCGCTTGGCTCTCTACGTTACCTGTCTGGTTGATCTGATGCGCCCTTCGGTTGGCTTTGCTGCGCTGCGCCTGCTCGAAGCGACAGGGGCCGAGGTGGTTGTGCCGGAAGGCCAGACTTGTTGCGGTCAACCCGCCTGGAGCGCCGGAAATCGTCAGCTTGCAGTCGATTTGGCGAAGAAGGCCATCGCCGAACTGGCGTCTTTCGACGCCGTGGTCATTCCGTCCGGTTCGTGCGCTGACCAAATCCGCAATGTCTATCCGCAACTGTTGGCTGATGATCCGCTCTGGGCGCCAAGGGCGCGGGCGCTGGCCGTGCGCACGCATGAGTTGACGAGCTTTCTGGTCGATGTGGCCAAGGCGGAATGGGGCGCGCCCGAATTCCTGGGCAGTGTGACTTACCACGACTCCTGCAAGGGCCTGCGCGGCCTGGGGATCAAGCGCCAGCCACGCGAATTGCTGCTCAAGGTGCGTGGCCTGAGCCTCAAGGAAATGCCGGATTGCGAGGAGTGCTGCGGCTTTGGCGGCGCGTTTTCGGTGAAATTCGGCGCGGTATCGACACAGATTGTCGACCGCAAGTGCGATGCGATAACGGCGGCAAAGGCCGATGCCGTGGTCGGTGGCGATCTCGGTTGCCTGATCAACATCGAAGGTCGTTTGCGCCGGCGCGGCGACGAGACGACGCGTGTTTTGCACATCGCCGAAGTTCTGGCTGGCGGGAGCGAGGACTGATGTCGGCGGTCGGACGCGCGCAAGTCATGAATTTTCATGACCGGGCCGGCGAAAAGCTCCGGAATGCCGGGCTGCAGCGCGCCTTGCGGAAAGCGAAACCGCTGTTTGTCGGCAAGCGGGCCAAGGGCATCGCTTCACTGGCCGAGGATGGCCTCGATTTCGAGATGCTACGGTCAACCGGAAAAAACATCCGAAATCGAACACTCGCCGATCTCGACGTCTGGCTCGATATTTTTGAAGAGCGGGCCAAGGCGACTGGCGCCGAGGTGCTGTGGGCACGCGACGGCGCTGAAGTGAGCCGGCTCGTCGTCGATATTGCCCATCGTTACGGTGTGAGCAAGGCGGTCAAGTCGAAATCGATGCTCTCCGAGGAGGCGCAGCTCAACGACGCGCTGGCTGCCGCCGGCATCCGTCCGGTCGAGACCGACCTTGGCGAATACATCGTCCAGCTGGCCGGCGAAACGCCGTCGCACATCATCGCGCCGGCTGTCCATAAAACCATCGCGGAGGTTGAGGCGCTGTTCGCCCGTGAGCACGGGCGGCCGCTCGAAACACGGACGTCGGCGGATATTCCGGCCATGGCCCAAGAGGCCCGTGCCGTCCTGCGCCAGCATTTCCTGAGCGCCGAGATGGGCATTTCCGGCGCCAATTTCCTCATTGCCGAAACCGGCAGCGCGGCGCTCGTCACCAACGAAGGCAATGGGCGCATGGTGACGACGCTGCCGAAAGTCCATGTCGTGATCACCGGCATCGAGAAAGTCATCCCGACGCTGGAAGATTTCGCGACGCTCATGCGCCTGCTGCCGCGCTCGGCCACCGGCCAGTCGATTTCCAATTATGTCTCGCTGCTGACTGGAACCCGGCGCGAGGGTGACCACGACGGCCCGGAAAAAACGATCTTCATCCTCGTCGACAACGGCCGGGCCAATCTGCTCGGCTCCGACTACCAGGACATGCTGCGCTGTATCCGCTGCGGCGCCTGCATGAACCATTGCCCGGTCTATTTCTCGCTCGGCGGCCATGCCTACGGCTGGGTTTATCCCGGCCCCATGGGCTCGGTGCTGACGCCGCTATACACGGGCATCGAGAATGCCCTCGACCTGCCGCACGCCACTACCGGCTGCAACCAGTGCGGCGCCGTTTGCCCGGTCGACATTCCGTTGCCGGCACTCATGCATCGCCTGCGCGAGGAGCAGAATGAGCGCGGCCTGCGCCCGTGGTCGGAGCGGTTGGCGCTCCAGGCATGGGCCTGGCTGGCTGGCAAGCCGAGGCTTTACCGCTGGGTTACCCGGCGCGTCGCACGCTACCTTGACTGGCTGGCCGACGGCAGCGGTCGCATCCGGATTTTTGGTCTGGCCCCGGAGTGGACCGCAGGACGCGATCTGCCGGTATCCTCCAGTCGGACATTTCACGAACTTTACTCAGCCAGAAAGAAAACCTGAACATGGAATTCTCAGCCGAAGGCCCGAAAGCCATCCCCTTGTGGATCAACGGTCATGCCTATTTGACCGTGACCGATGCTTTTTTCGACGTGACCAATCCGGCGACCGGCGAGGCCATTCGTCGTGTTCCGCTGTGCGGGGCGAGCGAGGCGACCGAGGCGGTCGGCGCGGCGCAAGTCGCGCAGCCGGCCTGGGCCATGATGGGTCTGCCGGCGCGGCGCATCTGCCTGGCCAGCCTAGGCGATGCGCTCGACCGCTACAGCGGACACTTCGCCAAATTGCTGATGCAGGATTGCGGCTTCGACGAAGCGCGTGCCGCCGCCGAAGTCGCCGCCGCGGTTGCCGCGCTGCATGACTCCGCCGTCGGCCAGACCGGGGTTTTTGCGCTGGTTCTCGATGCCTCCCGGCCGCTCGCCGGCCTGGCCGAAGCCATCGCGCCGGCGCTCATGGCCGGCGCGACGGTGGTCGTCAAGCCGAGTCCGAAGGCGCCCTCGGCTGCCTACGCCCTGTGCGAACTGTCCGCCCGAGCCGAGTGGCCGGGCGGCGTACTTAATCTCATGCAGGGCGATACGGCGGCCATCGAAGGATTGTGCGCGGCCGGTATCGACCGGTTGGTGTATAGTGGCCAGCCGGCGCTTGGCGTGCAGGTCGGCGCCATCGCCGAAGCGGCCGGCGTCGCCTTCGAGATGAAAGCTGCCTGATGTTGCGCATTGTTCAGCTCGAAGGCGAATCGCTGATCGCCGAAGTGCGGCGGCCGGCCTTTGCGCACGACTGGGTAGAGCATGCCAAAACGGCGCCGGGGCAGGTCGTCGAGCGCCTGGTCGGGGCGACGATCGCCATCACCAACAAGGTGGCGATCGATGCTGCTGCGGTCAACGCCCTGCCAGACCTGAAAATGATCGCCGTCTCGGCGACCGGCACCAACAACGTCGATCTCGACGCCTGTCGGGCGCGCGGCATTGTCGTTTCAAACATTCAGGGCTACGCCGTGCATACCGTCCCCGAGCACGTCATGGCCCTGCTCCTCGCGCTCTCGCGCAACCTCGTCGCCTGGCGCGAAACCCTGTTGGCCGGCGGCTGGCAGCGGGCCGAACAATTCTGCCTGTTCGATCATCCGATCCGCGACCTGCACGGCGCGACGCTTGGCCTGATTGGCAGCGGTACCTTGGGCAACGGCGTGGCGAAGCTGGCCGAGGCGTTCGGCATGCGGGTCCTGCGGGCCGAGCACAAGGGGGCGGCAATCGTTCGACCCGGCTACACGGGTTTTGCCGAGGTGCTCGCCGTGGCGGATGCGATCAGCCTGCACTGTCCGCTGACGGCAGACACCAAGGATCTGATCGGCGAAGCCGAGCTGCGCGCCATGAAACCGTCGGTGTTGCTCATCAATACGGCGCGCGGCGGCATCGTCAATGAGCCGGCCCTGATCCGGGCGCTCAAGGAGGGCTGGATCGCCGGAGCGGGATTTGATGCCATCACCGTCGAGCCGCCGCCGGCCGATCACCCGATGATCGATCCGGCGCTACTGGCCCTGCCCAACTTCCTGCTCACCCCGCATGTCGCGTGGTCCAGCCGGCCGGCCATGCAAACCCTGGCCGATCAGCTCATCGACAACATCGAAGCCTTCGTCGCCGGGGCGCCTAAGAATCGCGTGGCATGAGCGCCCGGGGCGACATCCTCGAACGCGTCCGGCGCGGTGTCGGCCGGGACGATTTTGCCGGGCGCCGGGCCGCCGCCATCGCTGCGCTTGGCTCAGCCGGGCGCGGGCCGCAGCCGGTTATCGGTGCCGATCTCGTCGGCCGCTTTCGGGCCAAGGCGGAATACCTGTCGAGTACGGTTGTCGCTGTTGCCACGCAAGCCGAGGCACCGGCCGCCGTGGCGGCTTATCTTTTAGCCAACGGGCTGGCCGGCGAGGCCGTGGCGACGGCCGATGTTGCGGGGCTGGACTGGGCGGCCAGCCGCCTCTCCGTCGCCGTTCGTCCTGCGGTCGACGCCGACAAAACGGGTATTTCCGGCTGCTTTTGCGCCATTGCCGAAACCGGCACGCTGATGCTGCTCTCCGGCCCGGAAACGCCGGCCACAGTCAGCCTGCTGCCGGAAACGCACATCGCGCTGGTCGACGTTTCGCGCATCGTGGCGACCATGGAAGATGCCTTCGCCTTGCTCCGGGCCGAACGCGGCAGCCTGCCGCGGGCCGTCAATTTCATCTCAGGGCCATCGCGTACCGGCGACATCGAACAAACCATCGTCCTCGGCGCCCACGGGCCTTGCCGGGTGCATCTCATCCTGATCGGCGCGGCCTAGCTCAGGTTCGGTGCCGATTTGCTGCGGCAGAGGCCGTTGCCTCGGCCACGTTGTCGGTCAGGCGGGGCAGTTCTCGTTGATCGATGGTGATTGTTCAGGCGACGACCACAGGTCGATGGTCCCCAGGCCGTTCATCGGTGGGTTGTTGCGGATGAACATTTCAGCTTCTTCAGCCGGTAGCGGTTTGCTGATCAGGTAGCCCTGGATCTTTTCGCAGCCGATGCTGAGCAGGAATTTCAGTTGCGCCTCGGTCTCGACACCCTCGGCGACGACTTCCAGACCGAGCTTGTGGGCGAGCAGCACGGTGACGTCGCAGATGTCGGCATCGTTGGGGTCCGATTCGATGTCCTTGACGAAGGAACGGTCGATCTTCAGCGTGTGGATAGGCAACAGCTTGAGATAGGCCAGCGACGAATAGCCCGTGCCGAAGTCGTCGATAGACAGCGTCAGTCCGCTGCGGCTCAGGGTTTTCATGACGCTGATCGATTCGTCCGGTGACGCCATCGACATCGATTCAGTTACTTCCAGATCGATCAGGCCGGCACTCAGACCATTGCGCGCCAGAAGTTCGTGGATGCGGGCCGGCAGGGTCTTGTCGAGAAACTGTCCGGCGCTCAGGTTGATCGACATGCGGATATGGTTGATGCCCCTGGTTTGCCACGCCTTGAGCTGGCGACAGGCTTCCTCGAGTACCCAGTCGCCGATGGCCGCGATCATGCCGCTCTCTTCAGCGATCGGGATGAAGTCGCCCGGCGAGACCAGACCGCGGGTTGGATGCTGCCAACGGATCAGCGCCTCGACGCCGACGACGGTGCCGCTGCGCAGGTCGAGCTGGGGCTGGTAGTAGAGCAGGAACTCGTGGCGGGAGATGGCCAGGCGCAGGTCCGACTCGAGGCTCATGCGCTCGGTCGTCGCGATGTTCATGTCTTCCGTGAAGAACTGGTAATTGCCGCGCCCCTTGGCCTTGGCGTGGTACATCGCGACATCGGCATTCTTCAGTAGGTCGCCGATTTCCATGCCGTCGTCCGGGAATACGCAGATGCCGATGCTCGGCGAGGTTCGTTGCTCCTGGCCGTCGATCAGGTAGGGGGCGGAAATCTCGCGGGTGATCTTGTCGGCCAGGTGGGCAGCGTCGGCTGGCGAGCCGATGCCGGGCAGGGCAACAACGAATTCATCGCCGCCCAGACGGGCCACGATGTCGCTCTCGCGGACAGCCGCCGAGAGGCGCTGGGCAACCTGGATCAGCAGGTCGTCGCCGGCCTGGTGGCCGAGGGTGTCGTTGATCGTCTTGAAGCGATCAAGGTCGATCAGCATGAGGGCCAGCTGCATGTGATTGCGTTTGCAGAAAGCGATGGCCTGGTCGAGCTTTTCGTGCAGGCTGAAGCGGTTGGGCAGGTTGGTCAGCGTATCGTGGTGGGCGAGATGATGGATACGCTCCTGAGTCGCCTTGAGTTCCGAAATGTCGATGAAGCTGCCGATGTAATTGCAGATCTGCCCTTCGGCATCGCGGACCAGCGAGATCGACAGCCATTTTGGGTAGGCCTCGCCGGTTTTTCGGCGGTCCCACAACTCGCCTTGCCAGGCGCCATCCCGATGCAGGCAGGTCCACATGTCGGAAAAGACCTCGATCGGTGTCGAACCGGCCGACAGGATGCGAGGATTCTTGCCGATCACTTCTTCCGGCAGGTAACCGGTGAGCGTCGTGAAAGCCGGGTTGGCGGCGATGATCCGGTTGCCGGCATCGGTCACGATGATCGCTTCGTTGCTGTTCGAGAAGACCATCGCCATGAGCTGGAGATGAGCCTCGGTCCGCTTGCGCTCAGAAATGTCCTGCGCCGTGCCTTCATAGCAGATGAATTCGCCCCTGGTGCCAAGCACAACGTGGGCATTTTCGGTAATCCAGATGCGCGATCCATCGCGCCGGTATACCTCGGACTCGAAGTTCAGGACTTCGCCATCCCTTTCGATCAAGGCCAGAAAGTCTTCCCGGCGATCAGGCTGGACATAGAGCAGGCGTTCGATATCGGCCAGATCGGCCATCAGTGCCTGCGGATTGTCGTAGCCATACAGCCTGGCCAATGCCGGGTTGGCGGCCAGGTAACGGCCCTCGCGGGTGGACTGGAAGATGCCTTCCGAGGCATGTTCGAAAATGTTGCGATAGCGCAGCTCGGCTGCCTCAAGCGCCTCCAGCGTCGTTCTTCGCGCCGTAATGTCCTCGATGAACCCTTCCAGCGCTGCTTCTCCCTGCTCGTCCCGGATCGCCACCCCGCGCTCGACCACCCACTTGATTTGCCCTGACTTGCAGACGATTCGGTACTGGACCGCAAAGCGCTGGTTGCGGCGTATGGCATCTTCGATGCAATCGCGGACGTGCCGGCGATCTTCCGGGTGGGTAATCTCTTCCCATGAAATGCCCGTCTTGCCGAGGATTTCCGAAGAGGCATAGCCACTCAGCTCATGGCAACCGTTGCTGACAAAAACCATCGTCCAGCCCGCATCGTGCAGGCAGCGGTAGGCCATCCCCTCAAGGTTCTTGACCAAAGTATCGAGGACTCTGGAGTGATTCAGGCGCGAAGGGGGGACGCCGGAATGATTGTGGCGTTTGGGGCGAAAGTGCACGGCAATAGGTGACAAATTTAAGATATATGATCTGTCTGCAAAAATCGTACCCGCTCCAAAGCGGTGTTTTATGGCGAAGAGGGAGCCTGGTTGGTGCGGTTTCCGACAGCGCGCACCACGATGACGCACAGCCCTGCTCACCGAGTGACAACCGGGCGATGGATATACAATGAGCGCCTTCGGCAAGCTCGGCCACCCGCCCGCTTGCCACGCTACCGACAGGAATACCCATGAGCATTACCTTTGCCATCCGCGGCGAATATATCCAGCTGGACCAACTGCTCAAGGCCACCGGCCTGTGCGAATCGGGCGGCGCAGCGCATGCCGCCATCGCCGAAGGGCGCGTGAAAGTCGATGCTACGGTCGACACGAGAAAAAGGGCAAAAATGAAACCCGGTCAGGTCGTCAGTTTTGCCGGCGAAGACGTGGTGCTTGTCGCCGAATAGTCGGTAGCTAGTCGATCCAGCGGATTGGCGCGGCGAGTTCGGGGTGTTTGCCGACTCGGCCTTCGTAGTGCGCGGCGATGGCAGCGATATCGGTGGCCGGGTCGCCGGTCATCGTGAGGTAGGTGAGGATGCCGGCTTCGCGCCGGGCGTAGTCGATGAAGGCGAGGCCGACGGGGACTTCGGCTTGCAGGGCGATGCGATAAAAACCGCTTTTCCAGCCCCGGGTCAGTCTGCGCGTGCCTTCGGGGGCAATGACCAGCTGGAAGTTGGGTGTGGCGGCGAATTGCCTGACCATGTCGGCGACGAAGCCGGAGCGCACGTCGCGCTTGATCGGGATGCCGCCGAGGCGGCGAAAGATCCAGTCGAGCGGCCCGCAAAACAGGGAGTCCTTGGCAACCCAGCGGGCGTCGAGGCTGAGGGCCAGCTTTGTGAACAGGGCGACGACGCCATCCCAGTTGGAGGTGTGCGGATAGCCGACGAGCACGGCGCGGGCAGGGCGCTCGGGCGGTTCGATTGCGGTCCAGCCGAATAGTTTGAGCAGGCTGCGGGAGAGGGATTTCAGCACGGACTCAGCACATCTTGACGACGATGTCGTGCAGGGTGTTGGCGCAGTTGGCCATGCGGTCGGCGGCGTTGGACAGGTGGCGGTAGATTTCGCGGCGTTTGAACATGTGGATGTAGTCGTCGCCGACAAACAGTTCGGCGATGGCCCGCCGGTAGTTCTTTTCAACGCGGCGTTCGGCTTTGCGCGCCGCGTCGGCATCGGCTGCGGCGGCGGCAGGTTCCTTGGCGAGGCGGGCGTAGCCTTGGGCCAGGGCATCGACGCCGAGCTTGATGTGCATGGCCATTTCGAGGCAGTGCTTGTCGGGGGCGAGACAGAGGACTTCCATTTCGCTGACCGTGGTCTTGCAGTAGTTGACGATTTCGTCGAGGTCGATGATGGCGCGATAGAGGTCTTCGCGGTCAATCGGTGTCGAGAAGGCTTCGTTGAGCGTGTGCAGGTTGCGAATCTTGACGCGGTCGGCTTCGTGCTCGTCCTGGCGGATGAGCTGGCCGACACTCTGGTTGCCGGTTTCCATGAATTCGACGAGACGCCCGGCGGTGAGCCCGACGTGCTGGCACTGCTCGGTGAGCAGGGTAAAGAAGTCGGGCATCTTGGGAAAGACGCGGTCGAACAGGCGACGGAATACCGAGGGGCTGCTTTCTTCGCTCATGGCGTGCCTCCGAGAAATAGATGAACCAGGGCGTAGGCCTGGATGGCGACGATGGCGGCGCCGGGAATGGTGATCAGCCAGGTCATCGCGATGTCCTTGGCCTTGGCCCAGCGCACGGCGCGCGGACGCTCCGAGGCGCCGATGCCCATGATTGAGGTGGCGACGACGTGGGTCGTGGAGACTGGCGCGCCGCCGATGGAGGCGGCCATGATGACGGCCGCCGAGGTCAGTTGCGAGCCGAGGGCGTGGATGGGGCGGACGCGGTAGATGGCGAAGCCGAGCGTGCGAACGATGCGCCAGCCGCCGGACATGATGCCGAGGGTGATGGCCGAGGCGCAGGCGACCATGACCCAGAACGGAACCTCGAAGGTCGGGATGAAGCCGCCGAGGAGGAGGACGAGGGTCAGGATGCCCATGCTTTTCTGGGCGTCGTTGGCGCCGTGCGAGAAGGCGAGGCCGGCCGCCGTAACGTATTGCATGCCGCGCAGCCGCGAGTTGGCAGCTGGGTTGGCGGCGACGAGCAGGGCGCTGAGCAGGCGGTGGGCGATGAAGCCGACCCAGAAGCCGATGAGCGGCGAGAGCACGAGGGCGGCGAGAACCTTGACGATACCGGTCAGGTGGCCGTCGGCCAGTTCGGCAAAGCCCCAGACGACGTGCGCCGGGCCGACGGCGACAACGACCGCCCCGGCCAGTCCGCCGACCAGGGCATGGGAGGAGGAGGAGGGGATGCCGAAATACCAGGTGCCGAGGTTCCAGACGATGGCGCCGATCAGGCCGCAGAGCAGAATCGAGAGCGAGAGCACCGGCGCCACACCATCGAGGGCGACGAACTTGCCGATGGTGTTGGCGACGGCCGTGCCGCCAAGCAATGGCCCGAGAAATTCGAAAATGCCGACGATGACGACGGCCTGCACTGGCGTCATGGCGCGCGAGGCAATGACTGTGGCGACGATATTGGCCGCGTCATGGAAACCGTTGGTGTAGTCAAACACCAGGACAATGACGACAGTGGCGACGGCGAGCAGGAACAGGGTGTCCATAGGCGCCAGGCCATCTGGTGTGGCCCGGTCTCCGGTTTGTTATAGGTTTGAGGTCAGTATATCGCCAGCAAAGGCCGATGCTACGGTCAACCGGATAAAATCGCCAAAATCACAATGTCGAGAAAATGACGCCATGCGTTGCCGGGGATTTATCGTTGTTTCGTTGCCGCACTTGGCGCCATGCCGCTGAGCTACGACGCCGCCTGGCTGTGGGGGATTCCTTTGCTGGCCGGTGGCGTCGGCGGGCTGAATTATGTCATCCGGCGCGGTCTGGCGGCGCCGCGCGTGGTCGAGAGCGGGCCTCCGGCGGGCTTGCCCTGGCTTGAAGTGACGGTGCCGACGGTCAACGACAAAAATCTTTACGGCTGGTTCTTGTCTGCCGGGGCGGGGCGGCCGGCGCTGGTCGTCATGCACGGCTGGGGTGGCAATGCCGCGATGATGTTGCCGCTGGCGGCGCCACTGCATGCGGCGGGGTATTCGCTGTTGCTGGTCGATGCCCGATGTCATGGCCGCAGCGATGGCGATAGTTTTGCCTCGCTACCGCGCTTTGCCGAGGATATTGAAGCCGCGCTGGTCTGGTTGGCCGGCCGGCCCGAGGTCGATCCGCAGGCGCTCGGGGTGGTCGGCCATTCGGTCGGGGCCGGGGCGGCGCTACTGGTGGCTTCGCGGCAGCCGGGCATTCGCGCCGTTGTCAGCCTGGCGGCTTTCGCCCACCCGGCGGCGATGATGCGACGCTGGCTGGCTGCCATGCACATTCCGTTCTGGCCGCTCGGCGCTTACATCCTGGCTTATGTGCAACGGGTCATCGGGCATCGCTTCGACGACATCGCGCCGCGCACCACGATTGCCCGGCTTCGTTGCCCGACGCTGATCGTCCATGGCCTCGACGATGCCACGGTGCCGGTGGCCGAGGCCCGGCAGATTTACGCGGCACGGACCAGCGAGGCGGTGGAACTGCTGCTGGTGCCGGGCAGTCACGACGATTACGGCGATCTGGCGCAACAGGTCGGCTTGCTGAGCGACTTTCTGGACCGGGCTTTTCGCTAAATCGCCAGACGAAAAAAAAGCGGGAGGCGCGCTCCCGCTTTTGGCTGTCTGCCGGAAAACTACCTGGGCAGCAGGAAAGCCGCTTTTTCGCGAACCTTGATGTCCGGGTTGTCTATCGCGACGATCTCGAAGTGAATCGGGTTCGAACCCGTCTTGCCGGCATCAGGTGGCACGGCGACCACCGTGTTGAACGACTGCAGCGAGGCCGGCGCAACGTCGACTTCACCGTCGCCGGTGATTTCGGCACCCGGCAGGCCGTCGACCGTGACCTTGTAGCGATGCGATCGCTCCTCGGTATTCATGATCTGCAGCATGTAGACGTTCTCGATCCGGCCGTCGTCGGCTTCGCGGGCCAGCGTCGAGCGGTCGCGAATGATGTCGACCTTGAGCGGTATCCGGGTGCTCAGGAACCACGCGGCCAGCCCGGTGATGACGATCAGGATGAAGGTGTAGAGCAGGATGCGCGGGCGGATGATGTGGGCCAGGATTTCCTGCTTGCCCTGATGCTTGGCCATGGCGTTTTCGGTCGAGTAGCGGACTAGTCCGCGCGGCAAGCCAACCTTGTCCATGACCTGATCGCAGACATCGATGCAGGCAGCGCAGCCGATGCACTCGTATTGGAGGCCCTTGCGGATGTCGATGCCGGTCGGGCAGACCTGGACGCACTGGTTGCAGTCGATGCAGTCGCCCAGTTTGGGGGCGTTGGGATCGACGTTCTTCTTGCGTGCACCGCGCGGCTCGCCACGTTCCTCGTCATAGGTGATGATCATCGTGTCCGGGTCGAACATGACGCTCTGGAAACGGGCATACGGGCACATGTGCTTGCAGACCTGCTCGCGCATGAAGCCGGCCATGAGGATCGTGAAGCCGCCGTAGAAGAATATCCAGAAGGTTTCCCAGGGGCCGAGCTGGCCGGTCCGGACATTGTTGATCAGTTCCTCGACGGGCGTGAAATAGCCGACCAGGGTAAAGCCCGTCCATAGGCCGACAATGCCCCACAGCAGGTGTTTGGTCGCCTTGATGCGGAATTTGCGCGCATCCATCGGTGCCTTGTCGAGCTTCATCCGCGCGTTGCGGTCACCTTCGACCCAATTCTCGATCCACATGAAAATCTGCGTGTAAACCGTTTGTGGACAGGCGTAGCCGCAGAACAGCCGCCCGGCGATGGCGGTGACGAGGAATAGCCCGTAGGCCGAAACGATCAGCAAGGCCGTCAGGTAGATGACGTCCTGCGGCCAGAAGACGACGCCGAAGATGTAGAACTTGCGTTCGACCAGATGCAGGAGGATCGCCTGGCGGTCGTTCCAGGTCAGCCACAGGCCGCCGTAAAAAAGCACCTGGGTGAAGATGACCAGTGCAATACGCCAATTGTCGAAATAGCCACGAACGCGTTTGGCGTAGATGACCTTGTGTTTTTCGTAAAAGGAAACGGGGGCGGGTTTCAGTTCGTCCGGATTTTGCTGTGGCTGGGTCATTGAAATTTTCAGTGATGTGAAAAGGGGTGGAAACCGACGCTACCGACAGCAACAGGCTGCTGCGTCAAGCAAGCCTGCGGGGCGATGGGGATACGCATCAGGCCAATTGCTGCCGGGAACACATTCGCCGCTAGCGTGCCGCGCACGATGTGTTGTCGGTTTCCAGCGAAAGTTATTATCAAGATGCGTGCCTGAAAAATTTTTGGGGTGATCTTCTTAAAAATCATTTGCTTATATATCTCAATAGGCACCCTGTTGGCAAATTGTGTCAATATTGGCGATATTGATTGTCAGTATTGGCGGAGATGGCATGAGCGAAAATTCACCGGGCGAATTGATTTCCTTTCTGGACGGCCTGCCGGAGCCGCGCATCGTGATGAATGCCGAGTATCGGATCGTCGCTGCCAATGCCGCCTATGTACGCGATTTCGGTGGAGGCCAAGCCATTACCGGACAGACCTGCTATGAGGTCTCGCACCATTTCGACGTGCCCTGCGATCAGGCCGGTGAATCCTGTCCGCTCAAGCAGACCCAGAAATCCGGAGCGCCACAGCGCGTCCTTCATCTGCACCATACGCCGCGCGGCGAAGAGCACGTTGCCGTCGAAACCACGCCGATTCGCGACGAAAACGGCCAGGTCGTGTATTTCGTCGAAACCATGAAGGTCGTGCGCCAGGCGAGCGGCCGGCCGGCCGCTCAGGGGCTGGTCGGTCGCTCGCCGGCCTTTGTCGGCATGCTGGAAAAAGTGCTGCGCGTAGCCAACTCGAATGCCGCCGTGTTGCTGCAGGGAGAAACGGGCACTGGCAAGGAACTGGTCGCCCGCGCCATCCACGAGGCCAGCGCCCGGGCCGACGGCCCGTTTGTCGCCGTCGATTGCGCCGGGATGACCGAAACGCTGTTCGAAAGTGAACTCTTCGGCTACGAAAAGGGCGCCTTTACCGGCGCCACGCACCGCAAGCAGGGGCTGGTTGAAGCCGCCTCGGGCGGGACGCTCTTTCTCGACGAAATCGGCGAACTGCCGCTTGTACTCCAGGTCAAGCTGTTGCGCCTGCTCGAAACCGCGACCTATCGGCGGGTCGGCGGGCTGGACTGGCTGCCGGCCGATTTCCGGCTGGTCGTCGCCACCCACCGCGATCTGCGCGCCATGGTTCAGGCCGAAAGCTTTCGCCGCGACCTGTATTTCCGGATCAACACCTTCCCCGTGCACACCCCTGCCCTGCACGAGCGAGCCGAGGACATTCCCCTGCTGGCCGCCTCACTTCTCGAGCGAGTCGATCGTATCGCCGGGCGGTCATTCACCCCCGCCGCGCTGGCCTGGCTGAGCAGCCGGCGCTACGAAGGCAATATCCGCGAGCTGCGCAACCTGATCGAACGCGCCACCCTGCTCGCCGATGGTGACGTCATCGATCTTCCTCCGCTTGACGAGATGGCCGACGACCCGCCGCCCCCCTCCGTGCGCGATGACGATACCTTCCATGTCGATCAACTGGTTACACTCGACTCCCTGGAGCGGCGTTACCTGGCTTGGGCAAAACGTCGGGACGGTGTCGATGCGGCCGAACTGGCGGCCCACCTCGGGGTCAGCCAGCGCACGCTCTATCGCAAGCTGCAGGATATTAAAGGCAGCTGATCCAGGGGCGCCTCCGCTGGCAACGCTGGCTTTTGATTTTTGCCCAAATTTCCGGTTGACCGTGGGAAAAGGCCGTCCGGGGTATCCCTCCGGTAGAAAGTTCCCGGAAATGGCCTGGCTTTAACATTCTTTACACGCCGCATTCGGGCGCTCCATATAATTTCGGCCAGTCAATATTTCTTTGGCATTGTCAGCGAAGGGGGCGGTGTTAGCCTCGCGCCCCGCGGAAATGTCATTTTTTCTCCCACATCAAAACACGATGAAAAAAAATATCCTCGTCGCGCTGCTCGTTGTCGCCGTGTTCCCGGCATTCGGGCAGGTTTCCACCTCGCCCGCCACGCTGAAAGAAGTAGCCCAGCGAGCGATTCTGAACAGTCCGGAAGTTACCTCGAAATGGCACGCCTACCGGGCGGCAGACGAAGAGACCGGCGTCGCCCGCGGCGGCTACTACCCGCGCGTTGACCTCACCGCCGGCGCCGGCCGCGAAAGCCTGCGCCAACCCACCGCCGCCGACCGCGACTACACCCGCAGCGGCGTCATGCTCAGCCTCAACCAAATGCTCTTC
>PHCF01000070.1 GCA_002842145.1 Betaproteobacteria bacterium HGW-Betaproteobacteria-6 | reverse complement strand
GGTCAGCATCGATGGTGTCGACCTGCGCCAGCTCGACCCGGCCGACCTGCGGCGCAACATCGGCTATGTGGCGCAGGATGTCACCCTGTTCTACGGAACACTGCGCGACAACATCGCGATCGGTGCCCCCTATGCCGACGACGCCACCATCGTGGCTGCCGCCGAGGCGGGTGGGCTGACCGAATTCGTCAATCGTCATCCCGATGGTTTCGACATGATGATCGGCGAGCGGGGTGATTCGCTGTCGGGTGGCCAGCGCCAGGGTGTGGCGATCGCCCGGGCCTTCCTCATGGACCCGCCCATCCTGTTGCTCGACGAACCGACCAGCGCAATGGATTTTTCCTCGGAGCAGCAGTTCAAGGAGCGCCTCAGAGTCATGGCGGCACACAAGACGGTGCTCATCGTGACGCATCGCAACAGCTTGCTTGACCTCGCGACGCGGGTTTTGGTCGTTGATGATGGCCGCATCGTGGCCGACGGTCCGCGTGATCAGGTGATTCAGGCCTTGCAGAGCGGGCGAATCGGGAGGGCGTCATGAAGCGCCTGAATGCGATGTTTGAGGCGATGCATGCCTGGCTGGAGCGCGTCGCTCAGAAGGCGGCGCCCTACGTCGAGCGCATCCTCGGTCGCCTGCCGAGCCGGGAGGAGGTCGAAGTCGTCGATTTCGCGACCGATGCTGATCTGGCCATGCTGCGTCAGGAGCCGCTGCGGGCTCGCGTACTCTTGCGCTCGATCGGAATTGTCTTTGCGGTCTTTGTCATGTGGGCCGCTGTCGCGCAACTCGATGAGGTGACGCGAGGCGAGGGCAAGGTCATTCCGTCGCGGCAGGTTCAGATTCTGCAAAGCATTGATGGCGGCCTGGTTTCTGAAATCCTTGTGCGCGAAGGCGAGATCGTTCAACCCGAGCAGTTGTTGATCAAGATCGATGAAACCCGTTTCGTTTCGTCGGTGAAGGAAAACCAGGCTCAATATCTCGGGTTGGTGGCCAGAGCGGCCCGCCTGCGCGCTATCTCGGACGGTAAGCCATTTGTTCCGCCGCCTGAGGTCATGAAGGAGGATCCTTCCATCGTCGAGCAGGAGCGCCAGTTTTACGAGGCCAGAAACGACGAGTTGACGGCGGCGGTTTCGATTGCCCGCCAGCAGCTCAATCAGCGCCACCAGGAGCTGAACGAGGCGCAGGCGAAACGGGCGCAGGCTTCGCAAGGTTACGAACTGACTTCGAAAGAGCTTTCAGTGACGCGTCCCCTGATCAACTCGGGGGCTGTATCCGAAGTCGAGTTGCTGCGTCTGGAGCGTGATGTCTCGCGTTATCGCGGCGAGCGCGACATGGCTTCGGCTCAGATTTCCCGGGTTCAGGCCTCGATCAACGAGGCGAAACGCAAGATCGAGGAGGTCGAGCTGACCTTTCGCAATGAAGCCAGCAAGGAGCTTTCCGAAGTCATGTCCAAGCTGAACAGCCTTGCCGAGGGCAGTGTGGCGCTGTCGGATCGCGTCAAGCAGTCGTCGATACGCTCGCCAGTCAAGGGCACGGTCAAGCGTTTGCTGGTCAATACCGTCGGCGGCGTCATCCAGCCGGGCAAGGACATGATCGAGATTGTTCCACTCGAAGACACCTTGTTGCTCGAAGCGCGCGTCCTGCCGCGCGACATCGCCTTCCTGCGGCCGGGGCAGCCGGTAATGGTGAAATTCACCGCCTATGATTTTTCGATTTACGGCGGCCTGGATGGCACGCTCGAACACATTGGCGCCGATACGGTCATGGATGAAAAGGGCAATGCCTTCTACACGGTACGGGTACGCACCAACAAGCCAGGCTTCGGCGACGCCAATCTACCCATCATTCCCGGTATGGTTGCAGAGGTGGATATCCTGACCGGCAAGAAGAGTGTACTTGCCTATATGCTCAAGCCGGTCCTGCGGGCCAAGAGCGTGGCTCTGACGGAGCGTTGATGGTTCATTGCTTTGTTGACCGTGATGCCACAGCCCTGCCATCGTGGCTCGAGGCCTTTCCGCAGGCGCAAGTGATGAGCCGTCAGGATGCGCCGGTCACTGTCGCCGATGGTGCTGGCATTCT
The DNA here is from genome assembly GCA_002842145.1 of Betaproteobacteria bacterium HGW-Betaproteobacteria-6. GTDB lineage: Bacteria > Pseudomonadota > Gammaproteobacteria > Burkholderiales > Rhodocyclaceae > Azonexus. The sequence continues at coordinate 23,380 of PHCF01000070.1, read as the reverse complement.
CTGGTGCCGTTGCCGCTCGCAGGAAAATCTCTCGTCGATAATGGGTGCCTTGAGCATTTCGCCTACTCAAATAGTCGTTGTTCTGGCCGACGAGCCCGGCGATGCGATCATTGCCGAAGCCTGTGGTCTCGGCGCCTCTGGCTGCTGCAACAGCTACGCGGCGCCCGACGTGCTACGTCAGGTGGCGCTCGTCGTCGAGAACGGCGGGCTGTGGATCGGCCAGTCGCTGTTGCAACGACTGGTTGGCAGCACTTCGCGGGCCCTCGAATCGCGCAGCGAACCCGTCGGAGAAACCTGGTCGACGCTCCTTTCCGAACGTGAGGCTCAGGTGGCAAAACGGGTTGCCGGTGGCGCCAGCAACAAGGAAATCGCCGACCAGTTGGCGATTACCGAAAGGACGGTCAAGGCGCATTTATCGGCAATTTTCGAGAAACTCGGCGTGCGCGACCGTCTCCAGCTTTCCCTGCGCATCAACGGCGTGAAGCTTTAGCGGAGCCCGGCTTCAAAGCGTCGGCGCTTTGTGATGGGGGACTGGCGTTGTGATTCGTACGGTCAACCGGGAATATTTGCCAAATTTGAAATTTCCAGAATGCGGTAATTTTCCGGCGCCGTCTCCATGGAAGTGTCGGGAATGACTGGCTGGCGTGAAATAACTCACGATTAGTGGCAATACTGTACTTTGGTTCAATAGCTTGCCGGCATTGATGCTCTTACACTTTTGATATTGCTAATAGTGTCTGGAGTATCGCCGTGGCCCAAGCCCAAGTTGTCGCCCAAGTTTCCGTTCTCTCTGGTCAAGCGTTTGCGCGCGACAGCGCAGGAAATACCCGTCGCCTGAAGCTCGGAGAATCAATACGCGAAGGCGAGAGCGTGGTTGCTGCCGATGGTGCCAAGGTCGTCCTGACACTGGCTGATGGCCGAGAGCTTGAGGTACGTCCGGGCGAAACGGCAAAAATCGACGCTGAGGTCGCCGCATCAATCAAGCCGGACGCGGCCGATAGTGCCATTGTCAATAATCAGGAAGGCTTCAAGAAAATCGCCTCGGCCATCCAGTCAGGCAGCGATCTTGATGCCCTGCTCGAAGAAGAAGCGCCAGCGGCTGGTCTGGCAGGTCAAGGCGGCAACGAAGGCCATACCTTTATCGAATTCCTCCGGATCGTTGAAACCGTTGATCCGCTGGCCTATCAATTTGGAACCGAGCGCAATCAGTCGGTAGAGACTATTGAAAGTGCGCCGGTGATCACCGACGTCGAAGCTCCGGTCGTCCCCACCGTTACCGGCGTCGACGACCCGCTCGATGCAGGCGTAAATAGCGTCACCGTGCTTGAAGGCAAGGACGCGGTGTTTACCGTGACCCTTTCCAGCGCATCAAGTGCGGCAACAAGCTACGACCTGTCTCTGGTCTCTGGCAGCGCTACGCTGGGCGCTGACTTTACCAGCGCCTTGAGCTTCAGCGATGGCGTTACCTACAACAGCAGTACCGGACAAATCAGCGTCCCGGCTGGCATCACCAGCTTTACGGTCAGCGTTCCGACCAGCGATGACAGCGTTCACGAAGCTTCGGAGAACTTCACCCTGACCGTCGGCGGCGTTGTGGGTACCGTGGTCGACGAAGCGGCCGGCACGATCACCTTCACGGTGACCAAGACGGGCGCCACCGAGCTCGCCTCCAGCGTTGACTTCGCCACCGTCGACGGCAGCGCCGTGGCCGGCTCCGACTACACCGCTAACAACGGCACGCTCAACTTCGCGGCCGGCGAAACGGTCAAGACCATCACCGTTGCCATCACCAACGACAGCATCTTCGAAGGCGCCCAGGACTTCAGCGTCCAGCTCGGCAACCCGAGCAACGCCACCATAGGTGACGGCACGCAAGTGGCGACCATTGTGGACGACGGTCGCACCCTGCCGCCGGGCGGCCCGGTCGACGACGACCGTCCGACCCTCAACATCGGCAGCGACATCGTCATTGACGAAGCGGCCGGCACGGTGACCTTCACGGTGACCAAAGTGGGCGCCACCGAACAAGCGGTCACCGTTGACTACGCCACCGCCAACGGCAGCGCCACCGCCGGTCTTGACTACACCGGGCAAAGCGGCAGCCTGAGCTTTGCGGCCGGCGAGACCAGCAAGACCCTCACCATCGCCATCGCCAACGACAGCGAATACGAAATCTCGGAAAACTTCAGCGTCTCGATCAGCAACCCGACGAACGCCGTGCTTGGCACGGCCAGCGCCACCGGCACCATCGTCGATGACGGCCGTCTGCTGCCGGGCGGTCCGGCCGACGACGACCGTCCGGGCTTCTCGATCAACGACGTGCTGATCGACGAAGCGGCCGGCACGGCGGCGACCGGCGCCGACTACAGCGTCGCCGCCGGCAGCCTGAACTTCGCCGCCGGCGTCGCCAGCCAGACCATCACCGTTGCCATCACCAACGACGGCAGCTTTGAAGGCCCGGAAACCTTCAACATCAACCTCAGCAACCCGGTTGGGGCGGTCATTGTTGACGGCCAGGGCGTCGGCACCATCGTCGATGACAATGTCGCGCCGACGGCCGTTTCCGACAATTACACGATGGCAGAGGACGGCGGTACGATCACGCTGAACCCACTTGCCGGCGACAGCGATTCGGATGGCGGAACGGTGACCTTGACCGGGATCAATGGTACAGCGCTGACACCGGGCTTTGCCCAGAGCATCGCTGTCAGTAATGGTACGGTCAATGTAAGCGCGACCGGCGTCATTACATTTACGCCGAATCCGAATTTCAGCGGTAGCGTCACCTTCCCTTACACGATCAGCGATGGTCAGGGTGCTTCGGCAACGGCCAATCAGGTTATTACCGTCACTCCCGTCAATGATGCCCCGGTAGTCGGTAACGCAACGATTTCGGTCTCCGAGGAAGGCTTGGTCGGTGGACTTGTTGATAGCACCGGCAATCCGTCGGACAGTACCAACCTGACGGTCCAGTCCGGCACGCTGAGTGTCGTTGATCCCGATAGCGCCGTTTCAGTTTCCTTGCTGTCGCCACTGACCACATTGACGGCAGGCGGCGTCGCGGTAACGTGGAGTGGTTCGGGTACGCAAACGCTGGTTGGCTCAGCCGGTGGTGTCGAGGTACTGCGTGCCACAATTGACAACGCCGGGAATTACACGGTTACGCTTTCCAAGGCTATCGATCATGCGTCCGGTAATGGTGAAAACATTGAGACGGTGTCTCTCGGTGTTTCGGTTAGCGATGGGGTTGCGGCACCCGTCCAGGGTAGCCTGACGGTGAATATCGAGGACGACGCCCCGAACGCGATCCCCGGTATTCAATCCGTGGTTTTGCCGGCACAGGACACCAATATCATGTTGATCCTGGATACCTCAGGCAGCATGGGGTCAGGTGCTGGCAGCAAGCTGCAGATCATGAAAGACTCGGTCACGATGATGCTTGACCAGTACAACAATCTGGGCGATGTCATGGTCCGGGTGGTTACTTTCAACAGTTCGGCCAGCGCATATGGCACAACGTGGATTACTGTGGATGCTGCCAAGTCTTACGTTAACAGTTTAGGTTCGGGTAACAACACCAACTACGATGCCGCGCTGATCACTGCGCAGTCGGCATTTGCCTCAAGCGGCAAGATTGCCGGGGCAACCAATGTCTCGTATTTCCTGACCGATGGGGCGCCGACGCGGGCCTCCGATTGGGATGGTAGTGGGCCGTTGACCAGTCAGAATGGTATTCAGCCGGGTGAGGAGGCGCTTTGGCAGTCTTTCCTGACGACCAACCATATCAATTCGTTTGCTTATGGCATGGGTACTGGTGCCTCGCAGGCCAATATGGATCCGGTTGCCTATGACGGTATTACCGGAACGGATACCCAGGCCATCGTGGTCGCGAATGTGGCTGATCTGCCCCCAATCTTGCGCGATTCCATCGTTACGCCGACCAGCGGCGATCTGATAAGCGGCTCGCTGGGGGCTGGCTCGGGTATCGGGGCTGATGGTGGTTATCTGGACAGCTTTGCCTTGAACGGTACGACCTATAGCAGTGGAGGCGCTTTCTCCGGAACGAATCGCGGTACGTATGATGCGGCAACGAACAGCTGGACAGTGACGACCACGGCGGGTGGCAAATTTGTGGTTGATATGGATACCACTGCGTACACCTACACGCCGCCGGCTTCGACTAGTGCCGCTTATGCTGAAGGCATCGGTTACACGCTGCGCGACAACGATGGTGATCTCGCCTCGTCTACCTTGACCATCAACGTCGCGCCGCCGCAGTTGCATACCCTGGTCAGCACGACGAGCGCACTGACCGGTACCAATCTGGGTCTGGCCGGTGAGTATTTCGGGTACAACGACAATCGTGATGGAACGGCAACTGATACTCTGTATCAGGGCACCACGGCTGTTCGCCTGCACTCGGACGATGGGTCGGCCGACGCCGGGGTGGCAAACAATGTCGATCGCCTCGCCGATGTCGAGGCCATTATCGAAGGTCGCAACGGCAACACCGAACTGATCAACAACGCAGTGCTGTCTGCTCCTGAGGCTGCAGATGCTACCTTCTCGGCCAACAAGCTGGAATTCGGCCTGCCAGCAGGCTCGAATACGCCCTTGTTCAGCAACGACCTGGGGCAGAACGGCAAGGTGACGAGTGGCGCGATCGGTGCCTCGGCCGGTGGTAACACCAATAACCTCTACACCTTCCTCAAAGTCGGTTCGGGCAATGTCGATACGCTGGTGGCTACTAGTGGCCTCGGCGACACGACCGATGCGATTATCCGGATGGTTGGCTACATCAACATTCCGGAAGGCGGTACCTACGATCTGCGGATCACGGCCGACGACGGCTACCGTGTGCTGATTGGTGGGCAAAATGTTGCCCAGCTCGACTACATCCAGTCGACTGCGACCAATGTCTATACCGGTCAGGTGCTTGGTGAGGGATTGCAGTCGATCGAGATACTGTACTGGGACCAAGCTGGTCATGCCTCTCTGCGCATCGAGGTCAAGGCGACCGGCGCTGCCGACACAGCCTACAAGATTATCGGCAACGACGAGTTTGCTCTGTTCTCGCCGACCGATGTGCCGACCCTGGGCGCCAACCAGGATATTGTGGAGACGTCGACCAATGGCGTCTGGGCCGTGCGTACCGGAGAGGACTTCACGGGTAGCGACGTGGCCGAGAAGATCGTGGGCAGCGACGGCAAGGACACGATTCACGCCGGTGCCGGTAATGACGTCGTACAGGGTGGCGGCGGTTCCGACATCATCTATGGTGGTGCCGGCGATGACAGGTTGATCGGTGGTGCTGGTTCGGATACCTTTGCCTGGACGCTGGCTGATGCGGGAACGGCCGCCCGGCCGGCCACCGACACTATCGCTGATTTCAACAGTGCGGCGAAGATAGCTGGTGGCGATGTGCTGGATCTGCGTGACCTTATCGCCGATAGCGCGACGACCCCGGCCACCTTGGATGCCTATCTGCATTTCACGCATACCGGCAACGATACGGTCATTGATGTGAAGCCGGATGGCGCAGCCGGTCAGGTCACCCAAACGATCGTCCTCAGCGGCGTAGACCTGACGGCCAACGGCACCCTGAACGATCAGACGATCATTCAGGATCTGCTGACCAAGGGCAAATTGATCACTGACTAAGTTGCTACGGTCAACCACAAAAAGGGGCGATTTTCATCGCCCCTTTTATTTTCTGCCGTTTTTCCCGGTTGACCGTGGCAATTGGCCGGAAACGCCTTTACTCGTGCTGGCGCAGCTTGGTGACGTTCGGGATGTGGATTTTCCGGCCCTCGACGACGATTAGCCCGAGTTCGGTCAGTTCGTGCAGGATGCGCGAGAAATGTTCCTGGGTCAGGTTGAGGCGGGAGGCGATGACGCCCTTGTTGGTCGGCAGCGTGATGGCCACGTTGATCCCGTCATGCTCTGTTTCGGGCAGTTCGCGCAGCAGGTAGCCGATGATGCGCTGCTTGCCGGAGTGCAGCGAATACGACTCGACGTCGTTCATCAGTTGATGCAGGCGCATGGCCATGCCGGCGAACATCTTGCGGCAGAGGTTGTGGTCGCGTTGCAGTTCCTCGAAGACGACGCCTTTCGAGATATGCAGCAGCAGGCAGTCGGTCAGGGCCTGGGCGAAGACGATGTAGGGCTTTTCCATGAACATGATGGCTTCGCCGAAACTCTGTCCCTGGCTGATGATCTCGACGACCTTTTCGCTGCCCTGCGACGAAGTGAAAGCCAGCTTGATCTGGCCGTATACGAGCAGGTGAAAGCCGTTGCAGGGGTCGCCCTTGTGGAAGAGGATCTCGCCCTTGCTGGCGTGGATTTCGCGGGTGCCACGGGCGATGCGGCTGAGTTCCTCCGGCGCCAGTCCCTGAAATAGCGGAACGTGCGTCAATAAGGCTTCGATATTGATTGGGTGGCTGCCGTGCATAATCTTCGCGCAATAACAATAACGTCGAATGGTGGCATCCGACCGATGCCAAAGCAATACGACTTTGTGACTACCTATTGGCGAGTAAGTTGCACATAAAGGAGGGGGAGCCGGTTTGGCAATTCCTCCGGTTTGCGGATGACGCAGAAACCGGCCGGACCGAAAAGATAGGGCAGGTAGGCCCCGGCTTCGCGGTCGATGGTGACGCAAAACGGCGTCAGGCCGAGGCGGCGCGCTTCGTGCACGGCCATCCGGGTGTCCTCGATGCCGTAGCGAGAATCGTAAATATCGAGGTCGTTCGGCTTGCCGTCGGTGATGATCAACAACAGGCGTCGGCTGGCCGGCTGTTCGGCGAGAATGCTGGCGGCTTGGCGGATGGCGGCACCCATTCGCGTGTAGTAGCCCGGCTTGATGGCCAGGATGCGGCCGCGGGCGGCGGCGTCGTACTTGCCGGCGAAGTCCTTGAGCAGATGGAAACGGATGTTCTGGCGACGCAGCGACGAGAAGCCGTAGATGCCGAAGCGGTCGCCGGTGGCGGTCAGCGCCTCGGAAAACAGCAGCAGCGAATCGCGGATGACATCGACGATGCGGTGCGAGTCCGAAATGAAGGCATCGGTGGACATCGACAGGTCGGCCAGCAGGAGACAGGCCAGATCGCGCTCGCAGCGGGCCTGAGCGAGGTAGCCACCGGCTTCCGGGGTGTGGCCGGAGGCGCGATCGGCATGGTTGCGCACGCAGGAGTCGACGTCGAGTTCGGGGCCATCGGGTTGGCCCTTGAGCCAGCGGCGTTGCGGGGCGAGGGCGGCGAACTGGCCGCGCAACTTTTTGGCCGTCGCGGCCAGTTCGAGCGGCAGTGCGGCGGAGCCGGCATCGTGGGCGACCATGGGCTGGAGCAGGCAATGCGCCGGCTGCATCGCGTTTTTGCGGTAATCCCATTCGGGCAGGGCAATGCCGGGGCCGATCGGCGTGTCGTCTTCAGCGGCAGAGGGCAGGTCGAGGTCGAACTTGACGCGCGATTTGGCGGTTTCACCGTCGCGGGTCAGCGACAGCTTGTCGAGGTCGTTGGCTGCATCGCTGGCATTCGGGTTCTCGTCCTCGTCGAATGCGCGGTTGACCCGGACGTATTCGGCCCAGGTCGGCAGGCTTTCGGCGCGGAACATGGCAAGCATGGGATTCTTGTTGTCCGGCGTCTCGACCTGCTCGGCCTTGTGCGCTTCCTTGGCTGTTTCGCTGTTGCCGCCACTGCCTTCGGGCGGCAGATTGTCGTTCGGATCGGCCAGTTTGGTGCCGGCTTCCGCTTCCTCGCTACCGATCAGCCACAGCAGCACAGGCTGCGGCGGCCGCGATTTGATGGTATTGAGCGGTGGCAGGCCGGCGACCGATCCGGGGGCTTCGAGTGCTTGGCGAATGGCCTTTTCCTGCGCCGCTTCGTCGGGTTGCATGGCATCAGCTGCGATCCGCCCGGCGAGATGGGCGGCAACCAGGCGCCGGTAGCGCTCGTTGAGTCCCGGGTAACGTTCCAGTGCCGTTCGACTGGCAATCTGGTTGCGGATGAACCATGGTTGCGCCGGCGCCACATCGCTGGCGGCCAGCGCGGACAGCCATAGATAGAGATCGCGGTTCAGCGATTTTTCGGGAAAGGCGGCGATTTCCGGCGGCAGGCGCAGGGTTTCGGCATCGCGCCGGCCCTGGGCGACGCGCTCGTTGCTGCCGGCGATGCGCTGCAGCCAGGTGCGCCGCGCACCGTGTTCCTCCGACGTGGCGGCGGCAACCTTGAGGCCGGGATCGCCGCCAAAGGCGCGGAACAGGATACCGGCTGTCTTCTCGACTTCACCGAGTTTGACCGCGGCGTCCGGGTAATGGCCGGCGGCGGCCTTGGTGACCCAGTTGTGCCAGAGTTTGCCGATGAATTCTTCCATGGCTCAGATTTTCCCACCGGCGTCTTCGTCGGTATTTGATAAGGACGAAAAACCGGCTTCGTTACGCCGGGCGCCTTCGTTGCTGACCCAACGCAGGAGCTGGCCGTTCGGGTTGGCCCGGTTCACCGTATTGCAGGCCGAAATGCACTGGCCGCACTGGGTGCAGGCGAACATCCAGCGTTTGACGTTGCGCGGCTTGAGGCGCATCGGGCAGACGGCGTCGCAGGCGCTGCCGGAGGGCGATGCAAATTCGTTGCCGCTTTCGCGCAGGGCCTGGCGGGGGAGCAGTGTGTGGCCGGCATTGCCTGCACCCTGCTGGCAACTGGCGCAGTCGGTCAGGCGTTTGCGGTCGAAGCCGACGACCATGGCCTTCTTGTTCACGATCCACGCGAAGCTCTGGAAAATGCCGATGGCGCAGCCGTAGCGGCAGAAGAGGTGGCGGGCGAAGAGGAATTCGAGGCTCAGGACCGTCGTCGCGGCGGCGAGGAAAATGACCTCTTTCTGGTAGAGCGTGAAGGTGAACAGCCCGTGGTAGACCTGAAACGGCGGCATCAGGTAGGTCAGGCCGACCAGCGCCCAGGCGAAGGCGAAACCGATGGCTGTCGGGACGACGAGCAGCCAGTAACGCTTGTCGCGCTTGGCCGGCGTGCCGTCCGGCTCCCACGGCGGCGTTTGCTTCTTGTCCCAGACCGAGTGCTTGCCGCTGGCGATCAACATCAGGCGGTTGATCGTTTCGACTACGGAAAAGTGCGGGCACAGCCAGCCGCAGTAAAGGCGGCCCCATTTCCAGGCGACGCCGATGATCAGCGCCCCGGCGCCGAGCACGGGCAGGAACAGGTAGAGGATGATGTTGATGACCGCCGTGCTCGATTCGCCGGTGCCGGCCATCAATTCGTCGATGCCGAGGTGCCAGGGGTAGGTCAGGAAATAGGCGTGCCGCTCGGTAAGGTCGTAACGGAACAGGTCGAAGATGGGGGTCACGGTGAACAGCGTGAAGAAGCCCATTTGCGCCAGCAGACGGTAACGCTGCAGCCTTTCAATTTTCACGGTTTTTTGCCGTTGACCGTGGGATTGCCGGACCGATGACTGGAAAGCGCCAGATTTGTCCGTTCATGGCCTTGATCAGTGCGTACATGCCGAACAGGACAAGCGTCGAGTGGATGCAGGTGAAGTAGAGAATGAGCGCGACCCAGGTCCATTCCCAGTCCAGGCCGCCAAGGCCGAGGATAAGGCCGGACAGGCTGACGATGAGCAGGCCGCCGACCAGGCTGACGAACGTGGTTTGTCTGAGGTGCTGACGGGCCAGCAGCGGTGCGCTGTCCTTGTATTTGAACCACAGCCCGGCGAGCAGCAGGAAGGCCAGCCCGGGCAACAGCAGCAGGTTGATCAGATAGAGGGCTTCGGCGAGGACGGCCAGGTTCTGCCCGGCCTTTTCTTCCTCGAAACCAAAGTGAGTCGCCCCCAGTTGAAACTCGGGGCTTCCTCGCCACGCGTTTGGGGCACCTTCGGTGCCAGGTTGGCCTGTCTTGCTCGCCTCGCCATGAATGGCGTGGCTTTCGCTCGACCCGTGGTCATCGTCCGAAAGTGGCATTGACGATTTCCATGAGCGCCTCGACGGTCTCCTCGTCGTCGGTCAGGCTTTCAACCAGCGCGGCACGGCAGGCGGCGGAGACGTCGAAGCCGGACTTGATGAGCGTCGCGGCATAGACGAGCAGGCGGGTGCTGGCGACTTCCTCAAGATCGCGGTCCTTGAGGGCACGGAAGGCCTTGGCGATACCGACCAGACGTTTCGCCAGATCAGCGTCGCAGCCGGTTTCGCCGATCAGGATGGAGATTTCGCGCTCGGCGCCGGGGAAATCGAAGCGCATCGAGACGAAACGCTGGCGGGTGGACGGCTTGAGGCCTTTCAGCAGGTTCTGGTAGCCCGGGTTGTAAGAGACGACGAGCATGAAATTGGCCGGCGCTTCGAGAATTTCACCAGTGCGATCGATGGGCAGGATACGGCGGTCGTCGGCCAGCGGGTGCAGCACGACGGTGGTGTCCTTGCGCGCCTCGACCACTTCGTCGAGGTAGCAGATGCCGCCTTCGCGCACGGCGCGGGTCAGCGGGCCGTCGGACCAGTAGGTGCCCTTGTCGGAAATCAGGTGGCGGCCAACGAGGTCGGCGGCGGTCAGGTCGTCGTGGCAGGCGACGGTGTACAGCGGCAGCTTCAGGCGGGCCGCCATGTGGGCGACAAAGCGTGTCTTGCCGCAGCCGGTCGGGCCCTTGATGAGCAGCGGCAGGCGTTGCTCGAAGGCGTGTTCGAACAGTGAAATTTCGTTGCCGGAAGGTTCGTAGAAGGGCAGTTCGGTCATTTGAGGGAAATCCAGTAGGCAAGCAGAATCAGGCTGGAAACGAGGATCAGCCAGCCTTCGAGCAGGACGCGCCACATCATCGGCGCTTCGCGCAGTTCCATAAAGTCGAGGATGACCAGCCGGCCCTTGACGAAGGCGATGGCCAGCATGGCGACGATGGCCCAAGTGCCGGCGGCGCCGACTTCACCAAGATACCAGGTGAGGCCGGTGGCGACCATGAGGACGACCCAGGCGCGGTGGGCGGAATTTCTGAGGGCGGCGATCATCAGCGCATCACATAAACGAGCGGGAAAAGGACGATCCACAGCAGGTCGACCATGTGCCAGTAGGCGGCGCCGCTTTCCAGACCATGCGCGTTGTGGCCACCGTAGGCGCCGTTTCTGGCCTGGAACCAGAGCACGGTGAGGATGACCATGCCGAGGATGACGTGCATGAAATGGAAAAAGGTCAGCGAGATGTAGAACATGTAAAAGGTGTTGGTCGACATCGAAATGCCGGCGCCGAACTTGGCGGCATACTCGAAGACCTTGACGACCAGGAAGCCGGCGCCGCACAACCAGCCGAGCAGAATGTTGGGCGGCACGGCCTGGATGTCATCGCGATGCGCCGCCTGCACGGCGCGGACGACGAACCACGAGCCGGTGATGAGGAGCAGTGTATTGAGCGCACCGAGGTTGCGGTCGAGGGTCTGCTGGTAGAGGTTGAACTCCTCGACATGGCTGGCCCGGGCGAAGGCGTAGGTGGCAAAGAACACCGCAAAGGCGAGCAGTTCGGCCAGGATAAAGAACCAGATGGCGAGGTCGCCGGGCAGGCGTTTGTCGACAGGGGCTGGCGCGGGGAGGGTAACGGTACTCATGGCCTGCATGGTAGCGGGGCCTTTATCAGCACAAATTGATATGTCCCAAATTCGGTGAATAAGATTAGTTCTCACAACGGAAGGGCAGGTGTGCCGCCGCCTGTTCGCGATAGTTGGCCACCGCATCGCCCTGCACGTCGAGGTGGCGACCGATCAGCCTGCGCATGGCCGGATCGGCGATCCAGTGGGCGGAATGGACAACGGTTGGCGTGAAGCCGCGGGCGATCTTGTGTTCGCCGCCGGCGCCGGGTTCGAAGCGTTGCAGGCCGTGGCGCAGGCAGTAGTCGATGCCCTGATAGAAACAGAGTTCGAAATGCAGGCTGTGATAGTGGCCGCTGCAGCCCCAGTAACGGCCGTACAGCGTTTCGTCGCTGCGGAAGCAGAGCGATACGGCGACCGGCCGGCCGCCGTCGCGGGCGATGAAGACGACCATGCGGCGGCCCAGTGCCGGCGCCAGATCGGCAAAGCAGGCGGCGGTGAACACGGCGAGGTTGTTGAATTTGTCGAAGGTTGCGGCGTAGAGGGCGTGCAGGGCAGGCCATTCGGCTGGATCGACTTCGTCGCCGTGGCGCACGTCGATGCTCAGGCCGCTGGCCGCCACCTTGCGCCGCTCGGCCCGGACCTTGCGCCGCTTCTCGGCGGCAAAGCTGGCCAGATAGCCGTCGAAGTCGCCGCAACCGCTGTCGAGCCACTGGAACTGGACGTTGTGGCTGATCAGCATGCCGGCGGCCCGCAGGTCATTGCAGTCGTCCTCGTTCGGAAAGGCGACGTGCCACGATGACATGTTGTGCGCGCTGGCGACCGACTGCGCGCCCTCGATCAGGGCGCGACGGATCGCCGACGCAGGCGGACCTTCGGCCACCAGCAGGCGGGGGCCGGTGGCCGGGGTATGCGGCAGCCCGCTCAGCAATTTCGGGAAGTAGCTGTGGCCGAGTTGCTGGTAGACGGATGCCCACGACCAGTCGTGGATGAAGTCGCCGTGCGAGTTGAAACGGACGTAGAGCGGCAGGATGCCGACGATGCGGCCTTGCCCATCGGTCGCAGTGAGATGACATGGCACCCAGCCCCAGTCCGGCCCGGCGGCGCCATGGCGTTCGATGATGGCGAGAAAGTCGGCGTTGAGAAACGGGTCGCCGGGTGGGCAAAGACGCGCCCATGCCTCACCCGGGATGGCGTCGGCGGAATCAACGGAGGAGAGCGTCAGGGCAGGCATCGGGGTATTTTTCAAGGTGGCTTTAAGCGGACCGCCAGGCGGGCCATCGGTTCCCTACCATACGTCATGGTCAAACAAATTTCGTTCTTGCCCTTGCAGCAGGCGATGCATCAAGCTTGTCCCACATCGCAGAGTAGAGGATGACCATGAATGACGGGGAATCGAGCCTCAAGGAAATATCCGGACTGACGCTGGCCTACTACAACCAGCGCGCCGAGGATTTTCGGGCCGGTACGCGCGATCACGATGTCAGCCAGAACATCAAAGCGTTGCTGCGCCATATCGTCGGCCAGCCGCCGTTTGCGCTGCTTGATTTCGGCTGCGGGCCGGGGCGCGACCTCAGGGCTTTTACCGGGCTGGGTCACCAGGTTATCGGACTGGATGGCGCCGCGGCATTTGCCGACATGGCGCGCGCCGATTCCGGCTGCGAGGTCTGGCATCAGGATTTTCTCAATCTCGACCTGCCCGACGGGCGTTTTGACGGCATCTTCGCCAATGCCTCGCTGTTCCACGTTCCCGGCCGCGAACTGCCCCGCGTCCTGCGCCAATTACAGGCCACGCTCAAGGCCGGCGGCGTGCTGTTCTGCTCCAACCCGCACGGCCCCAATGTCGAAGGATGGAACGGCGGGCGTTACGGGGCCTATCTCGATCTTGAAACCTGGCGCTGTCGCCTGACTGCAGCCGGGTTCGTCGAACTCGAGCACTACTACCGGCCAGCCGGCATGCCGCGCGAAAAGCAGCCCTGGCTGGCCAGCGTCTGGCGAAAAGCGGATTGACGTCTGAATGTGGCGCGATTGCTACGGTCAACCGGAAAATTCGGCGAAAATTGAAATCTCTTTCAGCGGCCTTGCCAGCCGCGGATGTTTCGCTTTCAGGATCAGGGAACAACATGTACTACATCGTCGACAGCGACAAATCGTTCTACGAAGCCACCACCGATCTCGTCCCGGTGATCCAGCGTCTGGGCTTGAGTGTGTTGCAGGTGCACGACCTGGGCGGCATGCTGGACAGCAAGGCAATCGAATTCGACGACGAGTGCCAGGTCTTCGAAGTCGGCAATCCCCGGATGGTCGAGAAAATGCTGGCCATCGACATGCGCCTCAGCGCGGCGCTGCCCTGGCGCATTTCGGTTTATACCGAGGAAGGCAACACGAAAATAGCCCTGACCCGGCCGCTGCCGGCGCTCGCGGCCCTGTCTTCCGATCCCGGGCTGGCCCGGCTGGCGCAGGAGCTGGAAGAAAAACTCATGCAGATCGTCGACGAGACGCGTTAGCCGGATAGCCATTGTCTATCAAACGTATCCGGTCAATCAATTAGCGATACAGGGCAAGCTCTCCTAATATCAGTGTGGCTGTTTTCAAGAACGTCATTCAACCTGGAGAGTAGAGAGATGGATACCAATCAAACGAAGGGTGCCGGCCAATGCCCGGTCATGCATGGCGGCAACACGGCCAGCGGCCATTCCAACATGGCGTGGTGGCCCAATGCGTTGAACCTCGACATCCTGCATCAGCACGACAGCAAGACCAATCCGCTGGGCGCCGGCTTCAATTACCGCGAGGAAGTCAAAAAGCTCGACGTCGCCGCCCTCAAGAAAGACCTGGCTGCCCTGATGACCGACAGCCAGGACTGGTGGCCGGCCGACTGGGGCCATTATGGCGGCTTGATGATCCGCATGGCCTGGCACTCGGCCGGCTCGTACCGGGTGGCCGATGGCCGAGGCGGTGCCGGAACGGGCAACCAGCGTTTTGCCCCGCTCAATTCCTGGCCCGACAACGTCAACCTGGACAAGGCGCGTCGCCTGTTGTGGCCAATCAAGAAAAAATACGGCAACAAGCTGAGCTGGGCCGACCTCATCATTCTGGCCGGCAACGTCGCCTATGAATCGATGGGCCTCAAGACTTTCGGCTTCGCCTTTGGCCGCGAGGACATCTGGCACCCCGAAAAGGACACCTACTGGGGGTCCGAGAAGGAATGGCTGGCGCCGACCGACAATCCGAACAGTCGCTATTCCGGCGAACGGGATCTGGAGAACCCGCTGGCCGCCGTGATGATGGGACTGATCTACGTTAACCCGGAAGGCGTGGACGGCAAGCCCGATCCGCTGAAAACCGCCCATGACGTGCGTGTCACCTTTGCCCGCATGGCCATGAACGACGAGGAAACGGTAGCCCTGACCGCCGGTGGTCACACCGTCGGCAAGGCGCATGGCAACGGTGACGCCAAGCTGCTGGGCCCGGCCCCCGAGGCGGCCGACGTTGCTGAGCAGGGTCTGGGCTGGAACAACCACAGCAGCCGGGGCATCGGCCGCGACACCGTGACCAGCGGTATCGAAGGCGCCTGGACGACCCACCCGACCCAATGGGACAACGGCTACTTCGACCTCCTCCTCGGTTACGACTGGTGGCTGGAGAAATCTCCGGCTGGCGCCTGGCAGTGGGCCCCGGTCAACATCAGGGAAGAGGACATGCCGGTCGATGTCGAAGACCCCTCGATCCGCTGCAAGCCGATGATGACCGACGCCGACATGGCCATGAAGTTCGACCCCGAGTACCGCAAAATCGCCGAACGTTTCCACCAGGACCCGGCCTATTTCTCGGAAGTCTTCGCCCGCGCCTGGTTCAAGCTGACGCACCGCGACATGGGGCCGAAGGCCCGCTACATCGGCCCCGAAGTGCCGCAGGAAGACCTGATCTGGCAGGATCCGGTGCCGGTCGGTCGCGCCGGCTACGACGTGGCCACGGTCAAGGCCGAAATCGCCGCCAGTCGATTGAGCATCGGAGACATGGTGGCGACGGCTTGGGATAGTGCGCGGACTTTCCGTGGTTCCGACATGCGTGGCGGGGCCAACGGCGCGCGCATCCGCCTGGCGCCGCAAAAGGAATGGGAAGGCAATGAGCCGGCCCGCCTGGCCAGGGTGCTTGCCGTTCTCGAAGGGATTGCGGCGCAGACGGGTGTCAGCGTCGCCGATGTGATCGTGCTGGCTGGCAATCTTGGCATCGAGCAGGCTGCCAGGGCGGCCGGTGTCGACATCACCGTTCCGTTTGCGCCGGGGCGGGGCGATGCCAGCCAGGCACAAACAGACGTCGACTCCTTCGAGGTGCTCGAACCGGTGGCCGACGGCTTCCGCAACTGGCTCAAGAAGGACTACGCGGTCAGCGCCGAGGAGTTACTGCTCGACCGCACGCAGTTGCTCGGTCTGACTGCCCACGAGATGACGGTGCTCGTCGGCGGCCTGCGCGTTCTGGGAACCAACCACGGCGGTACCCGGCACGGGGTGCTGACCGACCGCGTCGGGGCGCTGACCAACGACTTCTTCGTCAACCTGACGGATATGGCCTACACCTGGAAGCCGGTGGGGAGAAACCTCTACGAAATCCGCGACCGCAAGACCGATACGGTCAAGTGGACGGCGACCCGTGTCGATCTGGTGTTCGGGTCGAATGCCATCCTGCGCGCCTACGCCGAGGTTTATGCCCAGGATGACAGCAAGGAGAAATTCGTCCAGGACTTCGTTGCGGCATGGACGAAGGTCATGAACGCCGACCGCTTCGATCTGGCGTAAATCCGGCGGGCAATAAAAAAGGCGCGGTTCCGAAGAACCGCGCCTTTTTGGCTATTTCATCGACTTACTTGATCAGGCAGCCTTCTCTTCGTCACCGCCAGCAAAGAAGCTGACGATGTAGAGGATCAGACCGATCAGGAAGACCACACCGGCCCACTCACGCATCCAGTAGAACAGCGAAATCTTGTCCTGCGCCACCATGAACGGCAGCGGAGTGTCGGATACGCGTTGCAGCCAGACTTGCAGGATGCCGGCGGCGGTCAGGAACAGCGTGATGAAGACGATGGCCGTGGTCATCAGCCAGAACGACCACATTTCCAGCACTTGCGACTTGTTGCTGTTGGCAGCACGGCCGCGCAGGATGGGCATGGCATACGAGATCATCATCAGGTTGACCATGGCGTAGGCGCCATAGAAAGCCATGTGGCCGTGCGCCGCGGTGATCTGCGTGCCGTGCGTGTAGTAGTTGACCGGAGCCAGGGTGTGCAGGAAGCCCCATACGCCACGGTCATGGCGAAGAACGGGATCGGCTCCAGTGCGGAGAAGATGGAACCCCACCACTGCCAGTATTCCGGCGTACCGATCCAGAAGTAGTGGTGACCCGTACCGATGATGCCGGTGATCAGCGTCAGGGTGACGATGACGTACAGCCACTTCTCGATCACTTCACGGTCGACGCCGGTCGTCTTGATCAGCACGAAGGCCAGGAAGGCGCCGAGGATCAGTTCCCATACGCCTTCAACCCAGAGGTGCACCGTCCACCACCAGAAGAACTTGTCGAGAACGACGTTCGCCGGGTTGTAGAAGGAGAACAGGAAGAAGACGGCGAGGCCCCACAGACCGAGCAGCAGAACGATCGAGATCGAGGTCTTCTTGCCCTTGAGCACCGTCATGGTGATGTTGAACAGGAAGGCCAGTGCAACCACCACGATACCGAGTTTGGTCGGCAGCGGTTGTTCGAGGAACTCGCGGCCCATGGTTTCGAGGAGGTTGTTGCCGGTCAGCTCAGCCAGCGTGGCGTACGGCACGGCCAGGTAGCCGACGATGGTCAGCGCGCCGGCAACCAGGAAGATCCAGAACAGGGCCAGCGCCAGTTTCGGGCTGAACAGTTCGGTCTCGGATTCTTCCGGGATCATGTAGTAGGCGCCACCCATGAAGCCGAAGAGCAGCCACACGATGAGCAGGTTGGTGTGGACCATGCGGGCCACATTGAACGGGATGGCGGGGAACAGGAAGTCGCCGAGCACATACTGCAGGCCAAGAATCAGGCCGAACAGGATCTGACCGACAAACAGGCCGATGGCCGCGATGAAGTAGGGTTTTGCAACCGCTTGCGATTTGTATTGCATGTTCAGTTCTCCTCTCGATCAGCCCTGGCTGTTAGGTGGCCAGTTGTTGGTGTTGATCGAATTGACGTGCTTCAGGAAGGCCACGATGGCGTTCAGTTGCTCGTCGGTGAAGTTGAACTGCGGCATGCTGCGGCGACCCGGGATGCCTTCTTTCGGACGGCTCTGGATGAAAGCCTTGACGCCTTCGTCGCCGTAGCGAACGATGACGTTGCCCAGTTCCGGGGCGAAATAGGCACCTTCACCCAACAGGGTGTGGCAACCGATACAGTTATTGACTTCCCAAAGCTTCTTGCCCTCGGCGATTTGCGGGGTCATATTGGCCCGCATGTCGCGTTTGGGTAGTTGCGAATGGGTGTCGAAGGATAGCGCGAGGAACAACAGGAAGAAGAAGACGGTCCCCCCGTAAAATATGTTCCGCGCCATCGATTTGGTGAAAGCGCCACTCATTGTTTCCCCCTTTCGGAATTTGTTTGGCCGACGGATGGTAGGTTGCGGGGGCAGGGACAATCTTTGATGCCCGCTAAAAATGCCGAATTACTTGAGGCGTCGGGGGAAAGGGTGTCGGCGGTATACTGACGCCTCTTCAAGTTGAAAGCATTCCATGGCCGCAGCCAACGACAACGCCAGCA
The DNA here is from genome assembly GCA_002842145.1 of Betaproteobacteria bacterium HGW-Betaproteobacteria-6. GTDB lineage: Bacteria > Pseudomonadota > Gammaproteobacteria > Burkholderiales > Rhodocyclaceae > Azonexus. The sequence goes on along the minus strand of PHCF01000070.1, from coordinate 5,044 downwards.
TGGCGCTCTTTTGTGATTTCGAAAACGTTGCCCTTGGCGTCCGCGATGCCAATTACGAGAAGTTCGATATCAAACCGATTCTCGAGCGCCTGCTCGCCAAGGGCAGCATTGTCGTCAAGAAAGCCTATTGCGACTGGGATCGCTACAAGGCCTTCAAGTCGGCCATGCACGAAGCCAATTTCGAACTGATCGAAATCCCGCACGTCCGCCAGTCCGGCAAGAATTCGGCCGACATCCGGATGGTCGTCGACGCCCTCGACCTTTGCTACACCAAGGCCCACGTCGATACCTTCGTGATCATTTCCGGCGATTCCGACTTCTCGCCGCTGGTTTCCAAGCTGCGTGAAAACGCCAAGAAAGTCATTGGCGTCGGCGTCAAGCAATCATGCTCCGACCTGCTCGTCACCAATTGCGACGAGTTCATCTATTACGACGACCTCGTCCGCGACCGCGAAGGCCGCGGCAACGCGCGGCGCGACCGCGAGGCACCGAAGCGTTCGCCGGAAGAAGAGGCCAATCGCAAGCTGAAGCAGGAAGAGCGCAAGACCAAGGCGGTCGACCTTGTCACCGCGACCTTTGTTGACCTCATGGCCGACCGCGGCGAAAGCGAGCGCATCTGGGCCTCGGTGCTCAAGGAAGTGGTCAAGCGCCGTAACCCCGGGTTCAACGAAAGTTATTACGGCTTCCGGACCTTCGGCAATCTGCTCGAAGAAGCCGCCAGCCGGGGTTTGCTCGGCTTTGGTCGCGACGACAAGGGCGCCTTCGTGTTCCGCGCCCCGGCCAGAGCGGCAACGGTGGAGGCGGAAGTAGCCGGCGAATTGCCGGCAGACGCCATTGCTACGGTCAACCCGGAAAATGTGCCAAAAACGGAACCCCCGGCCGAGTCGGAAGCCTCCGGAAACGCCCGTCGCCGGGGCGGGCGTCGCTCGCGCAACGGTCGTGAGCGTCCGGCCAGCGAGCCGGCCGCGGTTGTCTCCGATGTCGCGCCGGTCAGTGCGGCGCCGAGCAGCCCGCCGCCGGTGACGGCGAGCGAAACACCTCCGGCTGAAAAGGCGGAAAGCAAGCCGCGCCGTGGCGTTCGCCGTTCGCGCAAGGATGGCGCCGAGCCGGCAAGCGAAGCCGTGGTTGCCGAGCGTTCATCGCCCGAACCGGTCGTTGTCGAGATGTCCGCGGCCCCGGTTGAGACCGCAACGCCAGGCAAATCGCCCCGTCGCCGTGGCGGCAGGACGGCGCGCCAGGAGTCTGTTCAGCCTGGCGTGATCGAACAACCGGCTGTCGAATCGCCGGCCGCGCCCGGCCCGGCCCCCAAGACCCGCAAGCCGCGCAGCCGCAAGCCGGCAAAAGCGGCTGAGGAAAGCTGAGCGGGATTCAGCAAACTCGCGGCAACCCCGGTCGGCAACCGGGGTTAAATTACCTTTAGCAGTTCGGCCCGCAGGTGTTCGGCCCGGCGCTTGCCCTGGGTTGTTTCGGTGACGGCGGCAAACCACGGGCCGTACTGCTCGCGCAGTTCGGCGTGATTGCGGGCGGCGAAAACGGCTTCGACGATGCTCAGGTGGGCATAGGGGCCGACGAAGGCTTTCAGGGAATTCATCATGTAATTCTTGGCCATCTCGAGTTCCTTCGGATTGGCCGGTTCCGGTACCGGCCGGAAGGCGGTAATCGACGGCAGCGGGCCATCCGGAACCGAGGCTTTCCCCTTGTCATCGACCACCACGGCGACTTCGATGTAGCCCTCTTCTTCGAGCATGCCCAGCGTGTGCTGCAGGTCGTCCGACTGCAGCATGCCGCGCAGGTCTTCGACTGTCTTTTTTCCATCGACGAATATCAGCACCCGTCTGACCCGCGGTGTCAGCCCGCCAGCCTTCGTGGTGATTTCGTCATGCCCCTTTGAGGTCTTGGCGAAAACTACGGCCATGTTTTGTCTCCATTATTTGTGTAGATTTTTGTAGGGCATTGTACACAAAAGAAAAACCCGCCGAGTGGCGGGTTTTTAATGAAAATGGATTTCTTTGCGATCAGGCTGCTGCTTGCACCGGAATCTTGTGGCCGCGCCGCGTGATGCGGTTTTGCGAATCGACGTAAATCAGATCGGGTTCGTGACGGGCCAGTTCGACCTCGTTGTAGACGGCGAAGGTGGCGATGATCAGGATATCGCCGGGGGCAGCGCGACGGGCCGCCGAACCATTGACGGAGATGACGCCCGATCCGCGTTCGGCGCGGATGGCATAGGTGGTGAAACGTTCGCCATTATTTACGTTCCAGATGTCGATCTGTTCGTATTCCTTGATGTTGGCCGCTTCAAGCAGGTCTTCATCGATGGCGCAGGAACCCTCGTAGTGCAGATCGGCGTGTGTTGCCGTCACGCGGTGCAACTTGGATTTCAGCATTGTTCTCTGCATGGTTTCACTCATCCAGATTGTTGGGGGAAGCGCATTGTAACGACAATAGAACCTCTGTCAACGGCCATAATTATGGATACTTGTGCCGCGTCAAATCTCGATGTTGTCGATCAACCGCGTTGTTCCCAGGCGACTTGCGGCAAGCACCACCAGTGGGGCGTTTACGCCTTTCGGCATAGCTAGGTCGGACTGTTGTCGCACCGCAACATAATCGGTTTTCCAGCCAGCGGAGGCCAGTTCGGCCATGCAGGCATTTTCCAGTTTGAGCGTGTCTGTTTCACCACTTCGGATGGCAGCCCGAATTTCATTGAGCAGTTTATATAGACGCGGCGCCTCGGCCCGCTCGGCTTCACTCAGGTAACCATTGCGCGAGGAAAGCGCCAGACCGTCCTCGGCGCGTACCGTTTCGCCGCCGACGATGGCTATCGGCAAGGCCAGCTGGACGGCGGCCTGCGGCTGGACGATGTTGAACAGCTTGAGGACGACGGTGGCGACGCCGCGGAAATGGCCGGGGCGGAATTCGCCGTCGAGGATGTTCTGAATGGCCGGCGGCTCCACCGTGTATTCCTGGGGTTCCGGGTAAAGGTCGGCTTCGGTCGGGGCGAACAGCACGTCGACACCGGCGGCGGCCAGCTTGTCGCAGTCGGCCTGGAAAGTGCGCGGATATTTGTCGAAATCCTCGTTCGGGCCGAATTGCAGGCGGTTGACGAAGATCGAGGCAACGACGGTATCGCCGTGGCCGCGCGCCTGTTCCATGAGGCTGATGTGGCCGGCGTGCAGATTGCCCATGGTCGGCACGAAAACGACGCGGCCGCGCCCTTTGAGCGCCGAGCGCAGGTCGGCGATGGCAGAAATGATTTGCATATTAAGCGGTGCTCGGAAAATGATGCGAAGCGACCCTGGCTAGGCGGGCCGACGAAGACTGTACGTTTGTACGGCGAGGAGGCGCAACGAGGCCAAGGGCATTTTGCGAATGCCTCTAGGCGGAATAGGTGTGTTCGGGGCCGGGATAGCTGCCATTCCGGACTGCAGCAACGGCACGGCAGGCAGCGTCGTGAATGCTGCTGGCGCCGTCCATGAAATTCTTGACGAACTTGGCCTTCTTGCCGGGCGGAATGTCGAAGGCGTCATGCAGCACCATGACCTGGCCCGAGCAGTCCTTGCCGGCACCGATGCCGATGGTGATCATGCTGAGCATGGCGGTGACTTCGGCGGCGAGCACGGCCGGAATGGCTTCGAGAACGACCATCGTCGCGCCAGCGTTCTGCAGTGCCAGTGCATCGTCCTTGAGCTTTTGCGCGGCGGCTTCGCCCTTGCCCTGTACCTTGTAGCCGCCCAGTGCGTGGACTGATTGCGGCGTCAGGCCGACGTGGCCGCAGACGGGAATCCCACGGTCGACCAGAAATTTGACGGTTTTTGCCATTTCCTCGCCACCTTCGAGCTTGACCATCTGGGCGCCAGCCGCCATCAGCGTGACGGCGTTGCGGAAGGCCTGTTCCGGCGACTCCTGGTAGCTGCCGAAAGGCATGTCGGCAATGATGAAGGGGCGGTCCGAGCCGCGCTTGACGCAGGCAGTGTGGTAGGCAATGTCGGCGATGGTCACCGGCAGCGTCGTGTCATGGCCCTGAATGACGTTGCCCAGCGAGTCGCCGATGAGCAGCGTGTCGACGCTAAACATGACGACCTTCTCGCCGGCTTGATAGAGCTTGGCGAGATCGGCCTGGGTCAGGCGGCGCGTAATGGTTTGGGCAGACATTCAGGTCCCGATGCAAATTGAACGACGCCTAGGATACACAGAGCCGCCTACGGTTCGTCAAGCGTCGCGACGGTTCATCGAGCGTTTCTTTGCCAGAAAATGAAAAAGGCCGCCGGGGCGACCTTTTTCGGGAGCGTTGCCGGTCAGGCCAGCATGTCGGCCCAGATGTTCCTGGCCCAGCCCATCGCCGCCTTGGCTTCAAGTTCGTTGCGCGCCGCCGAGATGCCGCCGGCACCCTTGACCGGTTGCGGAGCCTTGGTTGCCGGGTCGTACTGGTGCACGGAGGCAACGTGGATGACGTTCTTTGCATCGACGAAGCTGTAGCAGGTGTTCATGACCACCGGCTGCGGGTTTGGCTCCTGGCCGGCGAGCAGGTTGAGGATGGCCGCAGCGGCGAGTTTGCCGTGCTGGTTCGCCATGTGGCCGGACTTGGGCATGGTCGGCGCCGGAAATACGGCGTCGCCCAGCACATGGATGCCCGGCGTACTGGTCGATTCCATCGACAACCAGTTGACGTCCACCCAGCGCTGGTTGATCAGTTTGAGGCCCGATTGGGCGGCAATGGTGCCGGCCCGCTGCGGTGGAATGACGTTGAGCACGTCGGCCTTGAACTTGTCGAATTCGAGGATGGCCGTGTTGCTGGCGACATCGACGTCCTTGACCTCACTGTTGTTGCGGTATTCGAGAATGCCGCCGTAGAGATCCTTCCAGGCCTTCTTGAACAGGCCTTTCTTCGACGTCACGTCCTCGTTGGCATCGAGGATGACGACCTTCGATTTCGGCTTGTTCCGCTTGAAATAGTCGGCCACCAGGCTGGCCCGCTCGTAGGGTCCGGGCGGGCAGCGGTAGGGCGCCTTGGGGATGGCGATGGCGTAGGTGCCGCCGTCCT
>PHCF01000069.1 GCA_002842145.1 Betaproteobacteria bacterium HGW-Betaproteobacteria-6 | reverse complement strand
GGAGAAAAATCCTTCGAATGCGTTCAAAAAGGCAAAGCCAGCTTGCCCAAAAGGCCGAATGATACCGTAGTTTTCCTGGCCTCCCGTTGATTTAGACCCCAGAAAAGATCGCTCCCAGGCGACGCACCGCATCCTCGATTGTCGGCGTGTGCGGGTTGCCGCAATTGAGGCGCAGGCAGTTGCGGTACATGCCGCTGGGCGAGAACAGGTCGCCCGGCACGTAGGCCAGGTTTTCGCCGATGGCGCGCTGGTAGAGTCGCGTGGTGTCGATGTTTTCGGGCAATTCCACCCACAGGACAAAGCCGCCCTGCGGTTGGGTGATGCGCGTTGCTGCCGGAAAATAACGGCTGACCGCCAGCCGCATTGCCTCGACCTGCTGCGAGTAGGCCCGGCGCAGGGTGCGTAGATGACGTTCATAGGCGCCGGATTCGAGATATTCGGCCAGCACGTGCTGGGTAATTGGATTGGTGCCGCCGCTGGTGATGGTTTTCTGCAACGCAATGGCCGAGTGATAGCGGCCGGCCGCGACAAAGCCGATGCGCAAGGCCGGCGACAGGCTTTTCGAAAACGAGGAGCAGAGCATGACGTTGCCCACTTTGTCGAAGGCCTTGATCGGCCACGGGCGTTCGCTGCCGAGGTGGAGATCGCCGTAGATGTCGTCCTCGATCACGGCCACGCCCCGCGCTGCGGTCAACGCCGAAAACAGCCGTTTTCTGTCGTCCGGCATGACGCAGCCGAGCGGATTGCTGCCATTCGAAACGATCAGGCAGGCGGCGATGCCGCCGTTGCGCGTCGCCATATCGAGCGCCTCGACCGACATGCCGGTGCGCGGATCGGTCGGAATTTCCAGCGCCTTGAGACCGAGCGTTTCGAGCAGTTGCAGCATCAAATAATAGGCCGGCGACTCGACCGCCACGGTGTCGCCGGGCTTGGTGACCGCCCGCAGACACAGGCCGAGCGCTTCGGTGCACGAATTGGTGATGACGAATTCCTCAGCCGGCAGCGGCCCGCCCCAGGCCAGCGAGCGGCGCACAAGCTGACGAACCAGCGCCGGCTCGTCTGAATTGGTGTGACTGCCGCCTTCGAGCAGCTTGGGATGGCGCCGGGCAACGCTGGCATACAAACGCTGCAGTGCGGCGACCGGCAACAATTCGGGGGCTGGCAAGGCAGCGGCGAACGGCGCAATGCCATTTCTCGCCCCAGCCCGCAAGACGCTGACCAGCCGTTGCGAAATGTCGACCGGGCTCGGCTCCTCGGGCGTAGAGCGCACCACCGGCTCGGCGCGCGATGCCTTGGCGCGCTGGACGAAAAATCCGGACTGCGGGCGCGCCTCGACCAGACCGCGATCCTCCAGCAGACGCAACGCCTGGACCACAGTCGACGCGGAAAGTCGGCGCTGGCTGGACAAGCGGCGGACAGACGGCAGGCGATCACCATGATTCAACACGCCGCTGGCGATCATTCCCGTCAACTCGGCCGCCAGTTGCTCGTAGCGCAACAGTTCTTCAGCCATGGCTCACCTATACAGTTGGCTTCTGCGACGACCAATACAGTTGAAATATTTTTCAACTGTATTGGTCACAATTTACTTTTATTGCAACTGTACCACTCGCTATCCGAAACCTAGAATTTCTCCACGAAATATGCGGAGAGCGCCATGAAAAAGCATCGGATGACTGAGGAAATATGCCTGCTACCAGGTCACCCGATCCGCCTCAATGGCGCCGCCGGTACCCGGGTCCGCTGCCTGCAAGGAACGATCTGGATCACCGTCGCCAACGAGCCCGACGACGTATTTCTGGGGAGCGGTCAAAGTTACCTGATTCCGCGCAATGGACTGAGCCTGATCGAAAGAATAGGCAATGGCAGCATCCAGGTGGAGCGGCTACGCCCCATCGGCAAGGCCCGAGGGTGGCTCAATGAACTGATCCGGCGGCTCAGGAACAAGCCCGGTCGGTGAACGAATTCAGTTGAACAAATCGGGTTCCATCGGCTGCAGGTTTTCCCGCTTGACGGTCAGGCGAACGGGAACGCGCTGCTTGCCGATCGCCTCGACCACCATGCGGCCGGCCGAGGCCTCGGCCACCACGCGAACATTGCGCGTCGACTGGCGGGTACGGCCACGGTAGGTGACCAGCGTTCCGGCTGGTGGCAGCCAGGCGGTTTTGGGGCGCGACATCGTAGGCCTTTCATCCTCGACGAACGCGCGAAGCCTACCCCGGAAAAAAGAATTCCCGAATACTGTACATCCATACAGCTTTCAGCTATTCTGCGCTCGAACACCAAACACTGTTTATTCATACAGCCACACAAGGAGTCGCCATCATGAAACGTCTTCAACAATGGTTCGATCTGATTGCCGGCATTTCTCACGAAGAACATGCCCGCCTTGAGCGCGCCAAGGCCATTTTCGGGGCCACCGGTCCTGACGTCGATAGCCTGCAGATGCCGGCCTGCTGGCGACGCAGTGCCCGCGTCGTTATCCACTGACAGCGGGACGCGCCCCATTTCAATTTTGGGCAGAATTTCGGGTTGACCGTGGGAGTTGGCTGCAAGCCCACGGTCAACCAAAAAAATGGCCAAAAATGAAAACGGAACTCCGCAGAGTTCCGTTTGGCTAGCCGATAAAGATCCGTGCTTGCAGACGATCAGAACTCGTCCTTGACGATAGGAAAGCCCAGCGCATGCCAGTCAAGCATGCCGCCTCGGTAGTAGTAGATCTTGTCGGCGGGAAAGCCGTCGCGAACCATGGCGTTGATGGCTGTCGGGCTTTGCGGGCAGACCGGGCCGTTGCAGAATGCGTAGACCTTCTTGGCCTTGCTGCAATCCCACTTCCCGGCCGTCTTGGCGCAACCCAGTTCATCCAGACGCCCCGCCACCAGAGTGTAGGGAATGTGATACGAATTGGGAATGGTGCCCTTGATGCGGTCGTCCGGCTCGCGCATGTCGACGATCATCGAATCCTTGTCGTTCATGGCGTGCAGCATTTCGATCTCGGTTACCGGATGAACGCCAGGTACCGGAATCAGCGGTTGCAGCCAACCTTTGTTCTTGGCGCAGGGCGTCATGGTGCGGGTAATGACGTACGGACCGTTCTTGGTCTGTACAACAAACTGCTTGTCCTCGCCGATGATGCGCAACAGTTCCTTCTCCTCTGCGACGGCCCCCGCCGAAGCAGCGACAATCGCGGCGCCCAGCAATGCTTTTTTGATCATGTCCTTACTCCTCCATTTGTATTGGTCTGACAATCACCATATATAAGTGATTGCGTATATTTTAATTTAACAATACAGATTCGTAAAAAAAGAAAGGCGACCCGCAGGCCGCCTTTTCTGTTTCTTCCGGTCGCTTAGCCGACCCAGCGCCGAGCGTTGCGGAACATGCGTAGCCACGGCGAGTCTTCGCCCCAGCTTTCCGGATGCCAGGACATCTGGACGGTTCGGAAGACGCGCTCGGGGTGCGGCATCATGATCGTGAAACGGCCGTCAGCCGTGGTCACTGCTGTCAAGCCGTTCGGCGAACCGTTCGGGTTGTACGGATAGACCTCGGTCGGCTCGCCCTTGTTGTCGACGTAGCGCACGGCCGACAGGCACTTGGTCTGGTCGTCTGCGTTGTCGAACACCGCCCTGCCCTCGCCGTGCGAAACGACGATGGGCACCTGCGAACCGTCCATGCCGGCAAAGAAGATCGATGGCGACTCGAGGATTTCGGTCATCACGAAGCGGGCTTCGAATTGCTCGACCTGATTACGGCGGAAGGCCGGCCAATGTTCTGCGCCGGGAATGATGGATTTCAGCGCGCTCATCATCTGGCAACCGTTGCAGACGCCCAGCGCGAAGGTATCGGGACGGTTGAAGAAGCGGGCGAATTCGTCGCGGCAGCCGTCGTGCATGAGGATGGTCCGCGCCCAGCCAAGGCCGGCGCCGAGCACGTCGCCGTAGGAGAAGCCGCCACAGGCGACCAGGCCCTTGAAGTCGTTGAGGCTGACGCGGCCGGCCAGGATGTCGCTCATATGGACGTCGACCGCAGCAAAGCCGGCCTTGTCGAAGGCAGCGGCCATTTCGTAGTGGCTATTGACGCCCTGCTCGCGCAGGATGGCGACGCGTGGCCGGCCGCTGACTTCGCGGTAGACCTGGGTGAAATCCTCCTGCGGATCGAAGGTCAGCTTCGGTGTCAGGCCGGGATCGGTGACATCGAGGATACGGTCGAATTCCTGCTGGGCGCAGTCCGGGTTGTCGCGCATGGCCTGCATCCGGTAGCTGGTCTCCGACCAGGCGCGTTGCAGGTCGACACGCTTTTCACGCAGCACGCGTTTGGCGTTGCGGGTGACGCGGATTTCGTCCCACTCGTTCATCGTGCCGACGAAGTGGTAGGGCACACGCAAGGCACGCAGAATCGGCGTGACCTTTTCGCGGTCGGCCCGGCGAATCTGGATCAGGGCGCCGAGTTCTTCATTGAACAGGGCACGGACGATGTGTTCGAAGTCGCGGCCGGCCAGCAGATCCGGCCGCTTTTCGGCGCCATCGACATCCAGCGCCTGAGCATCGAAGCACAGACCGTCGAGGTCGAGCGACACACCACGGCGGCTGGCAAAGGCCATTTCGCAGGCGGCGACGAACAGGCCGCCGTCGGAACGGTCGTGATAGGCGAGCAACAGACCGTCACGATTGAGCTTCTGCACGGCATCGAACAGGCCTTTCAGCTTGGCCGGATCGTCAACGTCCGGTGCATCGCTGCCGGTGGCGTTGTACACCTGCGCCAGGCAGGAGCCGCCGAGGCGGTTCTGGCCGAGATCGAGCAGCAGCAGCTCGGTTTCGCCCTGATCGACGGCCAGTTGTGGCGTTTTGGTCTTGCGCACGTCGTCGACCGCAGCAAACGAGGTGACGATCAGCGACAGCGGCGAGACAACCTGCTTCTTGACGCCGCCATCGTCCCAGGCTGTACGCATCGACAGCGAATCCTTGCCGACCGGGATCGACACCCCGATGGCCTTGCACAGGTCGGAGACGGCTTCGACGGTGTCGAACAGGCGGGCATCTTCACCGGCGACGCCGCACGGCGCCATCCAGTTGGCCGACAGCTTGACCTTGCCGAGTTCGCCGACATCGGCGGCGGCCAGGTTGGTCAGCGCTTCGCCGATGGCCATGCGGCCGGAAGCCGGCGCATCGAACACGGCGAGCGGCGTGCGCTCGCCCATGGCGAAGGCTTCGCCGAGGTAGCCCTGATAGCCCATCGTGGTCACTGCCACGTCGGCGACCGGCACCTGCCACGGGCCGACCATCTGGTCGCGAGCGGTCATGCCGCCGACCGAGCGGTCACCGATCGAGATCAGGAAGGTCTTGTCGGCGATGGTCGGCAGACGCATCAGGCGATAGGCGGCGTCCTTGAGTTCGATGGCCGTGGCATCGAAGGAAACGAAGGTTTCCGGCTCATGCTGGACGTCGCGCGTCATGCGCGGCGGCTTGCCGAGCAGCGCTTCCATTTCCATGTCGACCGGATTGACGCCGAAATGGGCATCGGTCACGGTCAGGTGACCGTCGCCGGTCGCTTCGCCAACCACGGCAAACGGGCAGCGCTCGCGCTCGCACATGGCCTGGAATTCGGCGATGCGGTTCGGCGGAATGGCCAGCACGTAGCGTTCCTGCGATTCGTTGGACCAGATTTCGGCCGGCGACATGCCCGGCTCTTCGGTCGGCACCTTGCGCAGATCGAACACGGCGCCGACGCCGCCCGAGTGGGCGAGTTCCGGCAGGGCGTTGGAAACGCCTCCAGCACCGACGTCGTGCACGGAAAGAATTGGATTGTTCTTGCCCATCTGCCAGCAGCGGTCGATCACCTCTTGGGCGCGGCGCTGGATTTCCGGGTTGCCGCGCTGCACGGACGCGAAATCGAGGTCTTCAGCATTGGAACCGGCCGTCATCGACGAGGCGGCACCGCCGCCCAGACCGATCAGCATGCCGGGGCCACCGAGCTGGATGAATTTCGTGCCGACCGGGAAGGTTTCTTCCTTGAACGATTGTTCGGCCTGGATGGAACCCAGACCGCCGGCGATCATGATCGGCTTGTGATAGCCGCGCACCGTGCCGGCGACGTCCTGTTCGTAGGTACGGAAATAGCCGGTCAGGTTCGGGCGGCCGAATTCGTTGTTGAAGGCGGCGGCGCCGATCGGGCCTTCAAGCATGATGTCGAGTGCGGAAGCGATGCGCGACGGGCGGCCGTAGGCATTTTCCCAAGGCTGCGGGGCATCGGGCAGAATGAGGTTGGAGACCGAGAAACCGCAGAGGCCCGCCTTCGGCTTGGAACCCTTGCCGGTAGCGCCTTCGTCGCGGATTTCGCCGCCGGAACCGGTCGAGGCACCGGGGAACGGCGAGATGGCCGTCGGGTGGTTATGGGTTTCGACCTTGGTCAGGATGTGGGTCAGCTCTTCCTTGTAGCTGTAACCGCGGTCGGCATCCGGGTAAAAACGCTGGATGGTGGCGCCTTCGATGATCGAGGCGTTGTCGGCGTAGGCCATGACCGTGCCCTGCGGGGCGGCGGCATGGGTTTCGCGAATCATGCCGAACAGCGTCTTGTCCTTGGCCTGCCCGTCGATGACCCAGGAGGCGTTGAAAATCTTGTGGCGGCAGTGTTCCGAATTGGCTTGGGCGAACATCATCAGTTCGACATCGGTCGGATTGCGGCCGGCCTTGGTGAACACATCGAGCAGGTAATCGATTTCGTCGTCCGACAGCGCCAGGCCGAGCGAGCCGTTGGCGTCGACCAGTGCGGTTTTGCCACCTTGCAGCACGTCGACCGTAGCCAGCGGCTTCGGCTCGAAATGGCGGAACAGCTCGCCGGCGGCAGCGAAGCCGGGGAGTACGGATTCGGTCATGCGGTCGTGCAGCAGGCCGGCGACGATCTTCTTTTCCTCGGCGGTCAGGGCGCGGTTGTTCTTGGTGACGACATGGAAAGCGATGACGCGCTCGATGCGCTCGACGGCGTCCAGGTCGCAGTTCCAAGCGATATCGGTGGCTTTCGACGACCACGGCGAAATGGTACCGATGCGCGGTGCAACGAGGAACAGTTCGCCGGCATCGCCGTTCGCCGCCTTCTCTTCCAGCAGCGTCGCCAGCTTGGCCCGCTCGTCGGCATTCAGGGCGCGCTTTTGCGCCACGACATGCCAGTAATCGGCCACCACGGACTCGATATCCGACACGGCCGCGACCAGGCGGGCTTGCAGGCGTTGCAGACGGAAGGCGGAAAAGGCGGCGTCGCCCTTGAGGCAAAGAATGTCGGCCATGGGATGGATTCGGCGGTAGCGGAAAGGGCGAAATTATACCCGAGCCCGGCCCGCCCCTCGGCGCCAAATCGGCATTGCGGCGCGACTGTCCGGGCAATGAAAAGCTCCGAATCCCACGGTCAACCGGAAAAAACAGCCAAAAACGAAATCCCTCCGGCTGCCGGTCAAGCGCCCAATTCGCCCGCCTGTTCCGGATGCCCGGCGCTATCCTGCGAAATCGCCGCTGGCACAAGGGCCAACGCGGACCGCTGACCGCGTCGCAAAGTTGTAGTAGCCTTGCGACCCCTTTCGACGTCGAACCAGGCCACGATCATGACGCGTGAATTGCAACGCGCCACTTTCAATCGCTCTGCCCTCGTCCGCGTCCTGTCCGACACGCTCCCGGAAGTCCCTGATCCGAAATACGATTTCGGCGAACGGCTCGGGCAGTGGCTGGACTTTTCGGATGCGCTGACGCTGTTTTCGGTCCTCAACACGGAGGCCGGCAGCTGCACGCCCATCGCTTCAGCAAACGGCGACCTGCCGGCCCAACTGGCCCGCGTCCGCCGCAATCTCAGCGATTCGATCCACAACGACGGCGTGTTCAGCACCGAGCCGGCGCGCATCCCTTTCCCGACCCCGCTGCCCAATGCCACGCCGGAAAGCGCCGCCGATTTCTCGCCCTATCACCGCTACTACCTCGCCCATCAGCGCGACATGAATTCCGCCATCACGGCCCTGCGCGCCAACGCCCGCAAGGCACTGGCCGGCCAGTCGGCAGCCGGCAAACAACTGGCCGACCTCGACGCCGCCTTCGAAAAATTTCTGTTCACCCGCGAACGCAACCTGATGTCGAATATCCCGATCATGCTCGGCAAGCGCTTTGACCAGCGCTACGCCGAACACCGCGCTGCCTTAACCCACAATACCGCCGACGATCCAGCCACCTGGACGCAGCCGGGCAGCTGGCTCGAAGCCTTCTGCCACGACGCCCGGACGGCGCTGCTCGCCGAACTGGAACTGCGCCTCAAGCCGGTTGCCGGCTTGATCGCCGCCCTCGGCAGCGCCGCAGAACACAAGGAAACAAAGCCCCAATGAACCGCAACCTCAGTCTCTTCGCCTTCATCCTCGGCCTGCTCGCCGTCGCCTGGGTCGCTATCGGCTACATCGACGGCCACCCGCTGGCCTTCTCGGTTTCCTGCATCATCGCCATCGTCTATGTCGCCGGCGCACTCGAAATGCGGCGCTTCCACGCCAACACCACGGCATTGGCCGCGGCCCTGCGCAACATCCCCGACGACATCGGCCACCTCGGCGAATGGTTGCAACAGGTGCCGGCTGCCCTGCAAAACGCCGTCCGCCTGCGCATCGAAGGCGAACGCGTCGCCCTGCCCGGCCCCGGCATCACACCCTACCTCGTCGGCCTGCTGGTTTTGCTCGGCATGCTCGGCACCTTCCTCGGCATGGTCGTCACGCTGAACGGCGCCGTGCTGGCGCTGGAAAGCACGACCGACCTGCAGACCATTCGTTCCGCGCTGGCTGCGCCGGTCAAGGGCCTCGGCGTCGCCTTCGGCACCTCGGTTGCCGGCGTCGCCACTTCGGCCATGCTCGGCCTGATCTCGGCCCTCTGCCGGCGCGACCGCCTGCAAGTCGGCCAACTGCTCGACAGCAAGATCGCCAGCGTGCTGCGCGATTTCTCGCTGACCTACCAGCGTCAGGAAACCTTCAAGGCCCTGCAGGCCCAGTCCCAGGCCCTGCCCGAACTGGTCGGCAAGCTCGACGTCATGATGAGCCGGATGGCCGAACAGAGCCGCCAGCTTGGCGACCAGCTGCTGGCCGGCCAGCAACGCTTCCACGAAGAAGCCAAAGGCCTGTACACCGATCTGGCCCGGTCCGTCGACCAGTCGCTCAAGGCCAGCCTGCGCGACAGCGCGACGGTTGCCGCCGAGACCATCCAGCCCGTCGTCACCGCCACCATGGCGAGCATCGCCGGCGAAACGCGCGGCCTGCACGACAAGCTGTTCGGCACCGTTGAATCCCAGCTCGCCGGTATTGCCGGGCAGTTCGCGCAAACTGTCACCACCGTCAGCGACACCTGGACGCAGGCCCTGACCCGCCACGAACAGGCCACTGACACCCAACACCACCACCTGCAAACCGCGCTCACCGCCTACGCCGACACATTCGAACAACGCTCCGCCGCGTTGCTCACCTCGGTGGAAACCACCCAAACCAAGCTGCAGGCCGACGCTGCGCAACAACACGCCGCGCTGGCCGAAACTACCGCCGCCAGCCAGCAACAACTGGCCACGACGCTGGCCAGCCAGTTCGACGGCGTCACCAACCGCCTCGACCAGGCCGTCAGCCAGGTTGCCGACACCTTCGGCGAACGCACCCAGGCGCTGCTCACGTCCATCGACGCCAGTCATGCCGCCTTCGCGCAGACCACGCAAGCCCAGCAGGCGGCGATCAGCGAGCAGGTCGCCAACCAGCTCGACGGCATCACCCAGCGATTCGATGGCGCCGTGCAAACGGTGTCCGAAACCTGGACCGGCGCCCTGGCCAAGCACGAGCAGGCCAGCGACCGCCTCACGCAAGCGCTGGAACAGACGCAAACCCGCCTCGCCGACACCTTCGCCCAGCGCACCGCCTCGCTGCTCTCTGACATGCGCGCCACCCAGGCCGACTGGCAGCGCGATTGGGCGACCGGCGAGCAGACCCGCCAGGCCAGCTTCACCGACGCCCTTACGGCCATGGCCGGCAAGCTAGAAACACAGTGGCAACAGGCCGGTCAGGCCACGCTGGCGCAGCAGGAACAGATTACACAGACACTCGGCGACACCGCCCGCGACCTCGTCGCCGCCCACCAGCGCCAGGCCGAAACGACCATTGCCGAAGTCACCCGCCTGATGCAGACGGCCGCCGAAGCGCCCAAGGCCGCCGCCGAAGTCATCGGCCAGCTGCGCCACGAACTGTCGGCGAGCATGGCGCGCGACAACAGCCTGCTCAAAGAACGCAGCCGCATCATGGAAACGCTGGGCGCCCTGCTCGACGCCATCAACCACGCCTCGACCGAGCAGCGCAGCGCCATCGACGCGCTGGTCGCCTCGTCGGCCGACCTGCTGGAACGCGCCGGCAGCCAGTTTGCCGCCAAGGTTGAAAGCGAAGCCGGCAAGCTCGTGGATATTGGCACCAGCATCACCGGCGGCGCGCTAGAAGTGGCCAGCCTGGGCGAGGCTTTCGGCGCAGCGGTCAAGCTCTTCGCCGAATCGAACGACAAGATGATGGCCGCCCTGCAACGCATCGAAGGCGGGCTGACCAAGTCGCTGACGCGCAGCGACGAGCAGCTCGCCTACTACGTCGCCCAGGCCCGCGAAATCATCGACCTCAGCATCATGTCGCAGAAGAAGATGGTCGACGACCTGCAACGCGCCACAGGTAGCGAAGCATGAGCATGGGCGACATCGACGCCAGCGTCGACCACGGCACGCCCGTCTGGGCCGTCTTCGGCGACCTCATGGCCGGCCTGCTCGGCGCCTTCGTGCTCATTCTGGTCGGCGTGCTCGGCGTGCAGCTCGAACTCGCCACCAGCCTCGAAGCCGAAATCCAGAAGCGCCAGCAGGAAGAACAACGCCGCGAAGCGCTCGAAAAGGCCCTGGCCGGCCCGCTCGCCTCCGGCCGCGTGACGCTCAACAACGGCAAGATCGGCATCAGCGGCAACGTGCTTTTCGCCCTCAATTCCGACCAGTTGCAGCCGGAAGGCAAGCAACTGCTCAAGAGCCTCGCCCAGCCCATCACCGCCTATCTCGGCGCCAGCGAGCAGATGCTCATGGTCAGCGGCTTCACCGACGACATGCCGGTGCGCGGCAGCAACAGCCGCTTCGCCGACAACTGGGAACTCTCGGCCCAGCGCGCCCTGACCGTGACGCGCACGCTGATCGAGGACGGCGTGCCCTCGTCGTCCATTTTCGCCGCCGCCTTCGGTTCGCAGCAGCCGGTCGCCGACAATGCCGACGCCGATGGCCGCGCCCGCAACCGGCGCGTCGAAATGGCACCGGTGCCCAAGTCGCGGACCAACGGCAAGGACGCCAATGGCTGAAACGGGCGACATGGGTGACGTTCAGGCCCAGCTCGACGCCCTGCGCGCCAGCGGTGCCGCCGACCGCGACCCCGTCCGCTTCGCCTACCTCGAAGCACTCAGCCGCCGAGCCGCCACGCAGCCGGACGCCATCCGCCTGTCGCTCGACGGCAAAATCCGCGCCGCCGCCGACGAACTCGCCAGTCGCCCGGCCCCGGCGCCGACTGAAATCGCCCCGACCAGCGCCGCCAGCCCGCTCGCCGACCTTCTCGCCTACATCGGCGGCCACGCCCACGACCAAACGGGCAGCAGCGAGCCCGCCAACGACATTCCCACGGTCAACCGGAAAAATCGCCCAAAATCGAAATCCACCGCGGCCGCCCCTCGCCAGCAAGGCCCCGAACTCAAGTCCGTCGCCATCTTCCGCGACGCGTGGTCCAAGCTCAGCACCGAGCAGCAACTCACCCAGACCCTCGCCCGGGCGCCCGAAAACGCCGGCCCCATGAATTCCCAGCACCTTGTCCTGCGCAGCCTCGAACGCATGCGCGACATCGCCCCGGACTACCTGCAAGGATTCATGAGCTACATCGACACGCTGATCTGGCTCGATCATGCCGACCCGACCAAGCCGGCGGCCGGACGATCATCAGGCGGCGACGCCGACAAGAAATCCCGAACCGCAAAGCGTAGCCCGACGAAGCGTTGATCCGACCCGGCTGGCCACGTTCCCGATGAACTATCGGGGATCGCGCCTTCATGGAGATTGAACCGTTGTCGAAAAGGGGATTCAAACAAGGGCATCAGGGACCTGTCGTGAGGAGGAGTCTGCCATGTCGATATTCGCCCGTTACCAAAGTCGTTACGAAGCTCAACTGGAAGAGGAAATGTCGGTCCAGGAGTATCTGGATTTGTGCAAGACCGACAAGACCGCCTACGCCAGCGTTGCCGAGCGCATGCTGATTGCCATCGGCGAGCCGGAACTCGTCGATACCCGGCTCGATCCCAGGCTGTCGCGGATCTTCGCCAACAAGATGATCAAGCTCTATCCGGCCTTCCGCGAGTTCTACGGGATGGAAGAGGTCATCGAGCACATCGTTTCCTACTTCCGCCATGCGGCCCAGGGACTGGAAGAGAAGAAGCAGATCCTCTATCTGCTCGGGCCGGTCGGCGGCGGCAAGTCGTCGCTGGCCGAACGCCTCAAGTACCTGATCGAGAATGTCCCCTTCTACGCCATCAAGGATTCGCCGGTCCATGAGTCGCCGCTCGGCCTGTTCAATGTGCTCGAGGACGGGCAGATACTGGAAGAGGATTTTGGCATCCCGAAGCGTTACCTCGGGACCATCATGAGTCCGTGGGCGGTCAAGCGCCTGCACGAATTCGGCGGGGACATCACCAAGTTCCGCGTCGTCAAGTTGCGGCCGTCGGTGCTGTCGCAGATCGCCGTGTCGAAGACCGAGCCGGGCGACGAGAACAACCAGGACATTTCATCGCTGGTCGGCAAGATCGATATCCGCAAGCTGGAAAGCTACTCGCAGAACGACCCGGATGCCTACTCGTACTCCGGCGGCCTGTGCGTAGCCAATCGCGGCATCCTCGAATTCGTCGAGATGTTCAAGGCCCCGATCAAGGTGCTGCACCCCTTGCTGACCGCCACCCAGGAGCAAAACTACAAGGGCACCGAAGGCTTCGGCGCCATCCCCTTCGACGGCCTCGTGCTGGCCCACTCGAACGAGGCGGAATGGCAGGCCTTCAAGAACAACCGCAACAACGAGGCCTTCCTCGACCGCATCTACATCGTCAAGGTGCCGTACTGCCTGCGTGTCACCGACGAGATCCACATCTACGAAAAGCTGCTCTTCAATTCCTCGCTGGCCAAGGCCCCCTGCGCGCCCGACACCCTGCGCATGCTGGCCCAGTTCTCGGCCCTGTCGCGCCTCAAAGAGCCGGAGAATTCGAGCATCTACAGCAAGATGCGGGTCTACGACGGCGAGAACCTCAAGGATACCGACCCCAAGGCCAAGAGCTTCCAGGAATACCGCGACTTCGCCGGGGTGGACGAAGGCATGACCGGCTTGTCGACGCGCTTCGCCTTCAAGATATTGTCCAAGGTCTTCAACTTCGATCACCGCGAAGTGGCGGCCAATCCCGTACACCTCATGTACGTGCTCGAACAGCAGATCGAGCAGGAACAGTACCCCCCGGAAATCGAGGAGCGCTACCTGCGCTTCCTCAAGGAGTTTTTGAGCCCGCGCTACGCCGAGTTCATCGGCAAGGAAATCCAGACGGCCTACCTCGAAAGCTATTCCGAATACGGACAGAACATTTTCGACCGCTACGTGACCTACGCCGATTTCTGGATCCAGGACCAGGAATTCCGCGACCCGAACACCGGCGAAATGCTTGACCGGGGCGCCCTCAACGACGAACTGGAAAAGATTGAGAAGCCGGCCGGCATCAGCAACCCCAAGGACTTCCGCAACGAGGTGGTCAATTTCGTGCTGCGCGCCCGAGCCAAGAATGACGGCAAGAACCCGGCGTGGATCAGCTACGAAAAACTGCGGGCGGTGATCGAGAAGAAGATGTTCTCCAACACCGAGGAACTGCTCCCGGTCATTTCCTTCAACACCAAGGCCAGCGCCGACGAGCAGAAGAAGCACAAGGACTTTGTCGAGCGCATGACCTGCAAGGGCTACACCGAGAAGCAGGTGAGATTGCTTTGCGACTGGTATTTGCGGGTTCGCAAGTCTTCGTGATGGAGGAAAGGCGGGGCGGTTTCGCCACGCCAAGGGAGGTCACCCATGACGGTACGCATCGTCGATCGGCGGCAGGACAGCAAGAACAAGAGTTCGATCAATCGCAGCCGCTTCATCCAGCGCTTCAAGGGGCAGATCCGGAAAGCGATGGCCGATGCCATTGCCCGGCGCGGCATCCGCGATATCGATAGTGGCGAGAAAATCGGCATTCCCGGCAAGGACATCACCGAGCCGCATTTTCGCCATGGCCAGGGTGGCAAGCGGGAGATCGTGCATCCCGGCAACGACCGATTCAATACCGGCGACAGCGTCGACCGCCCGCTCGATGGCTCCGGCCAGGGCGCCGGCGGCGCGAGCCAGGATGGCGAGGGCATCGACGACTTCGTGTTCACGCTGACCCGCGACGAGTTCCTCGACATCTTCTTCGACGAACTGGCCCTGCCCAACCTGGTCAAGCGCCAGCTGGCCCGCATCGACGAATACAAGCGGGTACGGGCCGGGTATACGCAAAGCGGCGTGCCGACCAACATCAACCTGGTGCGCACCATGCGCGGCGCGGCCGGGCGGCGGATCGCCGTCGGCGCGCCGTTTGCCGCCCGG